>NZ_JADGMP010000001.1:0-301164 GCF_015549295.1 Cupriavidus sp. IK-TO18
TCTACATGGACAAGACCATGATGGTGTTCGGCGACGCCAAGAAGGTGGTCGAGGACATGGTCAAGGCTGCCTGAGCCGCGCGGCAAGCCGACAACGAAGGCCACACGGAGAACGAATCGATGCAAGCAGCCCAAGCGGCGCCGCCCGACGCAGGCGGCACGGGATTCGACAACGCCGCGCTGGCGGCGCTGCTGCACCGCGAAGGCCTGATCGCGCAGCCCCGGCTGACGCTGGAGCGCCTGGCGGGCGGTCAGTCCAACCCGACCTACCGGATCGCGTGCGGTGCGCAGCAGTACGTGCTGCGCACCAGGCCGCCGGGACAGCTGCTGTCATCGGCGCATGCCATCGACCGTGAGTTCCGCGTCATGCAGGCGCTGCGCGACAGCGACGTGCCGGTGCCGCGGGTCCACCTGTACAGCGAGGACCTCTCCGTCGTCGGCAGCGCGTTCTACGTGATGGACTTCCTGCAGGGCCGCGTCATCTACGACCAGTCGCTGCCTGGTGTGGCACGTGGGCAGCGCGCCGCCCACTACCGCGAGATGAACCGCGTGATCGGCGCGCTGCACCGGGTGGACTACCGCGCCGCCGGCCTGCAGGATTACGGGCGCACCGGCGGCTACGTGGCGCGCCAGCTCGCACGCTGGTCCGCCCAGTGCCGCGATGCCGGCATGGACGGCAACCCGGCACTGGCGGCGCTGGCCGAATGGCTGCCGCACCACGTTCCCGATGCCGACCGGACCTGCCTCGTGCACGGCGACTACCGCATGGACAACCTGGTGTTCCACCCGACCGAGCCGCGCGTGCTGGGCGTGCTGGACTGGGAGCTGTCCACGCTGGGCGACCCGCTGGCGGACCTGGCCTACCACTGCATGAGCTGGCATATCCCGGCCGACCTGTGGCGCGGCATCGGCGGACTGGACCTGCAGGCGCTCGGCATTCCCAACGAGCAGGCCTACCTGCGCTGGTATGGCGAGAGCAACGGCACGCACGCGCTCGAACACTGGGACTTCTATCTGGCCTACAACTTCTTCCGGCTCGCGGCGATCATGCACGGCATCGGCCAGCGCGCCCGCCAGGGCAACGCGGCCGCGGCCGATGCCATGGAGACGGGCCGGAAGGCCGTGCCGCTGGCCGAGCTGGGCTGGCAGTTCGCGTTGCGCTATGGTGCTGCGGGCCGGTAGCGGTACCAAGCGCTGAAGATTTCTTTCGATCCGCCTCATGAGGTGCTTCCTGTGCCAGCCCCGCGGTCAGGGCCGCCAGGAACTCACAGGCTGTGCAGTGTCGCCAACGGTACATGGCAAGCTGTGAACGACAGCGCTCTGCTCTTCATCGATGCGCGGCCCCCGAGGTCCCGGCGGCAGCCGCCGGAACCGTCCCATGCTTGCAGCCACCTCACCTATAGTGATCGTGGCAGTGCCAAGCAGGGGGATTAGCGATGAGCATCGAATCGAATGCGGAAGGCGACATGCATGCCCGGGAAGTGCCGGGCGGGGAGCAGTACGCCAGCGGCGATGCCGAGGACTCCAGCGTGCGGGAACACCCTCGTTATCAGCAGATGTTCCCGGTCCTGACGGAAGCGGAAATCGAACGGGTGCGGCGCTTCGCCAGCGTCTGCCACTACGCTCGCGGGGAATATCTGTACCGGGTTGGCAATACGTGTCCCGGTGTATTCGTCATCCTCTCGGGGAAGGTCCGCATCGTTGCTCCCGAAGGCCTGCGTGAAAAGCGGATCATCCACATCTATACGCAGCACGGCGAATTTACTTCGGATATCACGCAACTATCGAGCAAGCCGGCCGTGGTGGATGCGCACGTCGATGAAGATGTTGACGCGTTGCTGCTGCGACCGGATGACCTCAGCGCACTGATCATTCGGGAAGCCGATATCGGCGAGAAAATCATGCGCGCGCTGATCCTGCGGCGTGCGCTGGCGGTCGAGCGTGGGCGCGGGCTCGTGATCGTCGGCGCTGCCGGCAATCCGCGCCTGCTGGCGCTACAGGATTTCCTGCGGCGCAATGGCTTTCCATACATGGCCCTCGACGCCGAAGCCGATGTGGATGCCATTGCACTGCTCGAGCACCTGACGCCCCAGCCTGACGACTTTCCGCTGGTAGTCTGTCCCAACGGCACTACCTTGCGGAATCCGGATGTGGGGCAGCTTGCATCGTGCCTGGGACTGGTGCCGGAATTCAAGCCGAGCCACGTCTACGATGTGGCAATCATCGGCGCCGGGCCCGCCGGACTGGCGACCGCTGTCTATGCAGCATCAGAAGGCTTGTCCGTGGTTGTGTTCGACTGTCGTGCGCCGGGTGGGCAGGCGGGCTCGAGCGCGCGTATCGAGAACTACCTCGGATTCCCGACCGGCATCACGGGGCACGAGCTGGCGAGCCGCGCTTTCGTCCAGGCGCAGAAATTCGGCGCCCATATCGGTATCCCGTGCGAAGTCAAGGCTCTGTATTGCGACAAGCAGCCGCTTGTCGTCGAGCTTGCCGACGGTCAACGCATCTGCTCGCGCACCGTGGTGATCGCCTCGGGCGCCGAGTATCGACGTCCGGCGGTGGACGGCCTGGCGCGCTTCGAGGGTGGCGGCGTCTATTACTGGGCAACGCCGCTCGAGGCCAGGTTGTGCCGGAACGAGCCCGTTCTGCTGATCGGGGGCGGCAATTCGGCGGGACAGGCGGCGGTCTTCCTTTCATTGCACGCCGAACATGTGCACATGTTCATCCGGGGCACGACGCTGGACGACAGCATGTCGCGCTATCTCGTGGAACGCATCAAGTCGCTGCCGAACCTGACTTTGCATACGCGCATCGAGCTCCGCGCGCTGGAAGGCAAGACGCAACTTGAACGGGTGCATTATCGTGGCGCAGGAGGCGCCGAGGGCAGCATGACGACCCATCACCTGTTCGTGTTCATCGGGGCCGAGCCGAACACGGGGTGGCTGCGGACCTGCGGGGTATCGCTCGATGACAAGGGCTTCGTGCTGACTGGCCCCGACGTCGCCGATGCGCCGCCGCAAGCCCTGCCGCTGCAGACAAGCGTGCAAGGCGTGTTCGCGACCGGCGACGTACGTTCGGGTTCCACCAAGCGCGTCGCGTCGGCGGTCGGCGAGGGCGCGGCCGTGGTCGCACAGATTCATCGCTTCCTGACAGAAGCACGCACCGCACGTCAGGCTACGCCTGCCTGAGGGGCCAGCCCAGCGACAAGATCCCACTGCTGCACATGCAGGTGGGCAGCGTTGCACCATCAAAAACTGCTTGCGCTTCATAACTACGACTAATAGAATCGCAGTTATGGTCCGTTCGGGTGCGGCCGATATGCCAAGGGTGCGCTGCCTGGGGTCAAGAGTCGGGAACTGCATGTTCCGTACGCTGAAATGGCGATCGGAGCTTTTATGGCCACCAGCGCACCAGCGACCTCCAGTTTTGAGGCTGGATTGAGGTAAGGGCGCATCGACTCAAGAGTCTCAAAGATGCATGGAGTGAAGAACGATGAATCGCAAGTCTCGACAAACGCTGCTCGCCGCTGCCCTCGTGGCAATGCTGGGGGCCGGTGTGGCAGCCTCCGTGCTGCGTCCCTGGCACGGCGGGGAAGCGCAGGCCACCACGCCGCCGCCGGCACCGGCTGTGGAAGTGGCGGCAGTGGTGGGCCAGACCATCACCGAATGGGATGAATTCTCGGGCCGCATCGAGGCCGTGGACCGTGTGGAGATCCGTCCCCGTGTGTCCGGCACGATCGAAACGGTGCATTTCCGCGATGGCTCGATGGTGACGAAGGGCGACCCGCTGTTCACGATCGATCCGCGCCCCTATGCGGCCGAAGTGGCGCGCGCCGAGGCGGCGCTGGCTGCGGCGCAGGTACGGGCGTCGCATGCGCAGACCGAAAAGGCGCGCGCGCAACGCCTGCTCGACGATAACGCGATCTCGCGGCGCGAGTTCGACGAGCGCATCAACGCGGCCAGCGAGATGTCGGCCGACGTCCGCGGCGCGCAGGCGGCGCTGGAGGTGGCGAAGCTGAACCTGGGCTACACGCGCATCGTTGCGCCGGTCACAGGCCGGGCGTCGCGCGCCGAGATCACGGTGGGCAACCTCGTGGCGGCCGGCGCGGCATCGCCGCCGCTGACCACGGTGGTATCGGTCTCGCCGGTGTACGCGAGCTTCGATGTCGACGAGCAGAGCTACCTGCGCTACACGGCGCCGAGCGCCGGTGGTGGCAAGGGCGACCTGCCGGTGTTACTGGGGCTGGCCAACGAGGATGGCAATCCGCACCAGGGCCGGATCCATTCGATCGACAACCGGCTCGACACGCGCAGCGGCACGATCCGCGTGCGCGCGGTCTTCGACAACGAGGACCGCCGCCTGCTGCCAGGGCTGTATGCGAAGGTCAGGCTCGGGGGCGGCTCGCCGTATCCCGCCGCGCTGGTCAACGACCGCGCCATCGGTACCGACCAGGGCAAGAAGTTCGTGCTGCTGGTGGACAAGGGCGGCAAGCTCGCGTACCGCGAAGTCGAACTGGGGCCGACGTACGAAGGGCTGCGCGTGATCCGCAAGGGCCTGCAACCGGGCGAGAACATCGTCGTGAACGGCCTGTCGCGCGTGCGCCCCGGCGACACCGTGACCCCGAGGCCGGTGGCGATGGCCTACCGCAGCGAACTTGAGTCGCGTGGCAGCACGACCGACCGCAAGCAGGCCGCGGCTGAGGGGAAGGCCGGCAAGGCCGGCAAGGGCAGCGTGAGCTGAGTCCCGACCTCCGTCACAGACCGAATCCGAATTTCCCGCCGAGGTTGCACATGGCGTCTGCTCCGGCGGACCGCCAGCGGGGACTGCTTTCGCCGAGACCAAGATGAATTTCTCGAAATTTTTTGTCGACCGCCCGATCTTCGCGGGCGTGCTGTCGGTCCTGATCTTCCTGATTGGCGCCATCTCGATGTTCAAATTGCCGGTCTCGGAGTACCCGGAAGTGGTGCCGCCGTCAGTGGTGGTGCGCGCGCAGTTCCCGGGCGCCAACCCGAAGGTGATCGCCGAGACCGTGGCCACGCCACTGGAAGAGCAGATCAATGGCGTCGAGGACATGCTCTACATGAACTCGCAGGCCAATACCGACGGCACGCTGACGCTTACGGTGACCTTCAAGCTGGGCACCGACCCGGACAAGGCCCAGCAGCTCGTGCAGAACCGCGTCTCGCAGGCCGAGCCGCGCCTGCCGGAGGATGTGCGCCGGCTGGGCATCACCACGGTCAAGAGCTCGCCGGACCTGACCATGGTGGTCCACCTGGTCTCGCCCAACGACCGCTACGACACGACCTACCTGCGCAACTACGCGCTGATCAACGTGAAGGACCGCATCGCGCGGATCCAGGGCGTGGGCCAGGTGCGGCTGTTCGGCGCGGGCGACTATTCGATGCGCGTGTGGCTGAATCCGGAGAAGATCGCCGAGCGCGGCCTCGCCGCATCGGACGTAGTGCGCGCCATCCGCGAGCAGAACGTGCAGGTGGCGGCAGGCGTGCTCGGCCAGTCGCCGGCGCTGCCGGGCACCGACCTGCAGCTGTCGGTGAACGCGCAGGGCCGGCTGCAGACCGTGGAAGAGTTCGGTGACATCATCGTCAAGAGTTCGCCCGACGGTGTGGTCACGTACCTGAAGGACATCGCGCGCATCGAACTGGGCGCGTCGGAATACGCGCTGCGTTCGCAGCTCGACAACAAGTCCGCCCTGTCACTGCTGATCTTCCAGTCGCCGGGGGCGAACGCGATCGATATCTCCAACGAAGTGCGCAAGACCATGGCCGAGCTAAAGCAGAACATGCCGGAAGGCGTGGCCTACAGCATCGTCTATGACCCCACGCAATTCGTGCGCCACAGCATCGAGGCGGTGGTCCATACGCTGTTCGAGGCGATCTTGCTGGTGGTGCTGGTGGTGATCCTGTTCCTGCAGACGTGGCGCGCGTCGATCATCCCGCTGCTGGCGGTGCCGGTGTCGATCGTCGGCACCTTCGGACTGATGCATGCGTTCGGCTTCTCGATCAACGCGCTGTCGCTGTTCGGGCTGGTGCTGGCGATCGGCATCGTGGTGGACGATGCGATCGTGGTGGTGGAGAACGTCGAGCGCAATATCGAGGAAGGCTTGTCGCCGAAGGAAGCCACCTACAAGGCCATGCGCGAGGTGAGCGGCCCGATCATCGCCATCGCGCTGACGCTGATCGCCGTGTTCGTGCCGCTGGCCTTCATGACCGGCCTGACCGGCCAGTTCTACAAGCAGTTCGCGCTGACGATTTCGATCTCGACCATCATCTCGGCCTTCAACTCGCTCACGCTGTCACCCGCGCTATCGGCCCTGCTGCTGAAGAGTCATGACGCCCCCAAGGACTGGCTGACGCGTGGCATGGACAAGGTCTTCGGCAAGTTCTTCGTCCGCTTCAACCGCTTTTTCGGCCGCAGCTCCGAAAGCTATGGCCGTGGCGTGAAGGGTGTGATCCGCCGCAAGGGCTCGGTCTTCGGCGTCTACGCGGTGATGCTGGTGGCCGCCTGGGGCGTGTTCCAGCTGGTGCCGAAGGGCTTTGTGCCGGCGCAGGACAAGCAGTACCTGGTCAGCTTTGCCAAGCTGCCGGACGGCGCCACGCTGGACCGCACCGAGGACGTGATGCGCCGCATGTCGGAGATCGCGCTCAAGCATCCGGGCGTGGAATCGGCCGTTGCCTACCCGGGCCTGTCGATCAACGGCTTCACCAACAGTCCGAGCGCCGGCATCGTCTTTGTCACGCTGGACCCGTTCGAAATGCGCAAGAGCAAGGAGCTGTCGGGCAAGGCCATTGCCGCGGACCTGAACAAGAAGTATGCCGCGATCCAGGACGCGTTTATTGCCGTGTTCCCGCCGCCGCCGGTTCAGGGCCTGGGCACGATCGGCGGTTTCAAGCTGATGATCGAGGACCGCGCCGCACTGGGCTATGACGCACTGTTCGACGCCACCAACGCGTTCATGACCAAGGCGCGCGCCACGCCTGAGCTTGCCGGCATCTTCAGCAACTACCAGGTGAACGTGCCGCAGCTTGATGTGCAGCTGGACCGTACCAAGGCCAAGCAGCTCGGCGTGCCGGTGACCGATGTGTTCGATACGCTGCAGACCTACCTCGGTTCCGCCTACGTCAACGACTTCAACAAGTTCGGCCGGACCTATCAGGTCAAGGTGCAGGCGGATGCGCAGTACCGCCAGCATGCCGAGGACATCCTGCAGCTGAAGGCGCGCAGCGCCAGCGGCGAGATGGTGCCGCTGTCGTCGCTGGTGCAGGTCAGGCAGGGCTTTGGCCCGGACAGCGTGATCCGCTACAACGGCTTCACCGCCGCCGACCTGAATGGCGGCCCGGCGCCGGGCTTTTCGTCGGGCCAGGCGCAGGCTGCCGCCGAGCGCATCGCCGCCGAAACCCTGCCGAAGGGAATCGGCTTCGAATGGACCGAGCTGACCTATCAGGACATCCTGGCTGGCAATGCGGGTGTGTGGATCTTCCCGCTGTGCGTGCTGCTGGTTTTCCTGGTGCTGGCCGCCCAGTATGAAAGCCTGACGCTGCCGCTGGCCGTGATCCTGATCGTGCCGACCAGCCTGCTCGCCGCCATGACGGGCGTATGGCTGACGCAAGGCGACAACAACATCTTCACGCAGATCGGCTTCATCGTGCTGGTGGGGCTATCGGCCAAGAACGCGATCCTGATCGTGGAGTTCGCGCGGGAGCTGGAGCATCACGGCCGCACCGTGGTCGAGGCCGCGATCGAGGCCAGCCGCCTGCGCCTGCGCCCGATCCTGATGACGTCGTTCGCTTTCATCATGGGCGTGGTGCCGTTGGTGGTGTCCAGCGGTGCCGGCTCGGAGATGCGCCAGGCAATGGGCGTGGCGGTGTTCGCGGGCATGCTCGGCGTGACCTTCTTCGGTCTGTTTTTGACGCCGGTGTTCTATGTGGCGTTGCGTTTGCTGGCCACCCGTGGCCAGCGCCGCGCGCAGACGGCGCAAGTCGAACACCATGCTGTGGCATCGGCTGAATAACGCATGTTTGCTTCCCTCTCCCGCAAGCGGGAGAGGGGAGCTACCTCGGCGGCGTTGAAGCCGCCGGAGCACAGAACAGTCAAGGAAACACAAATGATTGCCCACATCACAACGCAGTTGCCCCGAATCGCCACACTAGCGGCCGCGCTGATCCTGGCCGGCTGCTCGCTGGCGCCGACCTACAAGGTGCCGGAGACCGTCACCGTGCCGGCCTTCAAGGAAGCTGAAGCCGCGCAGGCCGAGAGCGCGCAATGGAAGACCGCCACGCCCGCCGAAGGCCAGCAGCGCGGTGAGTGGTGGAAGCTGTTTGGCGATGCCGATCTGGACCGGCTGATCGACGCGGCCAACACTCACAACCAGGAGCTGGCCGCGGCGGCGGCGCGCCTGAAGCAGGCGCGTGCGTTCACCGGCGCCACCGAGGCGGACCGGTACCCGCAACTGAGCGTGGGCCTGGACCCGACGCGCTCCCAGTCGTCGGCCGCCTCGCAGGGGCTGCCCGATGGCGCGCGCGTGGCGCCCCGGACGGTGCTCAAGGCCCGTGCGTTCGCCAGCTATGAGCTTGACCTGTTTGGCCGCGTGGCCAGCAGCGTGAACGCCGCGCGCGCCGACGAGCGGGGTGCTGAGGAGCTGTACCGGTCGGTGCAGCTGGCGCTGCAGGCCGACGTGGCGCAGGCCTACTTCGCGCTGCGCACGCTGGACAGTGACCGCGAGCTGCTTAATGCGACGATCAGGCTGCGTGAGGGCGCGCTGTCGCTGCTGCGCAAGCGCTACGAAGCAGGGGAGACCACCAACCTGGATCCGGCCCGCGCCGAAAGCGAACTGGGCACGGCGCGCTCCGACCTGGCCGGCATCGAACGCCGCCGAGCCAACCAGGAACACGCGCTGGCCGTACTGACCGGCGTGGCGCCCGCGCAGTTCGGACTCGCCGCCCGGCCGTTCGATACCGCTCCGGTGGCCGTGCCGGCGGGGCTGCCGTCGGAACTGCTCGAGCGCCGGCCCGATATTGCGGCGGCGGAGCGCCAGATGGCAGCAGCCAATGCGCGCATCGGCATCGCCCGCGCGGCGTTTTTCCCGCGCATCTCGCTCACGGCGCTGTTCGGCTTCGAGTCTTCGGACCTGTCGAACCTGTTCCAGTGGTCGTCGCGCACGTGGCTGCTGGGCCCGCTGGTCGGTTCGACGGTGGCGCAGACCGTGCTCGACGGTGGCCGCAACCGATCAAACCTGGCTGGCACCCGCGCCGCGCACGAGGAGAGCGTGGCGCGCTACCGGCAGACCGTGCTGTCGGCGTTCCGTGAGGTGGAGGACAGCCTGGCCGATGTGCGCTGGCTCAGCCAGCAGGCCACGGCGCTCGACGGCGCCCTGGCCGGCGCGAAACGGGCGCAGCGCATTTCGCGCAGCCGCTACGATGCCGGTGCCGTTGACTACCTGACCGTGATCGACGCCGACCGCACCGTGCTGCAGTCGCAGCGCGATGCTAATGCGGTGGCAGGCTTGCGTGCCGCGGCGACGGTGTCGCTGGTGCGCAGCCTCGGGGGCGGATGGAGCCAGCGGCAACAATCCTGACGGCGCGCCTTGCGGTTCCCGCAGAAGTTGTATAGCATTTCAACTACGATAGACAAAGTCCTAGTATGCTATGTCCCAAATCAGTACAGGCGTTGAATACAGCATCCACTGCCTGCTGTACCTGACGCGGTCGCCGGCGGCTGTGGAAGAGGCGAGTGTCCGTGACCTGGCTGAGCTTCAGGGCGTTCCACACGACTTCCTGGCCAAGCTGTTCACCAAGCTGGCCAAGGCCAAGCTGGTAGTCGCCACGGAGGGCATCAAGGGCGGATTCCGGCTCGCGCGGCCTGCCAACCACATTACCGTTCACGATGTCGTGGTCGCGATCGACGGCGAGAAGCCGCTGTTCGACTGCCTCGAGATCCGCGGCCGCTGTGCCGTCTTCAATGACGACGCACCGGGTTGGGCGACACGTGGCGTTTGTTCGATTCACGCCGTCATGCAGGCGGCGGAGAAGGCGATGCGAGCGGAACTGAAACGGCATAGCCTGGCCGACCTTTCTCAGCGCGTCAATGACAAGACGCCGGCCAGCTACGGGGTGCAGGTTGTCAACTGGCTGTCGGATCGTGCGGCCAACCGGCGGGGCGAAAGGACTGCGCCCACGCGCGGGGGTTCACGCAAGAACGCCTGAGGTCCGCGCGTTCAGGTCACCGGCATTGCCTTGAGGCTCCTCATCGCTTGAGGGGCTTTTTTCGCCGGCTTTTTCAAACTCGTCACATCTGACCTGCCAGCGATGCGTGACTAAACAGCGACTGCTTTACTCGTTGTTTACGTCTATACTTGCTCTTGATCCCCACACCACAGGAACTGGAGCTTTGATGAACCTCACGCATTCCCCCGGCCTGCTCGACAAGAACATCTGGACCGGCCAGCTCTTTACCGGGCGCTGGCAGGCTGGCAGCTTCGCGACCGGCGTGATCGAGCCCGCTACGGGCCGGGAACTGGGCCGTATCGGCATGGCCGATATCTCGACGATTGCCAGTTCGGCCGAGGCCGCGGCGAAGGCGCAGCCGGGCTGGGCCAGCCTGCACTATGAAGAACGCGCAGGTGTGCTGCGCAGGGCTGTGCGAGTTGCCGAGACACATTTCGACGAGATCGTCGGCTGGATCGTGCGCGAAGGCGGCTCCACGCGAGCGAAGGCGGCGTTCGAGACCACGATCACCATCAAGGTTCTGCAGGAAGCCGCAGGGCTGCCATCGCGCTCAGCCGGAGAGGTATTGCCTTCCGTGCCCGGGCGGCTGTCGCTGGCACGCCGGCGGCCGCTTGGCGTAGTTGGCGTCATCTCGCCGTTCAATTTCCCGCTCTACCTGGCGATGCGGGCCGTTGCGCCGGCGCTGGCGCTGGGCAACGCGGTGGTGCTCAAGCCCGATCCGCGCACGGCGGTGTCCGGTGGCTTCGTGGTCGCGCGGCTGTTTGAACTCGCCGGCCTGCCGGCTGGCGCGCTGCACGTGCTGCCGGGCGATGGTGCCGCCGGTGCGGCGCTGACGGCCGATCCGAATGTGGCGATGATTCAGTTCACCGGTTCCACGGCCGCGGGCCGCAAGGTCGGGGAGGCCGCGGGCCGGCACCTGAAGAAAGTCTCGCTGGAGCTGGGCGGCAAGAATTCGCTGATCGTCCTCGATGATGCCGATCTCGATCTCGCGGTTGCAAACGCCGCATGGGGCACCTTTCTGCACCAGGGCCAGGTCTGCATGGCCACCGGCCGTGTGCTGGTGCAGCGTGCCATCCACGACCGGTTCGTCGGGAAGCTGGCCGCCAAGGCCGCGAGCCTGACGGTCGGGGATCCCGCCGAAGGCGACGTCGCGCTCGGGCCGTTGATCAATAAAAGCCAGCGCGATAACGTTGCCAGGATCGTCAGCGAGGCGCAGCGTTCCGGTGCCCGCATCGCAACCGGCGGCGGGTATCGCGACCTGTTCTTCGAGCCGACCGTGCTCAGCGACGTGACACCGGATAGCCTGGCCTTCAGCGAAGAGATATTCGGGCCGGTGGCCGTGGTGGTGCCGTTCGACACGGATGAAGATGCGATTGCGCTGGCCAACCGTACCGAGTACGGGCTGTCGATGGGCATCGTCTCCAGTAATGTCGGCCGGGCATTGCACATGGGGGAGCGCCTGCGCACCGGCATGCTGCATATCAATGACCAGACCGTCAACGACGAGGTCATCAACCCGGTCGGCGGCGTCGGCGCGTCTGGCAACGGTACCAGCATCGGCGGAGCGGCCAACTGGGAGGAATTTACCCAGTGGCAATGGATGACCATTCAGGGCGAAGCGCCACAGTACCCGATCTAAGGCTTCCAGAAGCAACAATCAGAGATCAATGCTTGTGCGCCGCCGGCGCCTTCGGGTCAGGCAAGGTGAAGGCGATGGTCTCCGTGGCCAGGATCTTGTGGCTGGGATCGGCCAGTTCGAGCCGAAGCTTGTGGGCCCCCGGGGGCAGCCCCACTACGATGACGGGATCCTCGTTGGTGTGGGCCCAGGTAATGTGCGAGTCGTCGACCGTCACATGAAGATGCCCGATGCGCGGCGATACCTGTGTGGCGGTCTTGCCGAACACCGGCATGACACGGAAGTGTTCGGTCCGGAACTGCACGATGACGACACCGCGGGCCAACGGTTCGGCCAGCGGCGGATACGGGACCAGCCTGGGCGCCTGCTCGGATTCGAGTGGAAGGATTGCCGGGGGGCGGATGGGATCCGGTGCGCCTTGTGCAAAAGCCGTCACGCAGAGTGCCAGGGCGGACGCGGCGACGGACGCATGTCTCAGGGGGGAACGCATGATTGTTGTCCTTCCTTTTTGGAGGAGGAGTTTCGTCGACGCACGAGCCGATGCCGGTCCGTGCGTAAGTACAGAGTAGTCGCTGGCACAGCCGGCGACAGTACTTGCACAGCACGCCGCGATCGGTTGAATCCGCAACCGGAATCAGTCGCCACCCACGCGCCGACGAGGCGCCGTTCGCTGCCGGAATCCGCTTGGGTCCACACCATGCTGTTTGTGGAACGCCTGCGAGAAATTGCTGCGACTGGAGAAACCCACGGCGTGCGCCACCTGGGAAATCTGCAGCGTCGTGGTCGCCAGCAATTCCGCGGCCTTGTGCAGCCGCACCGTTCGCAGCATGGCCATCGGCGTCTGGCCGAACGCCCGTTCGAAGTGCGAAGCGAACGCTGAACGGCTCATTCCCGCCAGATCGGCCAGTCGCTGCACCGACAGTGGTGCTTCGGGTTGTTCAAAGAGCTTTTCCAGCGCGAGCAGCAGCCGGGGATCGGCAACGGCCGCCGTCCACGACAGCTGCGCGTTATCGCTTTCCAGCTGACGCCGCAGCAGCATAACCAGGCATTGCTTGAGCAATGCCTCGATCAGCACCCTCGATCCCAGTCCGGGCTGCGCGGATTCCGCCAGCAGCATGACGAACTGGTCTCTCAGCCCCGCTGGGCCATCGAAGCGCGTCACGATCGGATGCCGCAGCATCCTGAAGGGATCGGCGGTGTCCGTCGCAAAGCGCAACTCCCCGCACGCCAACTCGATCCCCGCTGCCGCTTCGCCCACCTTCAGCGTCGGCGCCGTTTCGCGCGCGGACCATGAGCCAAGCCTTGCCCGATCCACTGACATAGCCGGCGACTCGGACACGCATTCGAGCCGGTAGGAGACGCCGGGAGGCATCAGGACGAAACTGTGCGGCCGCAACGCGACGCGGTGGCCATTGCCTGCGTCGAGCGTGCCGCGGCCGTCCAGGCAGTAGTGGAGGCTGGCTGTTTCACACGCTTCGAAGCGCACGCTCCACCCGTCGCGGATGTCGCATCGTGTGATGTGCGTGACACCGATGTCCAGTGTGGCAAGGAAATGTTCGAGCACACGATGTGCGGAAGGGGCGGATGCCATCATTGGACGAATTGAAACCAAACTAAGACCAGGCGGAACCTTGCCCTTCCTATCATACGTACTCCAATCCCAACCTTGATGGAGTTTTCCATGCTCGATATGAAGGATCGTGCCTCGTTTGAGGAAGCTGGACGAAAACGCTCCTGAAGCGATGAAGAGCTTCCGTGCATTGGACCACGCGGCTTTTGCAGACGGCGCGCTTTCGGTGCAGCAGAAACAGATCATTGCGGTGGCCTGCGCCACCGGCGCGTGCTCCTCCACCACACCACCTATCCGTTGAGGAGTAAATATGCAACCCATCACATCCGCCGCCACGACGCGCACCAGCGAAGCCGTCCACAACCACGAGGCGTTGCTGTGCTGGTCGCTGGTTGTC
Organism: Cupriavidus sp. IK-TO18; assembly: GCF_015549295.1. Classification (NCBI taxonomy): domain Bacteria; kingdom Pseudomonadati; phylum Pseudomonadota; class Betaproteobacteria; order Burkholderiales; family Burkholderiaceae; genus Cupriavidus; species Cupriavidus sp. IK-TO18. The sequence continues at coordinate 13,844 of NZ_JADGMP010000001.1, forward strand.
GTCCTGCTGCGCACGGCGCTGGCACGTTGCCATGCGGCGCGTTCCTGATTCTCCTGGAGGACTGTCTGTCGATCGGCATTTCGCGACGAACGCGCAGGCAATCATGAACGAGGGCGATCCGATGATCGCCCTCGTTGCCTTTAATGGATGCGATGCACGGGCGCGCTACTCGCCAGGAGATTCGCCGAACAGTTCCTGGGTGACCGAGCGCAGCCAGCGATTGCCCGGGTCGTCATGCTGACAGCGGTGCCAATGCTGCCTGAGATCAAAGGCGGGAATCGGGAACGGTGGCTCGAGGACCTGTACATCGGCGATGCGCGCGAACAGCTCGCCCACCGGCAGCGGCACCGTGACGACCAGGTCGGTCGATGCGACCACGAGCGGAATGCTGAGGAAATGCGGGGAACGCAGCATCTCGCGCCGCGCGATGCCATGCTGGCGCAGATACGACTCGACCAGCTCCTGGCTGCGGCTTTCGCTCTGGATCACCGCATGCGGCAGTTCACGGAACTGTTCCGCGGTCATGCGTCCGCGTGCCACCGGGTGATTCTTGCGCGCCAGGCACACGAACCCGTGCCGGAACAGGCGCTGCTGGAATACATCCGAGCCGCCGAGGTCCGGATAGTAGCCGATGGCCAGGTCGATCCTGCCGCGTTCGAGCTGATCCATGATGTCCGTGTGCCGCGCCGATACCGTGCGCACGTCCACATGCGGCGCCTCTTTCATGAGCCGGGCCAGCAGGCGCGGCAGGAATGCCGCTTCGCCGACGTCGGACAGCGCCAGCGTGAAGGTCCGCCGCGCCTGCGCGGGATCGAAGCGCGGCGCCGTCAGCAGATGCTCCCGCACCTCGGATAACACGCCCTGCACCACGGGTGCCAGCACTACGGCGCGCGGCGACGGCTGCATGCCGGTGCGGACCTTCAGGAACAGCGGATCGCCGAGCTGGTCGCGCATCCGCTGCAACGCGTGCGACATGGCCGGCTGGCTCACGCCGATCTCCTCGGCCGCGCGGCCCAGGTGACCATGCCGCCACAGCGCATCGAACACGCGCAGCAGGTTCATATCGAAATTATCCATTTCGTTCATGACCGTCATTCCGTTCATTTGATTGCCGAATGATAGGCGAGGAACGAGACTTCCGTCATCCGGTTTGCCCGCAGCGCGGCGCAACGGCCGGCCGGATCGGGCCTGACCGGGTCAGGCCTCAATCAAACAACAGACCGCGCAAACAAGGAGACCCATGTACACGCCCCCAACCAGCATTGCGTCGGTCATCGACGCACGGCCTCTAGGTGCCTATCGGCTTCGCATCTTCATCGTCTGCTTCCTTATCGTGCTGATGGATGGTTTCGATACCCAGGCGATCGGCTTTGCGGCGAAGGCCATGTCTTCCTCGCTCGACATTGCCATCGCACTGTTCGGGCAGGTCTTCTCCGCGGGCCTGCTGGGCGCCATGCTTGGCGCCTTCCTGCTGGGCCCGCTGGCGGACCGCTTTGGCCGCCGCTGGCTGCTGGCGGCGGCGATCGTGGTCTTCTCGGGGTTTTCGCTGCTGACGCCGCATGCGTCCACGCTGCCGGAACTGCTGCTGGTGCGGTTCCTCGCCGGCCTCGGCCTTGGCGGCGCGATTCCGAACCTGCTGGCGCTGTCTGCCGAATACACGCCGCGGCCCATGCGCGGCATGATGACCGGCGTGCTCTATGCCGGCTTTCCGCTCGGTGGTGCCGTGGGCGCGCTCGCCAGCTCGTACATCGTGCCGCACTACGGCTGGCCCGCGCTGTTCTATCTCGGCGGCGCGCTGCCGCTGGGGCTGGCGCTGCTGGTCATCGTGGGCCTGCCTGAATCGCTCCCGTTCCTGCTGCGCCGCAAGGACGGCCAGGAGGCGGTACGCGCCATCGTCGCGCGCATCGCGGGCCAGCCGTCAGCGTCCGATCGCCAGGTCACCTATGTCGATGCCGAGGAACGCGTGCGCGGCCTGCCATTCCGGGAACTCCTGTCGGGAGGGCGGCTCGTCGCCACGCTGCTGCTCTGGACCGGATTCTTCATGTGCTTTGTGCTGTTGATAGTGCTGGTGCTGTGGACGCCTGCGCTGCTGCGCGGCGAGGGCGTCGGCGAGCACGATGCCGCGCTCGTGGTCGCCCTGATCAATCTCGGTAGCGTGGCTGGTACCGCCGCGGGTGGCCGCCTGGTGGACCGCTTCGGTCCGTACCTGACGCTGCCGCCGCTGTTCCTGCTCGGTGCGCTCAGCGTGTCCGTGCTCGGTTACGCCACCGGGTCGCTGCCCGCGCTGGGGCTCGCGGCCACGCTGTCCGGCATCTTCCTGGGCGCCGGCAGTTCAGGGCTGCTGGGCCTGGCCGTGCTGAGCTACCCGAGCGGGATGCGCGCCACCGGCGTGGGCTGGGCCATGGCGCTGGGCCGCATGGGCCAGGTTAGCGGGCCGCTTGTCGTCGGCGCCTTGCTCGCGAGCGGATTCGGCATCAAGGCCATCTTCGTGTGCAGCGCCGTTCCTGCCGCCATTGCCGCTGCCGCGATTCTCGTGCTGCGGGTGGTGCGCGCCGCGCCGACGGCACAGGGGGACGCGTCGGTGCAGAACGCCGCGCTGCCCGCCGCACTGGACGGCCACTAGCCACCTGATTCATTCATCGCCGTTGCATGGGGCGCCTGTCACGGCTTTTCGTGGCCGATGCCGCCCGCAGAAATAAGGAGTGTCATGCGTATTACTACTCAGTCATCCCCCGTGCTCGTCGTCGGTGGCGGCATCGGCGGGCTTGCGGCGGCGCTCGCGCTGGCGCGCGAGGGCTGCCATGTCAAGGTGCTGGAGCAGGCCAGCGTCATCGGCGAAATCGGCGCGGGCGTGCAGTTCGGCCCCAATGCCTTCGCCGCCTTTGACGCGCTTGGCGTGGGCGAGCGCACGCGCAGCCATGCGGTCTACACCGATCACATGATGATGATCGATGCGATCGACGGGAAGACCGTTGCCGACATCCCGGTCGGCGAAGCCTTCCGCAAGCGCTTTGGCAATCCGTACGCGGTCACGCACCGTGCCGACGTCCACAATTCGCTGCTCGAGGGTGTGCGCGAGACCGACCGGATCGAGTTCGTCACCGCAACGCGCATCATCGAGGTCCGGCAGTCGGCGGACGGCGTTACCGCATTCGACGAACAGGGCAACAGCTACCACGGCTGTGCCCTGGTCGGCGCCGACGGCGTGAAGTCCGCCATCCGCCAGCAACTGGTCGGCGACCCGCCGCGCGTATCGGGGCACGTGGTGTACCGCGCGGTGATCGATGCCGGGCATTTTCCGCGCGACATGCAATGGAACGCACCGGTGCTCTGGGTCGGGCCGAACTGCCACGTCGTGCATTACCCGGTCCGCGCCGGCGAGCAGTACAACCTCGTGGTGACGTTCCATAGCCGCCAGCAGGAGACCTGGGGCGTCAGCGAGGGCAGCCAGGAGGAGGTGCTTTCGTACTTCCAGGGCATCGATGCCCGTCCGCTGAGCCTGCTCTCCCTGCCGCCGACCTGGCGCCGCTGGGCCACCGCAGACCGCGAACCCATCGGTCAATGGACGCACGGCCGCATCACGCTGCTCGGCGACGCCGCGCATCCGCTGCTGCAATACCTGGCGCAGGGCGCATGCATGGCCGTCGAGGACGCCGTCACGCTCGGGGCCGCGGTACGCGCGTGCGACGGCGACCTGCCGCGCGCCTTTTCCGTGTACCAGGACGCACGCATCACCCGTACCGCGCGCGTCGTCCTGTCGACCCGCGAGTTCGGCCGGCTGTGCCACGCGTCGGGCGTGGAGCGCCTGGTGCGCAATTCCCTGTGGAAGAGCCGTTCGCCGGAGCGCTTCTATGACTCTCTGGAATGGCTCTACGGCTGGAAGGCCGAGACCTGCCTGACCGTATGACGGCCACTTCCCTCATCCCCTGATCGACCCGGGATCTGACCTTGCAGATCCCAAACCTGGAGTTCCGCATGACCTTTGTCGTTCCGCCCATTCCCGCCGTCACGATTCCCGTGTCCGGTGGCGACGGACTGTTTCCCGTGCGCCGCATCTACTGCGTTGGCCGCAATTACGCCGCGCACGTACGCGAGATGGGCATGGACCCGAGCCGCGAGCCGCCGTTCTTCTTCTGCAAGCCTGCCGATGCGATCGTGGTAGCCCCCGCGGGCGCCGGCGCGCAGATCGCCTATCCGCCGGCGACCGGGCAGTTCCACTTCGAGATCGAACTGGTGGTGGCGATCGGCCGCGCGGGACGGGATATACCGGTCGAGCAGGCCAATGCGCATATCTGGGGCTACGGGGTCGGCATCGACATGACGCGGCGCGACCTGCAGATCGCGGCGCGCGACCGGGGCCGCCCGTGGGAACTCGGCAAGAGCTTCGACCAGTCCGCGCCGGTTTCACTGCTGCATCCTGCCAGCGAAGTCGGCCATCCGGCAGCCGCAGAGATCTGGCTGCAGGTCGACGGACAGGACCGCCAGCGCAGTGACCTGGACAAGCTGATCTGGTCGGTGCCCGAGATCGTCGCAAACCTGTCGACGTTCTTCACACTGCAGCCCGGCGACCTCATCTTCACCGGCACGCCGGAAGGCATCGGGCCGGTGCGCAGCGGCGAGGTCATGCGTGGCGGCATCGCCGGGCTCACCGACGTCGAAGTGCGCGTAGCCTGAAGGCGGTACGAGCATGGATCTGTACAACTTCTTCAACAGTTCGGCGGCGTACCGGGTGCGCATCGCCATGGCACTGAAGGGCCTTCCCTGGGACCATATCGGCGTGAATCTGCGCGCCGGCGAGCAGGACCGGCCCGGGTACCAGGCGCTCAATCCGAACCGGCTGGTGCCGACGATCCAGGATGGCGGGCAGACCATCACGCAATCCCTGGCGATCATCGACTATCTCGATCGCAAGTGCCCCGTGCCGCTGCTGGTTCCCGCCGACGGCCAGGCTCGCACACGCGTGCTGGAGCTGGCGCTGACCATCGCCTGCGACCTGCACCCGCTGAACAACATGCGTGTGCAGAAGTACCTTAGCGCCCGCCTTGGCATTGCCGACGCCGACAAGTCCGAATGGGTCGCCCATTGGCTCACCGCGGGCTTCAGCGCACTGGAACCGTGGCTGCCCGCGGACGGCGGCTGGTGCGTCGGCGACGCCCCGACCCTGGCCGACTGCTGCCTGGTACCGCAAGTTGCCAATGCGCAGCGTGCGGGGTTCAGCCTCGACCCGTTCCCGCGCGTGCGCCTTGCCTACGAGCACTGCATGCGTCACGAGGCCTTCCGCGTGGCGGCGCCGAGTGCCCAGCCCGATTACATAGCCGCCCACTGATACCGATGCAGGAGGCATCCGATCATGACAACCAATCCCACGCCTGATGTGTTGAGCCGGCGCGACGCGTTCTACCGCGAGCTGGAACCGCATGCGATGGCGGCCCTCTGGACCCGGCTGCGCAAGCTGATTCCATCGGAACCCACACCGGCGGGCGTGGCGCACCGCTGGGCATATGCAACGGCCCGCCCGTACCTGATGGAATCGGCGAGCCTGATCTCGGCCGAGGAAGCTGAACGGCGCGTGCTGCTGATGGAGAATCCGGGCCTGCCCGGCACTTCGTGCATCACCAGAACGATGTACGCCGGCCTGCAGCTCATCCTGCCGGGCGAAGTCGCGCCCGCGCATCGCCATACCCAATCGGCATTGCGCTTCATCGTCGAAGGTTCGGGCGCCTACACCGCCGTGGACGGCGAGAAAACCTATATGGAACCCGGCGATTTCGTCATCACGCCGGCGTGGACATGGCACCATCACGGCCACGAGGGCAACGCGCCGATGGTCTGGCTGGACGGACTCGATATTCCTATCGTGTCGCTCTTCAACGGCGGCTTCCGCGAGGAATTCAAATCCGGCGAAGCGCCGGTCACGCGCCCTGCAGGCGACGCACTCGCGCGCTATGGCACAGGTCTGATGCCGGTGGGCTACCAGGCGTCCACGATGAACTCCCCGGTCTTCAACTATCCCTACGCGCGTACGCGCGAGGCGTTGTTCGCGTTGCCACGCGCCGGTGCTCCCGATCCGCACGCGGGCTACCTCATGCGCTACACCAATCCGGTGGACGGCGGCTGGGCCATGCCGACCATCGCCACCATGATCCGGTTGCTGCCGTCCGGCTTCGCGACGTTGCCGTACCGCTCGACCGACAGCATCGTCTTCGTCTGCGTGGAAGGTAGTGGCCATGTCACGATCGGCGATCAGCAGCTGGAGATTGCGCCGCACGACGTGGTGGTGGTGCCGGGCTGGAGCCGCTACACGCTGCATGCCAGCCAGGACCTGGTGCTGTTCTCGTATTCGGACCGCGTCGCGCAGGAAAAGCTCGGCCTGTTCCGCGAGCAGCGTTGCTGAGGCGGGGTGGCCGGCATCATGACCACCATCGTTTCCTATGGAGACTTTGTCGACAGCATTGCCGCGGCGCTGCAGTTCATCAGTCACCATCACCCTCCCGACTATATCCGGCACCTTGCCGCAGCCTATGAACGCGAGGCCAGCGAGCCGGCCAAGCAGGCGATTGCCCAGATCCTGATCAACTCGCGGATGTGCGCGGAAGGCCGGCGTCCGATCTGCCAGGATACGGGCATCGTCAATATCTTCCTGCGCGTCGGCATGGACGTCCGGCTCGCCGGCTTCCCGTCGGGCATCGTCGATGCGGCCAATGTTGGTGTGCGTCGTGCGTATCTCGATCCCGACAATACGCTGCGTGCCAGCATCGTCGAAGACCCGTTGTTCGCGCGACGCAATACCGGCGACAACACCCCGGCGGTCGTCCACGTCGAGCTGGTGCCAGGCAACACCGTCGTGGTCGACGTGATGGCAAAGGGCGGAGGCAGCGAGAACAAGAGCAAGTTCGCGGTGCTGATGCCCAGCGATTCGGTCGCAGACTGGATCGTCAGCATGGTGCCGTCGATGGGGGCCGGCTGGTGTCCTCCCGGCATGCTCGGCATCGGCGTCGGCGGCACGGCCGAGAAGGCCATGCTGCTGGCCAAGCAGAGCCTGACCGAGCCGCTCGACATGCTCGATCTCAAGGTCCGGGGCCCGCGCAACGCACTGGAGGCGCTGCGAATCGAGATCCATGACCGCATCAATGCGCTCGGCATCGGGGCGCAGGGGCTCGGCGGGTTGACCACCGTGCTCGATGTCAGGATTGCGACCTACCCCACGCATGCGGCAAGCATGCCTGTCGCCATCGTGCCGAACTGCGCGGCAACGCGCCATGCGCGCTTCGAACTCGATGGCAGCGGCCCGGTCATGCTGACGCCGCTCTCGCCGGATCGCTGGCCCGACCTCTGGCCGGATCTGCCTTTGCCTGACGGCACGGCGAGCCGCCGGGTCGATCTGAACACCCTGACCCGGGAGGAAACCCGCACCTGGCGCGCCGGCGAGACGCTGCTGCTGTCGGGGCGCATGCTGACCGGGCGCGACGCCGCGCACAAGCGGATCGACGAGATGCTCGCGCGTGGCGAGCCCTTGCCGGTGGACTTCCGCAATCGGATGATCTACTACGTCGGGCCCGTTGATCCCGTGCGTGACGAAGTAGTAGGCCCTTGCGGCCCGACCACGTCAACGCGGATGGACAAATTTGCCGGGCGCATGCTGCCATCCACCGGCTTGCTCGGCATGATCGGCAAGGCCGAGCGCGGGCCGGATGCGATCAGCGCCATCGTGAAGAACGGCTGCGTCTATCTGGCGGCAACCGGTGGGGCCGCCTATCTGATCTCCAAGGCGGTCCGGTCCTCCCGCATCCTGGCGTTTGGCGATCTCGGCATGGAAGCCATCTACGAGTTCGATGTGGAGAACCTGCCCGTTGTCGTTGCCGTGGACGCCGGCGGCAACAGTGTCCACGAAAGCGGACCGCGCACCTGGCGCATCGCGGCGGCATGAAGATCCACTTGCCCTGATTATCGCGTCGCCGGTAGCCGCCACCCCGGACGACGCTCAACCCCGCGTGGCGATCAACATCCTTAACTGAAATACCCCGAAATGATCAACCAGTTCGATAAAGTCATTTACACCGGCAAGACCCATACCGTCGGCGGCCGCAACGGCAACTCCCGCAGCACCGACGGCCGTCTGGCCGTCGATCTGTCAGGGCCCGGCAGCAACGGCGCCGGTACCAATCCGGAACAGCTCCTGGGCGCCGGCTGGTCGGCCTGCTTCCTCGGCGCAATCGCCAAGGCGGCACAGGTGGCGAAAGTCACGGTTCCGGCCGACGCGGCCGTTGACGCTGAAGTGGATCTTGGCCAGGCCGGTGATGGCTACTTCCTGGCGGCACGGCTCAATGTGAGCTTGCCCGGGATTGACCGGGAGGTCGCGCAGTCCCTGGCCGCGGCCGCACACCAGCTTTGCCCGTACTCCAAGGCGACGCGCGGCAATATTGATGTCGAGATCAATATCGTCTGAGGACGGCAGGGCCTCGCACGCATCGGCTCGCGCCGATTCGCGGAAGCTCTTGAATGCCAGTCCGCCGTGCAACAGTCCGCCCCAGTTCTTGTTCGGGGCCTGGTAGATGCGCCAGCTCACGCCCCGGGCCTGCAGCAGTTCGGGCAGCGTGGCCGCCAGTGCGCCGCGGTTGCCTGGCCCCGGACGTAGGACGATACTTCCGAACAGTCGTGCCCCTGTGCCACGACAGGAAGGAATGCAATGGGCGAGACAGCAAAAGTATCCGTCTCCGCGCCAGCGGAAGCGCTCGCGGAACTGCCCGGGCAGGTCGTGCTGGTCCTGCAAGGTGGCGGCGCGCTTGGCGCCTACCAGGTCGGCGTTTACCAGGCCATGCATGAGGCCGGCCTCGAGCCGCGGTGGGTGATCGGTACGTCGATCGGGGCGATCAATGGGGCCATTATCGCCGGCAACCCGCCAGCCGAGCGGCTTTCCCGGCTCAAGCGGTTCTGGGATGGCATTGCCTACCGCGGCGCCGGCGAGGCAAGCGGCCACTTCCGCGAATGGGAAAACTGGGCGCGGGTGCTGTCGATTACCACCCATGGCATTCCGTCGTTTTTCACGCCAAGTCCCGCCGCCTGGTGGCTGGGGCTGCGCGCCACGGTCGGCCTTGCCCAGTCGGCCTTCTACTCCACCGAGCCGCTGCGCGCGACGCTGGGCAACCTGATCGACTTCGATTACCTGAACGCCGGGAACACGCGGCTGACCGTTGGCACGGTCGGCGTGCGCAATGGCCGCATGCGCTATTTCACCAACCGCGACGCGCCACTGAAGGTCGCGCACGTGATGGCCTCGGCAGCGTTTCCGCCGGGGTTTCCCTCGGTGCAGGTGGACGGCGAGGCATACTGGGACGGCGGCATCTATTCGAACACGCCGCTGGAAGCTGTCCTGGATGACCGTCCCCGCCGCAGTTCGCTGATCTTCGCCGTGCAGTTGTGGCCGGCCAGCGGCCCGGACCCGACCTCGATCTGGCAGGTAATGAGCCGGCTGCGCGACATCCAGTACTCCAGCCGCGCGGAATGCCACCTTGAGCGGCAGCGGCAGATACACCGCCTGCGGCACGTGATCCGCGAACTGGGCAAGCACATTCCGGAAAGCGAGCGCGCGCAGCCCGCCGTGCAGGAACTGCTCGACTGGGGTTGCGGAACCACCATGCATGTGGTCGAGCTGGATGCACCGCAACTCGACGGCAACGATATGAACCGCGATATCGACTTCTCCACGCACGGCATCGAACGCCGCTGGGCGGCCGGGTACCAGGACACGCGGGATGCGATTGGCCGTGCCCCCTGGCGCGAACCGCTCGACCCGATCGAGGGAATCGCCGTGCACCGGGTTCAGGCGAGCCTCCCCGGGTGAGATGCGAATCACCTGGCGAGCAGGCGCCGCGAAAGCTTGCGCGCGCCGCTTTCCACGCTGTGGTCTGGCTTGCGGCGCTGCTATTCCGGCATGGAATAGCAATGACCTGAGGATTGATTATGGCCTGACCGGCGCGGCTCTTAGACTCCTCTTCGACGGCAGCAACGGCGCTTCGTAGCCCGTAAGCCGATGGACGGAGGAGAGACTGGATGAGCAGCGAACTAGCAGCGAATGTGCGAGCGCACGGCGCGTCGAAGCGCGAAGAGGCGAAGGTGGTCGTAGGCGCGTGCGTCGGCACCGTACTCGAGTGGTATGACTTCTTCCTTTATGGAAGCCTGGCGATATTCTTTTCGTCGCACTTTTTTCCCGCCGGAAATTCAACCGCCAGCTATCTCGCATCGCTGGCGACATTCGGCATCGGCTTCATTATCCGGCCGCTAGGTGCCGTCGTATTCGGACGGTTCGGCGACAAGGCCGGGCGCAAGGCAACCTTTCTTGCCACGGTCGTGCTGATGGGCATTTCGACGGCGGGCATCGGCTTGCTGCCGTCCTATGAAACCCTGGGATGGGCTTCGCCGGCCATCCTGATCGTGCTGCGCCTGCTGCAGGGGCTCGCGCTGGGTGGAGAGTATGGCGGAGCCGCGGCCTACATCGCCGAACATACGCCATCCGGCCGGCGGGGCTATGCCACCGGCTGGCTCCAGACCACGGCGACATTCGGCTTCCTGCTTTCGCTGGCCGTGACGCAGCTCTGCCAGCTGTGGATTTCCGCGGAGGACTTCGCAGTCTGGGGTTGGCGCGTGCCGTTCCTGGCGTCGGTGCTGCTGCTTGCCGTATCGACCTACATCCGCACGACCCTTTCCGAGTCGCCGGTGTTCCAGCGCATGAAGGCAGAAAACCGCACATCGAGCGCACCGCTGCGCGACAGCCTCATGGTCGGCCAGAACGTGCGGCGGATGCTGGCGGTCCTGTTCGGCGCGCAGGCCGCGGTCGGCGTGGTCTGGTACACGTGCAACTTCTATGTCCTGTATTTCCTGACGTCGACGCTGAAGGTGCCGTCCAGCCAGGCGTACAGCTATCTCGTCGTCGCGCTGGTCTTCTCGCTGCCGCTCTACGTGTTCTTCGGCTGGCTGTCGGACAAGGTCGGCCGGAAATGGATCGTGCTGATCGGCTGCGGCATGGCAGTGCTGACCTTCCTGCCGATCTTCTCGCAACTCGGCAAGGCGGTGAATCCCGCCCTCGCGCAGTTCCAGCAGTCCGTCACCATCCGCGTGGCGTCTTCGGACTGCTCGGACAGCATTTTCTCCAGCACTCAGACCGCGTGCGACAAGGCGCGCGACTTCCTGACGCAGGCGGGCCTGTCCTACCGCGTGGAGCCTGGCCTGGCCGGCGAGCCGCTGGTGACGTATATCGGCGACAAGCCGGTGGCCGGCTTCGATGAGAAGGCCTATCGGGACGCGCTCGTTGCCGCGGGCTATCCCCCGGCGGCCGATGAAGCGGCAATCAACCGGCCCATGATGTACCTGCTGCTGTTCCTGCTGATGATCTGGGGCGCGATGGCCTATGGGCCAATGTCCGCGTACTACGTGGAGCTGTTCCCGGCGGCGGTGCGCTACACCTCGATCTCGATCCCCTACAACATCGGTGCGGGTTACTTCGGCGGCCTGGCGCCGTTCATGTCCACGGTGCTGGCGGTCAAGTCAGGCAGCGTGCTGGGCGGGTTGTGGTACGCGATTGCGGTAGGCGGCATCTCGGTCGTCCTCGGCATGTTCCTGCTGAAGGAGACCAAGGACGTCGACGTGAACCAGTGACACACAGGCAGTGTCCCGCTCAACCTGAAAGTAAATGGAGCATTGATATGAAGCAGTCTGCTCAGGCGCGGCTGGTGCAAGGCAAGGCCACGCCCCGGGGGCGGTTTCCCCACGTGGTGCGCGCCGGCGATTTCCTGTTCGTTTCCGGCACCAGTTCAAGGCGTCCCGACAACAGCTTCGTCGGGGCGGCCGTGGACGAAATGGGTACGTCCCGCGTCGATATCCGGGCGCAGACCCGAGCCGTGATCGAGAACATCCGCGACATCCTGCGGGCGGAGGGCGCAGACCTGGCCAATCTGGTCGAGATCACCACATTTCTGGTGAATATGAATGACTTTGGCGGCTATAACGAGGTGTATGCGGAGTATTTCGACGAAGCCGGGCCGGCGCGGACGACCGTCGCCGTCCACCAGTTGCCGCATCCGTTGCTGACCATCGAGATCAAGGCCGTTGCCTACGCGCCCCGCGCCGAGGCAGCGCAGACCCACGAGCCATGACATGGAGAACACTATGCTGAAGTATGGAGCGCCATTCAACTTTAACCATTGGATCGACGCGCACCGGCATCTCCTCAAGCCTCCCGTGGGCAACCAGCAGGTATGGCAGGACGCGGACCTGATCGTGACCGCGGTCGGCGGCCCGAATCTGCGTACCGACTATCACGACGACCCGTTCGAGGAATTTTTCTACCAGCTCAGGGGAAACGCGTACCTGAACCTGATGGTGGAAGGCAGGCGCGAGCGGGTCGACCTGCGGGAAGGAGACGTCTTCCTGCTGCCGCCGCACGTTCGCCATTCGCCGCAGCGGCCCGAGGAGGACAGCGTGTGCCTGGTCATCGAGCGCCAGCGTCCGGCCGGGGCCGTCGACGGCTTTGAATGGTATTGCGACAGCTGCGACGGCCTGGTCTGCCGGGCGGAGGTCCAGCTCAGGAGCATCGTCGATGACCTGCCGCCGCTGTTCGCGGCTTTCTATGCTTCCGAAGACAAGCGGCGCTGCAGCCATTGCGGCGCCATCCATCCGGGCCGCGGCGCAGCGCCGGTGCGTTCGCCGGTGCGTTGATAAGGGTTTGCAAACGGGACCACCAATGACAACTATTGCCATGTCGGGCCTGTCGGCCAGGCAAAAGTACTGGCTGATTACCGGCAGCGTGGGGCCGCGCCCCATTGCGCTGGTCACCAGCCTCGGCAGCGACGGCGTCTGCAACGCGGCGCCATACAGTGCCTTCAACTACATGGGCGAGGACCCGCCTTTGTTTGCGATCGCGGTCGATCACTACGGCGACGAGAGCCACCGGCCCGGCGAGGTCAAGGACACGCTCAGGAACATCCTCGATCGGCGCGAATTCGTCGTCAACATGGTCGACGAGCCCATCGTCGAGCGCGCGGTGATGTGCGGCAGCGACTATCCGGCGCATGTCTGCGAGGCCGAGGCGGTGGGTTTGTCGCTCGCGACTTCGGAGGCGGTCGCGGTGCCGCGGATCCGCGAGGCGCCGGTGGCGTGGGAATGCCGGCTGTTCAAGGTCTTCGAGTTTTCGACGCAGCGCGCCATCGTCTTCGGCGAGATCGTGTCGATGTATATCCGCGACGACCTGTTCGACGACGAGAAGCTCCGTATCAGGGTCGACCGGTTCTACCCGGTGGGGCGCCTGGGCGGGCCAAACTACTGCCGCTCGTCCGACCGTCGCCGGATTGCGGTGCCGACCTACCTGCCGACGGTGGGCGTTGCTAGAGAGTGAGTGCCGCCCCGGGGGTGATCCTGCCATGCACATTCATCCGCTAACGCAGATCCGGCTGAGCCGGAATCTGAAGCTGAGCCAGCTGCTGGTGTTCGACCGCGTCATCGAGACCGGTTCCATCCTCCATGCCGCCAACGACATGGGACTCACCCAGCCGGCGGTCACCAAGATCATCCAGGAGCTGGAGGGCTGTGTCGACGGCACCCTCTTTGCCCGCTCCAATCGCGGCGTGGTGCCGACCGAACTGGGGCTGGTGCTGGCGCGGCGGGTGAAGTCGCTGCTGGCCGAGTTCCGCTACATGACCGAGGAGCTCGACCAGTTCCGTTTCGGCAGCGCGGGCCGGGTGGTGGTCGGTACGATGATCGCCGCATCGGCGCACCTGCTGCCTTCCACGATCGCCAGGCTGAAGGAGCGGGCGCCGAACATCATCGTCACGGTGCGCGAAGGGCCGACCGCACAGCTGTTCCCGGCACTGGCCACCGGCGAGGTCGACATCGTCGTCGGCAGGTTGCCTGAACTGGAGCTGCCGATCTCGGATGCCTTTCCGCTGACGCACCAGGTGCTGTTCGAGGATTTGCTGGACGTGGTGGTCGGCAGCGCCAATGACGCCGTTGGCCAGTCCGTGACATCGTTGCACGAGCTGGACCAGCATCCATGGATCCTTCCCACGCCGGACTCTCCGTTGCGCTACGCCGTTGAACGGATGTTCCGCAACGCCGGCATCGAGCTGCCGCGCGACCTGGTGGAATCCATGTCCGTCCTGACCAACCTCGGGCTGCTGCTGACGACGAACCGCATCGCGGTGATGCCGCGGGTCGCGGCCAGGCAGTTCGTGCAGGCCGGGCTCCTGCGGACGCTGTCGATTCCTGAACTCGGCGCGTTCGGCACGGTGGGCTACTCGGTGCGGGCCAACAAGGCGCTCACGCCGGCGTGCGAGGTCTTTATCGAATGCCTGAAAGAGGTCTCCGGCACCGACAAGGCGTCCTGACTGCGCGGATCCGGCCTCAGCAGCGCTGCCCAGACCCCTCAAGACAACGCGATAACCCCGACTGACCGAGCCTGCGCCACGCAGGCTCGAGTGGACCGCTTTGTCCGCTTTCCGTGAATTACCAGAACCAACTGCCGCAATACAAAGAAGGAGGAGACGTGAAGCCAGGCCGAGCCATCTGGGCTGGCGCGATGAGTTTGCCAACCATCGCCCTTGCTCAATCCGTGACGTTGTACGGTGTCGTCGACACCGGCGTGGAGGTTCTCAACCACACCGGTGCCAACAACAGCGCGCTCGTCAGAATGAACAATCTCTCGGGAACCGTGCCATCGCGCTGGGGCCTGAGAGGGACCGAAGACCTGGGCGGCGGCCTCAAGTCTGCATTCGTCCTGGAATCCGGCTTCGCGCCGGATTCCGGCCCGTTGCGGCCGCCATCCGCGCTGTGTCGGCGTCTCACTATTCCACGCCCTTATATCAACCCGCCAAGGATTGATTATCCAAGGCAAACGGGCACTCCTACACTTGCTTTCACCAACAGTGTGCAGGAGAACCCATGGAGTACTACGCCGAGGTCGCAGCGGGATTGCCCCGACATCTGCGGCATTTCATTGATGGAGAGTTCGTGGCGTCTCCCGGCTCGTTCGCCAAGCTGAGCCCGATCGACGGGCGCGAGCTGTCGCGCGTGGCGGAGGCGGATGCCGAAGCGGTCGATGCCGCCGTGCAGGCCGCGCGCCGCGCCCAGCGCGGACCCTGGCGCCAGTTCACCACGGCGCAGCGCGCCGCGGCCTTGCACCGCATCGCGGACGGCATCCAGCAACGCTTCGACGAGTTCGTGGCCGCCGAAGTGGCCGATACCGGACGTCCCATCGCGCAGGCCAGGGAGCTGGATATCGCGCGCGGCATCGCGAATTTCCGCACCTTTGCCGACCTGGCGAGTACCGCGCACAGCGAGTGCTTCGAGTCCGTCGGTGCCGATGGCACGCAGCTGCTCAACTACGTCACGCGCAAGCCGCTGGGCGTGGTCGGGGTGATTTCCCCATGGAACCTGCCGCTGCTGCTGCTGACGTGGAAGGTGGCGCCGGCACTGGCGATGGGCAATTCCGTGGTGGCCAAGCCCTCGGAAGAAGCCCCCACCAGTGCGACGCTGCTGGCCGAAGTGATCCGCGACAGCGGCCTGCCCAACGGCGTCTTCAACCTGGTTCACGGCCACGGGCCCAGCGCTGCCGGCGAATGGCTGACCCGGCACCCGGACATCGATGCCATCACCTTCACTGGCGAGTCGCGCACCGGCAGCACGATCATGAAGGCGGTGGCCGATGGCGTGAAGAACATCTCCTTCGAGCTGGGCGGAAAGAACGCGGCCATTGTCTTTGCCGATGCCGACTTCGATGCCGCCGTGGAAGGCGTGCTGCGCTCCAGCTTCACCAACGCCGGGCAGGTGTGCATGTGCACCGAGCGCGTCTATGTCGAGCGCCCGATCTTCGAGCGCTTCGTCGCGGAACTCAAGGCGCGGACCGAGGCCCTGCGGATCGGATCGCCGTACGTTCCCGGGGTGACGACCGGCCCGATGATCTCCGCCGCGCACCGCGACAAGGTGCTGGGCTATCTCCGACTCGCGGTGGAGGAAGGCGCCACCGTCGTCACCGGCGGCGATGTGCCGCGCTTCGGCGATGCCTGCGACAACGGCGCTTTCGTGCAGCCGACGATCTGGACGGGGCTGCCGGACAGCGCGCGCTGCGTCAACGAGGAAGTGTTCGGCCCGGTATGCCATATCGCGCCGTTCGACGCCGAGGACGAAGTGGTGGCGCGCGTCAACCATAGCAACTATGGCCTGGCGGCAAGCGTCTGGACCACGCACCTGGCGCGCGGCCACCGCGTCGCGCAGCGCATCGAGACCGGCATCGTCTGGGTCAACGCCTGGTATGCGCGCGACCTGCGCACGCCGTTCGGCGGCACCAAGCTGTCCGGCTTCGGCCGTGAAGGCGGGCGCCATTCGATGGACTTCTATTCCGAACTGACCAATATCTGTGTGAGGGTGGCATGAGCGCGGCACATGACACAGCCCGGCAGGCCATTGCCGATGCCCTCAGGAAGGCCCATGACGGGCTGCCGTTCGCGCCCGTGCCGCCGGTGCGCGAGGCGATCGCGGCGATCGACGGTAACCCGCTGGAGAACGCCTACCGCATCCAGCAGATCAACGTTGCGCACCAGGTGCTGGCGGGCGCGCGCCGCGTCGGGCGGAAGATCGGCCTGACGTCGCGCAGCGTGCAGGCGCAGCTCGGCGTGAATGCGCCGGATTTCGGCACGCTGCTGGACGGCATGGCGTTCGGCGATGGCGAGGAAATCCCGTTCTCGCGGACCCACCAGCCCAAGGTCGAAGCCGAGATTGCGCTGGTGCTGGAGCGCGACCTGCCGCATGCGCGGCATACGGTGGCGGACATCATTCGTGCCACGGCATTTGCGCTGCCGGCCATCGAGGTGGTCGGCAGCCGGATCGCGAACTGGGACATCCGCCTGCTCGACACCGTCGCCGACAACGCGTCCAGCGGATGCTTCGTCCTGGGCTCGCAGCCAGTCAGGCTGGAAGCGCTCGACCTGGTCAGGTGCGGCATGCTGATGGAGCGCAATGGCGAGCAGGTCAGCGTCGGAGCCGGTGCCGCGTGCCTGGGCAATCCGCTGAACGCGGCGATCTGGCTCGCCGACACCATGGCCCGGATGGGCGAGCCGCTGCGCGCCGGCGATGTGGTGCTGACCGGCGCATTGGGCCCGATGGCAGCGGTGGTGCCGGGCGATGTATTCAGCGCGCGCATCGAAGGCCTGGGCGAGGTGCGCGCCGCTTTCTCGAAGCAACCGGAAATCCAATCGTGAATGACAAAACCAGAGTCCCCGTCGCCATCATCGGCTCGGGCAACATCGGCACGGACCTGATGATCAAGGTCCTGCGCCATGCCGAACATCTCAGCATGGCTGTCATGGTCGGCATCGATCCGGAATCGGACGGCCTGGCGCGCGCCGCGCGGATGGGCGTGGCCACCACGGCCGACGGTCTCGACGGCCTGGTCGCCATGCCCGGGTTTCGCGACATCCGCATCGCTTTCGATGCGACCTCGGCCGGCGCGCATGCGCGGCACGCCTTGGTCCTGGCTCGGCACGGCGTCACGGTGATCGACCTGACCCCGGCCGCGCTCGGCCCGTTCGTCGTGCCGTCGGTCAATCTCGACGCGAACCTCGATTCGGAGAACGTCAATATGGTGACGTGCGGCGGCCAGGCGACGATTCCCATCGTCCGCGCGGTCTCGGACGTCACCCCGGTCCACTATGCCGAGATCGTGGCATCGATCGCGAGCCGGTCGGCCGGCCCGGGCACGCGCGCGAATATCGACGAGTTCACGGAAACCACGTCGCGCGCCATCGAGGTCATCGGCGGGGCGACGGTCGGCAAGGCCATCATCATCCTGAATCCGGCCGAGCCGCCGCTGCTGATGCGCGATACCGTCTACTGCCTGGTCGACGCCGATGCGGACACGGCGCGGATCGAGGCATCGATCCATGCCCAGGTGGCGAAGGTGGCCGCCTACGTGCCCGGCTACCGCCTGAAGCAGGCGGTGCAGTTTGACCGCGTCGCGCTGCCGCGCCAGTTCGCTAAGCACGGCGCATCGTCGACCGGCCTCAAGGTCAGCGTGTTGCTGGAAGTCGAAGGCGCGGCGCATTACCTGCCCGCATATGCCGGCAATCTCGACATCATGACCTCGGCCGCCTTGCGCACCGCCGACCAGATTGCCGCCAGGCGGCTCGCTGCCTGGGTCGCTGCCTGAAGGAGAAGACGATGACCGCCATGAGCAAGAAGATCTATGTCTCGGACGTGACGCTGCGCGACGGCATGCATGCCGTGCGCCATCAATACACGCTGCCGCAGGCCATTGCCATCGCGCAGGCACTCGACGACGCCGGCGTCGACAGCATCGAGGTCGCGCACGGGGATGGGCTCGCCGGATCGAGCTTCAACTACGGGTTCGGCGCGCACACCGATATCGAGTGGGTCGCCGCGGTGGCAGCCGTGGTCAGGCGGGCGCAGGTGGCGACCCTGCTGATTCCGGGCATCGGCACGCTGCACGACCTGCGCGAGGCGCATGACGCGGGCGCCCGCGTGGTCCGGGTGGCGACGCACTGCACCGAGGCCGATATCTCGCGCCAGCACATCGAATACGCCCGCTCGCTGGGGATGGACACCGTCGGCTTCCTGATGATGAGCCACATGACGACGCCACAACTGCTCGCGCAGCAGGCGAAGAAGATGGAAAGCTACGGCGCGCAGTGCATCTACGTGGTGGACTCGGGCGGGGCGCTGAACATGCGCGACGTTGCCGAGCGCTTCCGCGCGCTCAAGGACGTGCTCGATCCCGCTACGCAGACGGGTATGCATGCGCACCACAACCTTGCGCTCGGTGTCGCCAATTCCATGGTCGCCATCGAGGAAGGCTGCGATCGCATCGATGCCTCGCTGACCGGCATGGGAGCCGGGGCCGGCAATGCGCCGCTCGAAGTGTTCATTGCCGCGATCGACCGCCAGGGACTGCACCACGGCTGCGATGTTAAGAAGCTGATCGATGCGGCGGACGATATCGTCCGCCCGCTGCAGGAGCGGCCGGTGCGCGTCGACCGGGAGACGCTGGCGCTTGGCTACGCCGGCGTGTACTCGAGTTTCCTGCGCCATGCGGAGGCCGCGGCGCAGCGGTACGGCCTGTCCGCGTTCGACGTGCTGGTCGAACTGGGCCGCAGGAGGATGGTCGGCGGCCAGGAGGACATGATCATTGACGTTGCGCTCGACCTGGTCCGGCGCGGCGAACGACAAGCGAGGGCAGCATGATCGATATCGAAGCTGCGGCGCGCCTGCTGGATGACGCGGCGTTGCACGCCAGGGCCATCAACCAGCTCACCGCCACCGAAGACTTCCCGGTGCCGGATGCCTATCGGATCCAGCGTGCGTCGATCGAGCGGCGGGTGCAGCGGGGCGAACGGCGCGTCGGCATCAAGCTCGGGTTCACCAGCCGGGCCAAGATGGTGCAGATGGGCGTCGACAGCCTGATCTGGGGCTGGCTGACGGACACCATGCTGGAGGACGACGGCGGCCGCGTCGACCTGCGCCGCTTTATCCATCCGCGGGTCGAGCCCGAAGTGTGCTTTCTCACGCGGCGCGCCATCGAGCGGCCGCTGACCGCGCTGGAGGCCAAAGACTACCTGGAAGCCGTGGCGCCGGCGATGGAGATCATTGATTCGCGCTACCAGGACTTCCGTTTCACGCTCGCGGACGTGGTCGCCGACAACTGCTCCAGCGCGGGCCTTGTCGTCGGCAACTGGGCCAGGGACGTCGACGGCCTGCGCAATGCGGGCGTGATCCTGCGCGTGGACGGGCGTGATGTGCAGATTGGCTCCACCGGCGCCATCCTCGGGCACCCGCTGCGGGCCGTGGTCGAAGCGTCGCGGCTGGCGAGCGCGTCGGAAACGGTCCTGCCGGCCGGCACGCTGATTATGGCGGGCGCCGCCACGGCCGCGCATCCGCTCCTGCCGGGCAGCCATGTGCAGGCGGTGGTGAATGGTGTCGGCGAGGTCGAGTTCACGACCTGCCTGACCGTGGGGCAGATGGTAGCGCAGAACCTGGAAGAGGCATAGCAAGCCATGACATTGCGAATCGACATGCACGCCCACTTCTTCCCCACGATCTCGCGGGAAGAGGCGGAGCGCGCCGACCAGCCCGGCGTGCCGTGGCTTGCCGTGGCGGAGGATGGCGAGTCCGGCATGATCATGCTGGACGGGCGGCCCTTCCGGCCGGTGAGCCGGCCCCTGTGGGACCCGGTGCGGCGCCTTGAACAGATGGACGAACAGGGCATCGACGCGCAGCTGATGTGCGCGACGCCGGTGATGTTCGGCTACCGCTACGACGCCCCGGCGGCGCTGCAGTGGGCCCAACGGATGAACGACAAGGCGCTGGAGCTCTGCTCGGTGGCGCCGGACCGGCTGATGGCCCTGGCGCAGGTGCCGCTGCAGGATATCGAGCTCGCTTGCCGCGAAGCCTCGCGTGCCGTCGCGGCCGGGCATCGCGGCGTGCAGATCGGCAACCACGTCGGTTCGCGGGACCTCGATGACGAAGCGCTGGTCCGCTTTCTCTGCCATTGCGCGCAGGAAGGCATTCCCGTGCTGGTCCATCCGTGGGACATGATGACCGACGGGCGCATGAAGCGGTGGATGCTGCCCTGGCTCGTGGCCATGCCGGCCGAGACCCAGCTGGGCATCCTCTCGCTTATCCTGTCCGGCGCGTTCGAGCGTATCCCGCGCTCGCTCAAGCTGTGCTTCGCGCATGGCGGCGGCAGCTTCGCCTTCCTGCTCGGGCGGGTCGACAACGCCTGGCTGCATCGGGATATCGTGCGCGAAGACTGTCCGAACCTGCCGTCGTCGTACGTGGACCGGTTCTCGGTGGACAGCGCGGTATTCGACGCAGGCGCGCTGCGCCTGCTTGTGGACGTGATGGGCGAGGAACGGGTCCTGCTCGGCTCGGACTATCCCTATCCGCTTGGCGAGCAGAAGATCGGGGCCCTGGTGGAGAATCACCCGCACCTGGGCGAGCGGGCCAGGCGCCTTATCCTCGGCGGCAATGCCGCCAGGTTCTTCAACTTGCCTGCCGACGGCAGCGGAGACGAATGATGGATTCAGAGAAGGAGCGCCAGATGCTGCCGCACGGTCCGCACAAGGAAGAGTTGCTGCAATGGGTGCGTCAGCTGTGCGACGAGATTCGCTCGCGCCCGCTCGATCAGGACCTCGAGGCCTATCTGAACCGCGAATATGGCGCGGGTACTCGCCCTTACCAGGAGCTGTGCCGCCTGCTGCAGCTCGGCGTGGAGGAGGGCTGGGCGGGCTATGTCGAGATCGAGGGTGCCACCTACCGGCGCGGCAGGATCGCCGAGCCCTCGCCGGAAACTGCCGGCATGAGCGTGGAAAGCGGGCTGTTGCGCGACGTTATGGGCCAGTACCACTGCCACACCCGGGGCGAGATCAACATGATCGTCCCGCTTGAACCGGGCGCGCAGTTCTGCGGGCATGGCGCGGGCTGGCGCGTGTTCCCGCCGATGAGCGAGCACTTCCCGACGGTCACGGGCAAGGCGCTGATGATGTATTTCCTGCCTGGCGGCGAGATCGAGTACCGCGCGGCGCCCGCCGCATGACTTCAACCTTTGCTCCGGAGCATTCGAGTGAGTATCAGGATCCTTGCAGTAAGCGGAAGTTCGCGTCGCGGCTCGCTTAACCAGAAGCTGCTCGACATCGCGGCGTATGGCGCGCGCGACGCGGGCGCGGTGGTGACATCCATCCGGCTGGCGGACTATGCGCTGCCGCTCTACGACGGCGATGACGAGGCGGAGCAGGGCGTGCCGGCCGAAGCGCGCCGCCTGCAGCGCGAATTCGCCGGCCACGATGCGTTGCTGATTGCCACGCCGGAGTACAACGGCGGCTACACGGCAATGCTGAAGAACGCCTTGGACTGGGTCAGCCGGCCCCAGGAGGACGGCACCTCCGGCGTCGCGCTGCTGGCCGGCAAGGCCGCCGCGCTGCTTTCGGCGTCGCCGGGGCCGCTGGGCGGCCTGCGCTCGCAGCTGGCGCTGCGCACCGTGCTCGACAAGCTGGGCGTAGTGGTCATTCCCGACGCATTCGCGCTGGGCACGGCGCACGAGGCCTTCGAAGGCGAGACCGGCCTCCGGGACAAGGGGGCGGAAAAGGCGGTCATCCAGGTTGGCGTGGCGCTGAGCCGCACCGCCGGGCGGCTGTCGAACAAGGGATAGCGACCGCGGCGGCCCTGGCGCACCAAAGTCGTCAGGCCGCCGCCTGCGTGGATTGCCGTGCGAACTGGCTCGGCGACTGTCCGACGTGTCGGCTGAACGCCGTGCTGAAGGCGCTGGCGGATCCATAGCCGACCCGTTCGGCGACCTGCGCAAGCGCAACGTCTTGCCTGCGCAGCATGTCCTTTGCCAGCGCCATGCGCCAGGCAACCAGGTATTCCATGGGCGGCAGGCCGACCGCCCGCGTGAACCGCTCAAAGAATCCCGAGCGGGAGAGCGCTGCCTTCGCGGCCAGTTCCGCCACCGTCCATGTGTACGCGGGGTCAGCGTGCATGTGGTTCAGCGCCACCGCGAGCCGTTCGTCGGCGAGCCCGCGGAGCAGGCCGGCCGGCGCGGGGTCACCGGGCGCGCAGCGCAACGCCTCGACCAGGAGGATCTCCACCAGGCGCGTCAGCACCAGGCTGTGCCCCGGGCGTTGCGCCGACGCTTCCCTGCCGACGAGTCGCACCAGCACCGACAGGTGCTCTGCGTCGCGGATATGGACCATGCCGGGCAGCAGCGACACCAGCAACGCGGCATCGGGCGAGTCGAACAGGAAGTAGCCGCCCAGCATGCGCAAGTCCGGTGGCCCGTCAGGCGTGCCGTGGCGCATGTCCTCCGTGGGCTCCGGGATCGCCGTCGGGTCGATCAGCACCGGCGTCGCCGGCTCGGCGCCTGACATGGTGAAGCCGGGCGTCGCAGGCAGCAGCACGAAATCGCCGGCCTGCAGCGTGACGGGTTGCTGGCCGTCGACGCCGAGCACGCAACCGCCCTCCAGCACGGCGCAGAAGCTGGGGTGGCCGAACGCCGTGTAGCGCACGCTCCACCGGCCCGCACCGCTGATGCCCTTGGAAAACACCGTACGCGGCCGGAGCAGTGCGATCACTTCAGACAGCGGATCCATGATGTCTGGACGAATGCGAAAGTTATATGGACGTCTGATTATAGATGGTCCGGCCAGGCTTCCCTATCGTTATGCCATCGCAATCGAACAAGGAGCAACACCATGAAGACCGTCCTGATCACCGGCTGCTCGTCCGGCTACGGCCTTGCCACCGCGCACCATTTCCTGTCCCAGGGTTGGCACGTCATCGCAACCATGCGCTCGCCGCGTGAAGACCTGTTGCCCCGGTCGGAGCGCCTGCGCCTGCTGGCGCTTGACGTGACCCGTGCCGAAAGCATCGACGCCGCGCTGGCCGTGTGCGGGCCCATCGACGTGCTCGTCAACAATGCCGGCGTGGGCCTGTTCGGCGCCTTCGAGGCGACGCCGATGACGACGGTGCGCGAGGTATTCGAGACCAATACCTTCGGTGTGATGGCCCTGACGCAGGCCATGTTGCCGCGTTTCCGGGAGCGCCGTGCCGGCGTGATCGTCAACGTGACCTCGAGCGCGACGCTGGCGCCGATGCCGCTCGTGGCCGCTTATACCGCGAGCAAAACCGCCATCGAAGGTTTCACCGCTTCGCTGGCCCATGAACTTGGCGAGTTCGGCATCCGCGCCAAGCTGGTCGAGCCCGGCTATTGCCCGGACACCCGCTTCACGGAAAACGCAGGGCCGCGCATGGCCGGCATGATCCCCGAAGCGTACGGCGCGTATGCGATGTCCGTGCTGGCCGGATTCGCGCAGCCTGCCAGGGTGACCAAAGCATCCGATGTGGCCGAAGCCGTGTGGCGGGCGGCAAATGACCGGTCCGGGCAGTTGCGCTTCCCGGCCGGAGCCGACGCTGTCGCCCTGGTCCATGGCGACATATTGCCGGCGGGCGAGCGTACCGCGGTATCACGTTTCGACTGACGCCATTGCCGTTCATCCGCTACGTGTTCAACCATATCGCTCCCATGCCGCGAAATGCCCGCCATTGGCGATTTCATCTGCCATTGCGCAGATCCAATGTCGATGCGTCGGCGCACTGGCAACTGATGTCAGAAACATGACAGTCACAAACAATTTTGGGGCAGAGATAAATGGACTGCTTGCCACCGTCTGGCGGGCAACGGTCCATGGAGTGAGTCGCTTTTTTTCCCGCAGGGTGTCACGACTACTGTCGTCATGTCTCTCGCCATCTGCTAGCCTGAATTGCGCAAGCACAGAAACGTGGGCGAAGAAGCGGGAGAACAATCATGAAGCCAGCGCCAGATTGCGGATTGCGGATTCTGCCAGCGATCCGCCAAGTTGCGATTCTGTTGCTCCTGCTCGGCACCGTTTTACTGGCACGCGCCGGCGATATCACCGGCGCGGGTTCCACCTTTGTTTATCCCTTGATGTCCAAATGGGCGGCAACGTACTACGCCCGAACCGGCCATCAGGTTAACTATCAACCCACGGGCTCGGGAAACGGGATTCGCCAGATTCGCGCTGCCCGGGTGACCTTCGGCGCCACCGACATGCCGCTCAAGCCCGAGGATCTGCGCGCGGCGGGCCTGGTGCAGTTTCCGATCGTGGTCGGTGGCGTTGTCCCGGTGCTCAACCTGGATGGTGTTGGCCCGGGGCAGCTGCGCACGACCGGCGCGTTGCTGACGGATATCTACCAGGGAAGGATCGTCAACTGGAATGACCGGGCGATTGCCGCGGAAAACCCTGGCCTGGCGCTGCCGGACCTGAAGATCGTGGTCGTCCATCGCAACGACAGTTCGGGGACCACCTTCAACTGGACGGATTACCTCACCAAGGTCAGCCCGCAATGGGGAGAACGCGTGGGCGCCGGAACGACGGTGAAATGGCCCGTCGGCGTCGGGGCAAATGGCAACGATGGCGTTGCAACCTACATTCGCAATGTGAAGGGCTCCATTGGCTATGTCGAGCTGACCTACGCATTGCAGCGCAAGCTCGCCTATGCCGCCGTCAAGAACCGGGACGGCATCTATGTGCAGCCATCGCGCGAAACCTTCAGCGCGGCGGTGACCGCGGCAGAGTGGAATCCGAAGGCGGATTTCTATCAGGTGCTGACAGATGCTTCGGGCCCTCAGGCCTGGCCTATCACCGGGGTCGTATTCGTCCTGATTTCCAAGGCGAACGGCAACGCTGCCGAGACCAACGACGCAATCGCGTTCTTCCGGTGGGCGCTGTCGGAGGGGCAGGCAGACGCCGCGGCCGAGCATTATGTCGCGCTTCCGGCCGGCGTGGTCAGGCATGTTGAAGCGTACTGGAAGGAGGCGTTCCGATGATGGGAACGCCTCGCACGGAGCCAGTCGCGGTCACCCCAGGCCAGGCGACGGGGACAGCGTCCCCAGGTCAACCCAGGTCGTCCTTGATGGGACGGTGCTTGAAAGTACGGAGCCGCGGCACGACGTCGTGGCTTGGCTTTGTGTGCGGAGGTATCCATCCGAGTCCTGATTACATGAAGATACATTGGCAAACGTGCGCAGACACAGGCCAGATACATGGCCATCTTTCAATGTGCCATGTGCAGGGGATTGGTGCGGGTTCGCATTGGGGGTTCCCGGACCACATGGCTTGCTGCCAGGACCGCACGTTGCCTGCACGTCGTCGCCCATCCCCTGGGCGAAATGCAATCTCATCGTTAATGTCAATCAGGACACAGGAGTCAGCAGATGAAATCGACCCGAATGATGGCTGCGGCCATGCTCTTCGTCGGCAGCGGCTTGTTGCTGCAGACGGCGCAAGCTCAGATGGCAGGCGTCCATCGCACCGATCTCGTTCAGCACGATCTCAGCGTGCCGGGTCGCGAGGGGGTACAGGTCCGCGTTGACCTCGATCCCGGCGCGTTCGCGCCAATGCATTCCCATCCAGGCGAGGAGATTGCGTACGTGCTGCAGGGGACGCTGGAGTACCAGCTCGGCAACAATCCGCCTGTCACGCTCAAGACCGGTGAATCCCTGTTCATTCCCGCCGGTACGCCCCACTCGGCGCGCAATGTCGGCAGCGGCACGGCATCGGAACTGGCGACCTACATCGTGAAGAAGGGCGCACCGCTGGTGGCACCGGCCAAATAGGCCGGGCACAATTTGGCAGCCGGTATCATGCGCGTCCGTCGTGGACCAGGCGCACCAATGAGTCAGCGGTGACTCTGGGCGTCAGCTAAGCCTGTGCCAGGCCGCCGAGGCGAAGCAGGGCTCGACGCTACTCCTCCAGCCTTGCTGCGACGGCGCCCACGATGTTGTGCGCCTCTAAACCCAGCTTCCGAAGCAACGCGCGGTGCGCTGGCTGCCACAGCGCGAGAGCCTGTTGCAATGTCAAGGCGCCCGCCTCTGTCAGCCAAACCGCGCGGCGGCGGCGACCGGCTTCCGCCATGACAACTTCCACCATCCCCGTGCCGACAAGTTGATCCGCGTTCCTTGACATGGTCGATTGATTCAGCCCGGCCCGTTGCGCCAATGCGGCCAGCGTGTCGTCTGTTGCCGACGCAATCAGGCACATTAATCCAAATTGAGTACTGGTCAGGCCAGACGGCGCCAGCGCCTCATCCAACGCCGCTGTGATTCTAAGCGCCAGCAAGCGCGACGGATTCGCCGCGTTCGAAGGCGAGCCGTCGTCACGGCTGCTCAATCCAATGGGCTCGGTGCACGGCGGATGGCCCCTGACGCTCATTGACAGCGCCACTGGCTGTGCGGCCAACTCCCTTCTTCCCGCCGGCGTTGGTTACACCACTGTCGAGACAAAGGGCAGTTTCTCCAGACCGATCAAGCCTGACACGGGCAGGGTCCGCGCCGAAGGCCGCGTTGCCAGCCAGGGCCGTCAAATCATCACTGCGGAAGCTCGCGTGCTGGCAATGGACGGACGCGTCCTGTCACATGGCACATCTACGCTGCTCGTGCTATCGCCCGTCCAGGCAGTAGTGGAGGCTTGCCGTCTCGCATGCTTCGAAACGCACGCCCCAACCCATCGCGGATGTTGCCCCGTGTGATGTGCGTGAGGCCAATGCCGAGCGTGGCAAGGAAATGTTCGAGCACACGATGTGCGGAAGGGGCGGATGCCATCATTGGACGAATTGAAACCAAACTAAGACCAAGTGGAACCTTGCCCTTCCTATCATACCTACTCCAATCCCAACCTTGATGGAGTTTTCGATGTTCGATATGAAGGATCTTGCCCGTTTGAAGAAGCTGGACGAAAACGCTCCTGAAGCGATGAAGAGCTTCCGTGCATTTGACCACGCAGCTTTTGCAGATGGCGCGCTTTCGGTGCAGCAGAAACAGATTATTGCGGTGGCCGTGGCGCTGACGACGCAGTGCCCGTATTGCATCGCCCTGCATACCAAGGCCGCCCACGATGCCGGCGCTACCAATGCGCAACTTGCGGAAGCCGCGCTCGTGGCCGCTGCAATCCGGGCGGGCGGTGCAGTCACGCATGCCACGCACCTGTTCCGCGACTGAACCCACGACTGAACCCACGACTGAATCCACGTAAGGGACGCGCCTGATACGTTCCTGGGACAAAGGTTTTTTTGAATCGCAGGCTCCGGCACAGCTGGAGCCGGCCGCCGGAACGCGCGCATGCGCGTCCTCGCAATGACAGGAAAGGAGGCCTGCGCCACCGGGGCGTGCTCCTCCACCACACCACCTATCCGTTGAGGAGTAAATATGCAACCCATCACATCCGTCGCCACAACGCGCACCAGCGAAGCCACCAACAACCACGAGGCGTTGCTGCGCTGGTCGCTGGTTGTCGTCTTTCTCTGGTTCGGCGGGATGAAGTTCACCGGCTATGAAGCGCAGGGCATTGCGCCGTTCATCGCGAATAGCCCCTTCATGGCCTGGCTTATCGACGCATTCGGTGTACGTGGCGCCAGCGCTGTCATTGGCGTGATGGAACTGTCCACCGCGGTGACACTGGCCGTCGGCGCATTCCATCACAGGGTGGCGGTACTGGGTGCAGCCATGTCATGCGCGACGTACGCCATCACGCTGACGTTCTTTGTCACCACCCCCGGCGTTGCCGAGCCGACTGCCGGCGGGTTTCCGGCGATCTCCGCGCCGATCGGCCAGTTCCTGCTGAAGGACCTCGTGCTGCTGGCAGCGTCGGCTTCCCTGCTGCGCACGGCGCTGGCACGTTGGCAGGCGGAGCAATCCTGACGTAATACATGCCACGCACATGTTCCGTGACTGAAGCGGGCAATTCTCCGTGAGCTCCGGTTCTATCGCGCTTAACGTCGCCCACGACAAAGGGAACATCATGAATGCCATTTCCAAGGGCCAGCGTCCGTTGAAAATCGATATCTGGACCGATTTTCTTTGCCCCTTCTGCTATTTGACGACACTACGCGTTCAGCGTCTGGCACAGGTCATGCCAGTTGAGCTCACCGCGCGTGCCTTGATGCTCCGGCCGCCTGCTGCGCCCCCGTTGCCGGAGGATTTCTGCGGTAAGGGGCTCTCACAAATGTCCCAGTTCAAAGGGCTTGGCCGTTTGCGGGATCGGTCCCGCTACGACCAGGCCCATCATCTGTCAGGCCACCGCGTAAGTGATTGAAAATACGAGCGGCCGATAATCGGCCGAACCAATTCTTCGAGTCGCGCTAGACTTCGTTGGCTACGCCAGCAACCGACGCTGCCGCTGGACCAATTGCGGGCATGGCGTTTGCGTCACCTGGAACTCTTCGCCGGCTAACCGGTTCGCCAGCGACAGACTCGGCTTCATTCCTAGCGGGACATCGCAATGCAACGATCACGCGGCTGCAGCGCCCGGGTTCCGGTCACACTGGCCATCGCCATATCAATGCTTGCCGGATGCGGCAACAAGAAGGAGGCCGCGGGCCCGCCGCCACCGCAAGTGAGCGTGGTCACGCTCAAGACCGAGCAACTGACGCTGGATACCCAGCTGCCGGGGCGCACCACGGCGTTCCGCATTGCCGAGGTCAGGCCGCAAGTGGATGGCATCATCTTGCGCCGCCTGTTCAAGGAAGGCAGCGACGTCACGCAGGGCCAGCAGCTCTACCAGATCGACGCATCTACCTACGAGGCCACCTACAAGAGCGCGAGGGCGACGCTGGAATCCGCCCGCCTGCTGGCGGAGCGCTACGGGCGCCTGGTCGGTGACGAGGCGGTCAGCAAGCAGCAGTATGACGAGGCCAGGGCTGCCTGGCTGCAGGCGCAGGCAGCGGTGGACCGCGCAGAAATCAACCTGCGCTATACCAGGGTGCTGGCGCCGATCTCCGGCCGCATCGGACGCTCGAATGTGACCGAGGGTGCGTTGGTGACCAACGGCCAGGCTACCGCGCTGTCAGTGGTGCAGCAGCTCGACCCGATCTACGTCGACGTGACCCAGGCCTCTTCGTCGCTGCTGCGGCTGCGGCGCGAACTGGCCAATGGTGCGCTGCAGAGTGCCGGCACCAACGCGGCCCAGGTCAGCCTGGTGCTCGAAGACGGTACCCGCTATCCCGAAACCGGCCGCCTGGAGTTCTCTGAAGTGGCCGTGGACCAGGGCACCGGCTCGGTGACGCTGCGCGCGGTGTTTCCCAACCCGCGCCATGAGCTGCTGCCGGGCATGTTTGTCCATGCCCGCCTGCGTGAAGGCGTCAAGACCGATGCGCTGCTCGTGCCGCAGCAGGGCGTGACGCGCGATCTCAAGGGCCAGGCGACGGCGCTGGTGGTCAATGCCAGGGACGAGGTGGAACTGCGCCAGATCCGCACCGAGCGCGCCGTTGGCGACAAGTGGCTGGTGTCCGATGGGCTCGGTGCCGGCGACCGCGTCATCGTGGAGGGCCTGCAGTTCGTGCGGCCCGGGGCAAAAGTGCGCGTAGCCCAGGCCGGGAGCGGGGCGGGTGCGCCGGTGGCGGGTGCATCCGCACCATCCGCACCATCGGCCCCATCCGCAGCCAAGCGCTGAGCGCACCGCCCGGGCGAGGGAGTAGCCATGTCCAACTTCTTTATCGACCGGCCCATCTTTGCGTGGGTGATCGCGCTGGTCATCATGCTGGCCGGCGTGCTGTCGATCCGTGCGCTGCCCATCAGCCAGTATCCGGCCATCGCGCCGCCCACCATCGCCATCTCGGTCAACTACCCCGGCGCCTCCGCCGAGACGGTGCAGGACACCGTGGTGCAGGTGATCGAGCAACAGCTCAACGGCCTGGACCGCCTGCGCTATATCTCCTCCGAAAGCAACGCCGACGGCAACATGACGATCACGGTGACCTTCGAGCAGGGCACCAATCCGGATATTGCCCAGGTGCAGGTGCAGAACAAGCTGGCGCTGGCGCAGCCTCTGCTGCCGCAGGAAGTGCAGCAGCAAGGCATCCGCGTGACCAAGTCGGTGCGCAACTTCCTGGTCATCGTGGGCCTGATTTCCACTGATCCCAAGGTGACGCGCGAAGACCTGTCGAACTACATTGTCTCGAGCCTTCAGGACCCGCTGTCGCGCACCTACGGCGTGGGCGACTTCCAGGTGTTCGGCGCGCAGTATGCCATGCGGGTATGGATTGACCCGGCCCGGCTCAATAGCTTCCAGCTCACGCCGCTGGACGTGAGCAACGCGATCAGGGCGCAGAACGTTCAGGTGGCCTCGGGCCAGCTGGGCGGCCTGCCGGCGGTGCGGGGCCAGCAGCTCAACGCAAGCGTGATCGGCAAGACCCGGCTGCAGACCAGCGAGCAGTTCGGCAACATCCTGCTCAAGGTCAATCCGGACGGCTCCCAGGTACGCCTGAAGGACGTGGCCGAGGTGGGCCTGGGCGGGCAGGACTACAACATTAACGCCCAATACAACGGCCAGGCGGCCTCGGGCATTGCCGTGCGGCTGGCCGCGGGGGCCAACGCGCTGGAAACCGTGCGCGCCATCCGCACGACGCTGGATGGCCTGGAGCCGTTCTTCCCGCCCGGGATGAAGGTGGTCTTTCCGTATGACACCTCGCCGGTAATCGCAGGCTCCATCCAGGAAGTGGTGAAGACGCTGATGGAAGCCATCGTGCTGGTGTTCCTGGTGATGTACCTGTTCCTGCAGAACGTGCGCGCCACGCTGATTCCCACCATCGCCGTGCCGGTGGTGCTGCTGGGCACCTTTGGCGTGCTGGCGGCGTTCGGCTACACCATCAACACGCTGACCATGTTCGGCATGGTGCTGGCCATCGGGCTGCTGGTGGATGACGCCATCGTCGTGGTCGAGAACGTCGAACGCGTGATGGCCGAGGAAGGCCTGCCGCCCAGGGAGGCCGCGCGGCGCTCGATGGGCCAGATCCAGGGCGCGCTGGTGGGCATTGCCATGGTGCTCTCGGCGGTGTTCCTGCCGATGGCGTTCTTCGGCGGTTCGACCGGCGTGATCTACCGGCAGTTCTCCATCACCATTGTCTCGTCCATGGTGCTGTCGGTGCTGGTCGCGCTGATCCTGACGCCGGCCCTGTGCGCCACCATGCTCCAGCCCATCGAAAAGGGCGATCATGGCGAGAACAAGGGCGGCTTCTTTGGCTGGTTCAACCGCAGGTTCAGCGCGACCACCCAGCGCTACGAACGCAGCGTGTCGGGCATCCTGAAGCGCCGCCTGCCGTTCCTGCTGATCTACGTGGCCATCCTGGTGGTGATGGGCTTCCTGTTCACGCGCATCCCCACTTCATTCCTGCCCGAAGAAGACCAGGGCGTGCTGTACGCCCAGGTGCAGACGCCTGCCGGCGCCACCGCCGAGCGCACGCAGAAGGTGCTCGACCAGATGCGCGAGTACCTGCTCAAGGAAGAGGGCGGCGTGGTGGCATCGCTGTTTACCGTCAACGGCTTCAACTTTGCCGGCCGCGGCCAGAACTCGGGCCTGGCATTCATTCTGCTCAAGCCATGGGCGCAGCGCAGCGGGGACAGCACCAGCGTATTCGACCTGGCCGCGCGCGCACAGCGCAAGTTCATGAGTTTTCGCGATTCGATGTCGTTCGCGTTCGCCCCGCCCGCGGTGCAGGAGCTGGGCAATGCCACCGGTTTTGACCTCTACCTGCAGGACCAGGCCGGCATTGGCCACGTGGCGCTGATGAACGCGCGTGACAAGTTCCTGGCGCTGGCCGCGCAAAGCCCGGTGCTGCAGCGCGTGCGTCCCAATGGCCTGAATGACCAGCCGCAGTACCAGTTGGTGATCGACGACGAGAAGGCGCGCGCGTTCGGCGTTTCGCTGGCTGACATCAACAGCACGGTGTCGATCGCCTGGGGTTCCAGCTACGTCAACGATTTTATCGACCGCGGCCGGGTCAAGCGCGTCTACGTGCAGGGCCGCCCGGATTCCCGCATGAACCCGAACGATATCGACAAATGGTTTGTACGCAATGACAAGGGCGAAATGGTGCCGTTCTCAGCCTTTGCCGACGGCAAGTGGGGCTATGGCTCGCCCAAGCTGCAGCGCTACAACGGCGTGGCCGCGGTGGAAGTGCTCGGCGAGCCTGCGCCGGGGCGCAGTTCCGGCGAGGCCATGAGCGCGATCGAGGAGATCATGAAGCAGATGCCGCCAGGCGTGGGTTATGCCTGGACTGGCCTGTCCTACGAGGAACGGCTGTCGGGCTCGCAGGCTCCGGCGCTCTATGCGCTCTCGCTGCTGGTGGTGTTCCTGTGCCTGGCTGCGCTGTACGAAAGCTGGTCGATCCCGTTCTCGGTGATGCTGGTGGTGCCGCTCGGCGTGATCGGCGCACTGCTTGCCACGCTGGGGCGCGGCTTGTCGAATGACGTTTTCTTCCAGGTGGGCCTGCTGACCACCATCGGCCTTTCAGCCAAGAACGCCATCCTGATCGTGGAATTCGCCAAGAGCGAGTACGAGCAGGGCAAGGGGCTGGTCGAGGCCGCCGTGGAGGCGTGCCGCTTGCGCCTGCGCCCCATCGTGATGACTTCGCTGGCCTTCATGCTCGGCGTGTTCCCGCTGGCCGTGTCGACCGGGGCCGGTGCCGGCAGCCAGCACGCCATCGGCACCGGCGTGATCGGCGGCATGATCACTGCCACGGTGCTGGCGATCTTCTGGGTGCCGCTGTTCTTTGTTGCTGTCACCTCCATGTTCGGACGCAAGCGCAGGCCGCAGCCGCATGGCGCCTCCGTGGAAAAAGGCGCGCTCGAATGAAGAAGACCTTGTCTTGCGCTGCCGCCATGGCCATGCTGGCCGGCTGCAGCCTGATTCCCACGTATGAGCGCCCGGCCTCGCCGGTGGCGGCAGCGTACCCGCAGGGCCCGGCCTACCTGCCCGCCGATGCCGCCGCCGAAGCCGGCCAGGTGCCCGCGGTCGAGCTGGGCTGGCGCGAATTCTTCGCCGATGCGCGCCTGCGCCGTCTCATCGAACTGGCGCTGGAGAACAACCGTGACCTGCGCGTGGCCGTCCTTAACGTGGAGGCGTTCGGGGCACAGTACCGCATCCAGCGCGCCGACCTGTTTCCCGCCATCGGCGCGGCCGCACAGGGCACGCGCCAGCGCATTCCCGCCGACCTGTCCGCCACCGGACAGCGCCTGATCAGCAGCCAGTACGGCGTGTCGCTGGGCACCACGGCGTGGGAGATCGACCTGTTCGGCCGCCTGCGCAGCCTCAGCGAAGCCGCGCTCGAACAGTATTTCGCCAGCGAAGAGGTACGCCGCAGTGCGCAGATCTCGCTGGTGGCGGGCGTTGCCAGCGCCTACCTGACCCAGCGCGCCGATGAAACCCTGCTGCGGCTGACCCGGGAAACCCTGGCCAACTATGAGCGCAGCTATGGCCTGACCCGGCGCAGTTACGAGGAAGGGATCGCTTCCCGGCTGGACCTGCGCCAGGCGCAGACCGCCGTGGAAACCGCCCGTGCGAGCCTTGCGCGTTACACCCGGCTGGTTGCCCAGGATGAGAATGCGCTGGTGCTGCTGCTCGGCACGAACCTGCCAGCGGACCTGCCGGAAGGCCTGCCGCTGGAGCAGAAGCTGTTCGCCGATGTGCCGGCCGGGCTGCCCTCAGACCTGCTGCAAAACCGTCCGGACGTGCTCGCGGCCGAGCACCGGCTGCGCTCCGCCAACGCCGATATCGGCGCCGCGCGGGCGGCGTTCTTCCCCAGCATCAGCCTGACCGCATCGGCGGGCACCGCCAGCAGCCAGCTTTCCGGCCTGTTCGGGGCCGGCTCCGGCACGTGGTTGTTCCAGCCGCGCATCAATCTGCCGCTGTTTACCGCCGGCAGCCTGCGGGCCAGTCTGGACTACGCCACCATCCAGAAGGATGTCAACGTCGCCCAGTACGAGCGAACGGTGCAGACCGCCTTCCGCGAGGTGGCCGACGGGCTGGCGGCGCGGGGCACCTACACCAGCCAGCTCCAGGCCCAGGTCCGTTTCGTGGAAGCTGCCCAGGACGCCTATGGCCTGGCCG
Organism: Cupriavidus sp. IK-TO18; assembly: GCF_015549295.1. NCBI lineage: Bacteria > Pseudomonadati > Pseudomonadota > Betaproteobacteria > Burkholderiales > Burkholderiaceae > Cupriavidus > Cupriavidus sp. IK-TO18. The sequence continues at coordinate 48,298 of NZ_JADGMP010000001.1, forward strand.
ACCGGCGCTACCGCACGGGTGTCGACAGCTACCTTGCCGTGCTGGACGCGCAGCGCTCGCTTTACAACGCGCAACAATTGCTGATCGAAGCCCGGCTCGAGCAACTCTCCAGTGAAGTCAACCTGTACAAGGCCCTGGGCGGCGGCTGGCACGACCAGACCGGCAAGCGCACCGATACGAGGGTTGGCGGGGATTTGTAGATTTGTGTATCTCCCGCGCGTTCTCATTTGGGCTCTGTGAAAAGGCAGTTGGTGGAAACCGCTCACCAGACCTGCCCATACTCGCGCTCCCTTCGCGGCAACGTCAACGTGCTGTTCGAGATTCTTTAAGCAGCGTGTTCCCCGGACAGATAGTGACACTGGCGTTCACCGTGCGTGAGGGCGCGAAAGCGCACTCGCACTAGCACTAGAGCTGAGCCGAATCCGCTGCAAGCCGCGAGCGGGCCGCCCGCTTCAACGCCTGAGGCGGTTGGCCGAAGACGCGCAGGAACGCCCGCCTCATTCGCTCCGGATCGGAGAAGCCGGTTTCACTCGCGATGCGCTCGATGGTGAGCCGATCCGCCTCGACAAGAATGCGAGCCGTTTCCGCGCGCAGCCGCTCGACGGCGCGCGCAGGAGGTTGACCGGTGTTCAAGCGGAACTCTCGGCTGAAGTGGCGTGGGCTCATGTGGACGGCATGGGCGAGCCGCTCCACCGACAGGTCTTCGCGCAGGTGGTTCTTGGCGTAGGTCAGTGCCGCCTGGATGCGATCGGACCTGGATTCCAGCTCCGACAGTGTCGAGAACTGCGACTGCCCACCCGAGCGCCGATGGTGTACGACCAGCTGTCTTGCGACCGCTCTCGACACGTCGCTGCCCAGGTCGCCCTCCACCAGCGCCAGCGCGAGGTCGATGCAGGCGGTCATGCCGGCCGAGGTCCAGATGGTGCCGTCGCGTATGAAGATCCGATCCTCTTCGACCCGGATCGACGGATAGCGCCGCTGAAGCTCACGCGCATGTGCCCAATGCGTTGTCACCCGCCGGCCCTCCAGGATGCCGGCCTCGGCCAGGACGAAGGCGCCGGTGCAAATGCCGGCCATGCGCCGGGTGGGCTCGAGAGCACGCGCGAGCAGCTTTCGGAGCCTGGGCGATGACGGCTGAGGCGTGGTCGCGCCGGCCATGATGATTGTGTCATAGATGTTCGGATCCAGCGCAACGGTCTGGACGGCCGTGCCCATCGAGCTCTTCACCGCACCGCCAGATTCGGAGACGACATGGATGTCATAAGCCGCCCTGGGTGCAGCAGCGTTAGCCAGCTCGAACACGGAGACCGGCACGATGTCGAGGATCTGGAAGCCGGGGAACACCACGAGTCCGACGCGTTTCATGTTGGCCTAAAAGGAGGGAAGTTGGTCATTTGAGCTAAAGCCTAGGCCCCTATCCTGTATCTGTCAAAGCCATCCAATTGCTTCGGACCGCCGGGTATCAGCATCCCGATGGCACTGAACTCTGAAGGCCTTCCACTCGGGCTCGAGCTCGATGCGGCAGCTGGCCGTGAGCTGCTTGCCTTGTCGCGCCGAGTCGAACAAGTCCTTGGTCGCCTGCCCGGACCCAGCGGGTTCTGAGACGGACCCACCGTGAGCCGGAGGCAGCCACATCGACGCTCGGCACTGGATACACCTATCCAACTTCGATGCGGCACTACGATGCCGCGTCCCATTCAAAGGAAATTTTTCAAATGACAGTCATCAAAGCAGCAGCAGTCCAGATCAGCCCCGTGCTTTACAGCCGTGAGGCAACCGTGGATAAAGTCGTGCGGAAGATCCGGGAGCTTGGTGAGAAGGGGGTGCAGTTCGCCACGTTTCCGGAAACCGTGGTGCCGTACTACCCGTATTTTTCAGCGGTCCAGACGGGCCTTCAGCTTCTTGCCGGAAATGAGCATCTCAGGTTGCTCGAGCAGTCCGTGACGGTGCCGTCCCCGGCCACCCACGCGATCGCCGAGGCGGCCCGCAAGGCCGGCATGGTGGTGTCCATTGGTGTAAATGAGCGTGACGGAGGCACCATCTACAACACGCAGTTGCTCTTCGACGCGGACGGGACCCTGATCCAGCGCCGCCGCAAGATCACGCCCACCTATTTCGAACGCATGATCTGGGGGCAGGGCGACGGATCGGGCCTTCGCGCGGTCGACAGCAAGGTCGGACGAATCGGCCAGCTCGCATGCTTTGAGCACAACAATCCGCTCGCGCGCTACGCGATGATCGCCGACGGCGAGCAGATCCATTCGGCCATGTATCCGGGGTCAGCCTTCGGCGAAGGGTTTGCCAAAAGGATGGAAATCAATATCCGGCAGCATGCGCTTGAGTCCGGCTGCTTCGTCGTGAACGCAACAGCGTGGCTGGACCCTGACCAGCAGGCGCAAATCATTAGGGATACGGGGTGCGACATCGAGCCGATTTCCGGCGGTTGCCTGACCACTATCGTGGCGCCGGACGGCATGCTGTTGGGCGAACCTATCCGCTCGGGTGAGGGTGAGGTCGTCGCCGATCTTGATTTCTCTTTGATCGACCGGCGCAAGGTATTGATGGACTCGGCGGGACACTACAACAGACCAGAGTTGCTTAGTCTCATGATCGACCGCACGGATACCGCCCACCTGCACGAGCGCGCCGCGCATGCCGGATCGCCCGTCCATCAAGAGCCGGGAGACCTGCACGCCACAGTAGCACCCAGTCCTACACTGACCGCATAGAGAGGTATCCACTCGAATACGCCGCGTTCTCCGAAGCTGCTCATGCGTCATCCGGAGGTCGTGCGCCATGGAGATACGCGGTGATCCGCGAATTCGAGCGCCAATGACCACGGCGCGATAGTCTCATTGCAGCCTGCGCCAACGCCTACGATGCTTACATGTCAAAATCCGACGGATTCCCCAGGTCATGGCAAGCCAATCTTTTTGCCGCCGTAATCGCGGCTGTCTATTCGCTGGTTCCTGGCGCTCCCCGATCAGCAAGCGCCGCACCCGTGACCATCGAGGTGCGGAACTTCACCGCGCCGACCCAATGCACCGAGGAGGACAACGTCTCGTTCGTACTGAGTTCGCCGGCAATCCAGCGTTTCCGCGTAGAGGCGCTACATCCGCCATATCTCGGCAAGGTTCGCGAGCTCCGTTATCCGCCGCCGGACTTCTCCAACTGCGACTTCGGCGAAAATTCGCCCCGCGCGGATCCGGGCCGTCGCTTCGAGCCACGTAAGGTGCGAATCTACGACGGGCCTGATCTCGCCATCGAAGGCAATACCTACGAGACGTTCTGGCGGACACGGTCTGTGCCAGTGGCGGTGTGGGGCAGCGTGTATCAGGAGTTCCATCTGCTGCAGTTTTATGTAAAGCACTCGCACGCTGGAAAATTGCGCGAGACGCAAGTGCTGGTGTTGTACCCCCCCGACGGGTACTGGCGGGCCAAGCCATTGCCGGCAGCACCCGCTAGCAGCAATTCATACGGCTCATCGTTTCTGATTGGCCCGATAACGGAGGCTGGCAGACCCGTTGTGGAGATCGCCGATATCGATATCGACCCCAAGGGGCGAACCATTCGACTGCGCTTCATCGCAGGCGGCGAGGCCAGCGTGCGATTGATCGAAGTGAGCCGCGAGCGCACCGCGCTCGATGTGACATTCGAGCCGAGCTATCGATCCTCCAACAAGTCCGCGGCGGCTGACATGTCAGGCTTCGCAATGCTGCGCTCGATGTATGTTGCCGACGACAACGCCGATATAAGCCGTGTCGAGTGGCGTGATGCCGCCGGCCGCGCGCACCACACCTCCGTGGCCGAAACTACTGCGCTACAGGCGCGTTCCGTGCGTTTCGGGAGGGTGGTGCCGTCGCGGCATAATACCGACGCGCCCGATATACGCTTTGATGCCTTCGACGGCCCCCCTTGAGCCTTTGTGCCCTTGCGCCCTTGTAGTCAAGGATATCCAGCGCACTGCATTTCGGCGCAACGAGGCCAGCTCGAGTGCCGCCAACAGGGCATCAAGGCCGACTCCTGGGCGACGACGCGGGGTGGCCAGGCGTTGCTGCCGCGGACGCGCCCTGGCCGGCGGCACGCCCCATATCGCGGTCAGCCTTGCCGTTCGTTTTTGCGCGCTCGCCAGAGACACCGCTGGCTGCCTGCACAGACGGCTCCGCGCGCCGGCCAGTGTCAGTCCCGGGTGTTGGAGGGGAACCGTAGCGACCGCCCTGCGCCCAAGCTGCAACGGCTAACGAAAGGGCGGCAAGGAAGGCTAGCTTTCTCATTGCTGTCTCCGAACTTCGTTGTGTCATGGTGCTTCAGTAGTAGGTCAGGGAAGCTCACAGCGATGTCAGCCAATCTCCTACTTTCGTGAATGGCGATGGGAGATGGCTTCCCGGAGGCGCATTCGAGTCAGAAAGCGGTTCTGCCGAACGACTCTGAGTGGCCGGTCTCCGACGTCGGCGCACCCGCCCAGGGGTGCGCATGCGCCAGGGGCAACTAGCGACTCGGCGGTGACATTTACGCCAAGAGATGGCGATGCTCTTCGATGAACTGTTCGGGCGTCGTCAGCGGCTGACCGACGATCTCCGCCGCGCTCTTGTCGACACCGGCAAGCAATTGCTCCTGCTGATCGACCTTGACCGCCTTGAAATGGGCAGCAAAGGAAGGATCGCCGTCCAGGCCAATGGCCTTTACGAACTCGTCCGGCGACACCTGCTCGAAGCGAATCTCCTTTCCGAGCGTCCTCGCGAGAATGCCCGTGAGTTCGATGTGGCTGACTTCGACCGAGCCTGTGACCGGAATGATCGTCCTACCGAACGCCTCGGGATTCTCAAGAATCTTTCCAACCACTCGTGCGATATCGACAGCGGCGATGGGCACGAAGCGGCTCTCCGGATCGAACGGCGTCAGATAGCGGCCGGCGCGAATCTCAGCGGCTGTGTACAAGATCCATTCGGCGAAGAAATTGACGCGAAGATGTGCTGTCGGAATGCCCGAGCGGTCGAGGATCTGCTCGGAAAGCCAGTGACTCATCGTTGCCGGGCTGCGCGCGTGCGGGCGCGACTGTCGGTGCGACATGTACACGATCTGCTTCACACTGTGCTCGGTTGCAGCCTGGGCGAGGATCGCCGTAGCTTCTACCGCGCCTTGTGTCAGTGGATAGCAGAAGTAGACTCCATCAACACCCTTCATCGCACGACGGACATCTTCGATCTTCAGCATATCGCCGGTCACGATTTCCGCGCCCAGTTCCTTCATCGCCTCGGAACGGACGTCTTCACGACGAACGAAAGCCATCACCTTGTGGCCGTTTTCGAGCAGGAGGCGAACGGTAGGAGTGCCTGTAACGCCAGTGGAACCTGTAACGAGAAACTTCTTCATATGGATCTCCGGAGACTAAGGAAGCGCGGCCAAAGCTTGTGCGCCGTGTCCGCAAGACTAAGCAGTATGATCATCATGTTAGGGGGCGCGCACGTGCCCAGGGTCGCTTGAAATGCGACCCGTCAAACATGATGACCATCATGCTTCCGTTTGCCAAGCATGATGGTTATACTGTTTGCCGTCAACTAATTTTTTCGCAGTTTTCGGAGGACGCAATGCGTTACCCGCCAGAAGAGACGGCAGAGAAGCATGCCCGGATCCTGGAACAGGCATCCATTTTGTTTCGCGAACACGGATTTTCCGGAGTCAGCCTCAGCGAGATCATGAAGGCGACCGGCCTTACACATGGCGCCTTCTACAATCACTTCGAGTCAAAAGAGGATCTGATCGCGAAGAGTATCGAAGACACATCGGCCAAAGCGCTCGCGTCCATGAGAGAACGCGGGGCTCGCGGTGAGCAGCGGGCTCAATACGTTGACGGATATCTCACCGAGCAACACCGCGACGACAGAGGCAACGGATGCATGATGGCAGGATTGGCTGGCGAGATTGCGCGTGAACCTGCGGCTCAACCGGCCTTCACACAGCATGTCGAGGGTATGCTCAAAGGCTTCACTGAGCCTGGTGCAAAGACAAAAAAGAAGAATGCTCGTCGCGATGCGATTCATACCCTTTCAAGCATCGTCGGCGCGCTCATTCTGGCTCGGGCGGTGGATGATCCTGAACTGTCAGAAGAGATTCTTCGTGAAACTCGGGCGGCTCTGGACTAACGCTCGTTTATCGGGTGGTGCCGCTTGACCTCGCGATTGTCGTTCTGGCTCCGTCATCACAGGAGCGCAACGAGGCTTTGAACGCGCTAGATGGTCGATGTCCGCAGTCCGATGCACAGCCGACGTGCGAGCAGTTGAACGGCTCGAATACCTGACCACTATCGTGGCGCCGGACGGCATGCTGGCCGGATCGCCCATCCATCAAATGATGCAGCAGTGGCGCGACGACCTCGTGGCGTATCGGTGCGGGATGCCGAATTCCCGGCTGCAGGAGATCGCCGCACGCCGCCCAGGCTGGCGTTGCAACGAAGTGGAATTCTTGGTCACGCGGATCTCGTTTGAGTCCCTCGACAAGGAGCGTGCTGCAAGTCTGAACGAGCTGCCGACGAGGCTTCGCCTGCCCGAGAGTGACGTCGATCGCCTGATCGAAGCGGGAAGGGATGCCATCCTTGGCAACCCGGTGATCCGCGAATTCGAGCGCGAATCGACCGCGGCGCGATAGTCTCGCGGCACGCGGCGTGGGTGAGGCACATCATCTACGAAGACATCGTGGCCGGCCGGCCGGTGGCGGTGCTGGCGGACCGGCAGCTTCCCAGGCTGACGATAAACGTGGCATACCAATGCCGCCGCCACCAGCCCGCGAAGCTGCGCGTCTTCATCGATTTCCTGTTCGAGCGGTTCGAGCGCCTGGAGCTGGCGAAGAAGTCGGAGCGCGCCGCCGGCTAAGTTCCGGCGTTCGGCGTTGCGGCGTTGCTGCGTTCCGGGCGGGCTCAGGGCCGGTCGAACGCCGTCACCTCCGGCAGCACCACGGCGAGATAGTCCACCAGTGTGCGGACCGCCGGCAGCAGGCCCGTGCGATAGGGAATGAGGGCGGTGATACGGGCGTCCGCGGCGATCCATTCCGGCAGTATCTGCCGCAGCCCGCCTGCCTTCAGCTCGGCCTGGCAGGCGTACACCGGCAGCGCGGTGATGCCGACGTTCGCGCACGCCGCTTCTTTCAGCGAGATCAGGCTGTTGCTCAGGAACCTCGGTTCAAACGGCACGGTGGCCACGCGCTTGTCCGGCCCCTGCAATTGCCATTGCGACGCGCCCTTGCCCGCCATGGCGATGATAGAGTGAGACGCCAGTTCCTCGGGCTGCGTCGGCACCGACGTCCGTTCGAGATAGTCGGGCCCGGCGAAGAGATACCACGGCGTCCTGGCCAGCGGATGCTGGACCAGGTTGGAGTCCTGCAGCTGGCCGACATGACCGCGGATCGCCAGGTCGAAGCCCTCGCCGACGATGTCCACGATCCTGTCCGTGGCGGTTTCGTCGATTCTCACCTTGGGGTGGTCGGAGAGGAAGGTCGGAAGCACGTGGCGCAGCGCGAACTGGGCGATGTCCACAGCCACCGTCACGCGGATCACGCCACTCGGCTCCGCCAGCCGCTGGCGCATGGCTTCTTCGGCAAGCTCGGCACTGCGCATCAGCGCCATGGCGTACTGGTAGAACTCCTGGCCCACTTCCGTCATCGCGAACTGGCGCGAGGTCCGGTTGATGAGCCGCACGCCCAGCGAGGCTTCCAGTTCCTTGACGCGGTGGCTCAGCGTGGACTTCGGAAGCCGGAGCGCCTCGCCGGCCGCGGTGAATCCGCCGCGGTCGACCACCTGCACGAAGTAATAGACGTCCTTCAGATCGAGCATGGCATGGGGATTCGCCGGCCATTCCAATGCCGGCGGGTTTGCTGAGGGGGCGAGTGGGTGACGCCCGATCATACTCCAGCGCCGGCGCCCACTGCCATCCGGGCAAGCCTTGGTGCCCACCGGGCGCACCGCGCCGCACCGGGCGCCATTGTCCAAGTTTGCCGAACCCTGCGTACAACCCGTGACGGCTGCCCAAGCGGAATCCGGCGACATAAGCTGTTGCGCAGGAGCGGCTCTGCGCTGTTTCTACATGCTTATTTCAAACTGGAGAGGACAATGACAATGCTCAAGGGATTTCATCACCTGACCGCCGGCGTGCGGCACGCGCAGGAGGATGTGGACTTCTACGTCAAGCTGCTCGGGCAGAGCCTCGTGAAGAAGACCGTGCTTCTCGACGGCGAAGATCCCATCTACCACCTCTACTACGGCAACGCGAATGGCGATCCGGGGACCCTGGTGACGTCGTTCCCGTTCCGCCAGCGCGGGGTCATGGCGCGCCAGGGATCGGGCCAGGTGCGGGTCATCAACTACTCGGTGCCCACGGGCTCGCTCGAGTTCTGGCGCAGCCGCTTCGATGCCATGAACGTGCCGTATGACAGCGAGATCGTCGAGCGCTTCGGCGAGCGCCGCCAGCGGTTCCAGCATCCGTGCGGCATCGAGTTCGATCTCGTCGAAACGGATCTGGACCCGCGTCCGGCCTGCGTGGCCAGCGATATCCCCGAGGCCCATGCCATCCGCGGCGTGCACAGCATCACGCTGTCGCTGCGCGATGTCGCCGAATCGATCCGCTTCATGAGCGAAGCGATCGGCTTCCGCCACGTTGGCCAGTCGGGACCCTACTACCGCTTCGAGACGTACACCGGCGGCCCGGGCACGGTCGTCGAGTTCCAGCACGAGCCGGACCGGCACCAGGGCTCGTCGATCTACGGCGAGGGTACGATCCACCATGTGGCGTTCGCCGTGGACAACGTCGAACAGCAGGCGATCCTGAAGGAGAAGCTGTTTGCGCTGGGCTACATCGACACCTCCGAATCGGTGCACCGCAACTATTTCCGCTCGATGTACTTCAAGATGCCCGGCGGCGTGATGTTCGAGGCCACGACCACCGACATCGGCTTCGCGATCGATGAAGAGCCCGGCCATTTTGGCGAGGAGTTCCAGCTTCCGCCCTGGCTGGTGGATCGCAAGGATGAGCTGCTGGGCCGGCTCGAGCCCATTTCCGCATGACGTTGCCGGGGATCGATATGCGCAAGCCAAAGGTACTGATCGTTTTCTATTCACGCAACAGCTCCACCGAGATGCTGGCCAAGGCTGTCGCCGAGGGGGCCCTCGAGACCGGCGCCGAAGTCCGCATGCGGCGCGCGCGGGAGGTCGTCGGCCCCGACGTCATGCGGCAGGCGCCGGGCTGGCTCGAGAACGCCACGGAGATGAACGCGAAATACGACGCGCCGACCGAAGCCGATGCCGAGTGGGCCGACGCCATCGTGTTCGGCACGCCGACGCGGTTCGGGACCATCTCGACCGAACTCAAGGCCTATATCGACGGGCTCGGCGGCCTGTGGTTCGCGGGCAAGCTCAACGGCAAGGTGGGCTCGGTGTTCGGCACGACGTCCTCGCGCCACGGCGGCAATGAAGCCACGCTGCTGGCGGCCTACACGCCCATGGCCCACCTGGGCCTGATCATCGTGCCGCTGGGCTATGCCGACGCGGCGATGTTCAAGGCCGGCACCCCCTACGGCGCGACGCACGTCTCGCACCGTGACACCGTGAAGCCCGACGACGATCACCTCGACGTTGCACGGTACCAGGGCCGCAGGGTGACGACTGTCGCCCGTGCCCTGCACGTCCAGCCGGAGCCCGTGGCAGCCTGAAAGTAAAAGCCTGATCGTAAAAAAAGGCGGAGACTCGGAGTCTCCGCCCGATTGCTTCATCGGCACAGCCCGATGACAAGCTGGCTACCGCTCAGGCCGGCGCCGTCTCCATGCAGGTTCCCAAGGCATCCATCTGTCGCGATGGCGGCAGCGAGTCGATCGTGGCGCGGACCGCCTCCCTGCAGAGCGAAGGCCGCTTGACCAGGGTTTCGACATAGCGGGCAACGTTGGGCAGGTCGTGCCACATCGGCGCGAGCCCCAGGTACGCCAGCCGCACCAGGTTGACACCCCACAGCACATCTCCAAGGGAGAACGCGTGTCCCGCAACATACAGGGCCGGTGCGGCCCCCAGCGTGCGGTCCAGCTCCTTCAACACGCCTTCGACGTGATGGTGCGCGGCACGCTGGAATGCGGCATCGCGGCGGACCGCCCGGCCGCCGCGCTCCTTCGCGAGCTTGGCGCGATAGGCGGCAACGAGTTCAGCGTCGTCGCCATTGCCGGCCAGCATGGCCTCGAGCGCTGCGATCTTGTGGTCGTAGACCGTTTCCATGACCGTCTTGAGCGCGTCTGGCCGCCGGTCGGTGTCGGGATGAAAGCCATATAGCAGGGCGCCGTTCGGCATCTGGTCGACGATGCTCACCTGGCGCATCACCGCGGCACGCGCCTCGGCATCGTCCGGCAAGAGCTGGACGGGCGCGCGCGATGCCGCGTCGAGATAGCAGCAGATCCGCCGGGAATCCGCGATCACGCGGGAGGCTTCGTAGTCGACGAGCAATGGCACCGCGCACGGATCGAAGCCGTCGGTATCCACGGAAGGGCGCCCGCTATAGCCGCTGACGAACTCCCGCCCGATTTCCAGTCCGGCCATCAGCCGCAGGCGTACATAGGGCGGGTGATAGTGCTCCGCGGGAACGACGCCGTCCGGACCCATCGAACTCAGGATCATCATGTCGTTCGACCGGTATGGCAACTGCTTCTCGGACAGCACCGTGCGGACCTTCTGCGAGCACAGCGAACTGGCCGCGTGGAACAGCTCAAAGCGCGGGTTTGCATCGCTTCCCACGATGGAGATCCGCGCAGGATCGGCGATGGCAGCGCGGGCACCGGCTGCCAGGTTTCTCAACAAGTCATTGCGCATGGGTTTCTTCCAGCTGATGGTTAGTCACGTCACTCCGCAGCCCGGGCGCCGGCCTGTCCGCGCGCGTGCGGACACACCGCGGGCGGATCGCCGATGAAGCCGCGCGCGGACCAGAGTTCAGGGAACGGGATCTCGTTCATGGTCGGCAGCAGCCAGGCAATGCCCTCGGTGCCGAAGTAGGCCGGCCGGGCGCCGAAGGTCCGGCGCGTGGCCATCAGGTGCAGGTGCTTCCATGCGGAGAATCCCTCCGCAATATCGGCCAGCGTCTCGCCGAGTTGCTGCAGTTCGCGGTGCTGGTCCGGGTCGGCGTAGACGTCGCGCCAGACGTTTTCGACCGCCTTGTCCGGCGCGTAGGGCACGCTGAAATCGCGGTCGAGTGCCAGCGCCGGCACGGCGAAGCCCTTGCGGCTCAGGTGGGCGAGCACGTCGTCATACAGGCTCGGCTCTGCCAGCGCCTTGCTGAGCTGCTCCCAGCGCCGGGGCTGCGGCAGGAAGTGCTGCAGGTGCTCCCCCTGCTTGATGCCGAGCAGGTAGACCATCTGCCGGAACGTCCAGCCCTGCAGTGCGGTGTCCTTGCCAAACTTCGGCCCGACGCAGGACAGGATGGCCAGCAGGTCGACCGGCGTCATCCACGCGATGGAGCGCCAGGTGGCATTGAGCGGCTCGTGGTGGGCAACCACGCGCCGCAGCGTGCGGCATGCGCCGGCCAGGTCATCGGCACGCAATTGCGCCTGCGCGGCCTGGATTTCCCTGATGATCAGCATCCAGTAGAGCTCGGACACCTGCGCCGATACGATCCAGGCGTGCTCGCCGGGATGATCGCTGACCGGGTGCTGCAGCGAGTGGAGCACGTCTGTCTGCAACCAGTCACTGTATGGCGTGCGCCCGGCTGGCGTTTCTGCCGGTGCCCGGGATGCGGGCTTGACGGAATCTTTCATTCTGGTCTCCTCGTGGTGGTGTGGTCAGGCAAGTCTTGTGCAACGGAGACGGTCCCCAGCATCGACTCGATCTGCTGCGCGACCTGCAGCAGCGCGCCGTCGCCGCCGGGCCTGCCGACGACCTGCAATGCGGCTGGAAGGCCGCCGACGCGGGGCGGCAGCGGAATCGAGATGGCGGGAAATCCCGCGACGTTGAACGGCGCGGTGTAGGTCATCAGGGCCTCGCGGACGGTGCCGGTCCAGTTGCCGATGTCGACCGTGCCGGCATCGCGGGGCGGGGCGGTGCAGGGGCAGGTCGGCAGCACGAGATAGTCGAGTGTCGACATCGCTTCATGCAGCCGGGCCGTGAAATGCCGCCTCGACTGGTGGGCCGACGCATAGGCGCGCAGGTCCATGGCCTGTGCACGCCTGAGTCTGTCGACCGTTTCCGGGTTGTAGTGCGTGGCGATGCGATCCCAGTCGTGGCGTCGGAAATGCTCGATTCCGCCCTCGATAAGAACGATGGCCGCAAAGGCATCGAACACCATATCGAACATGGCGTCGAACCGGCGGATCTCGCCGAGGTCGACGCAGCTGAATCGCTGCGCCAGTTGTTCCACCGCCTCGTCGAATGCGCTGGCGACCTCAGGACTCAGCGGCACCGGCGCGATCTGCCTGACGATGCCGAGGCGGGCGGAAGGCGTGGCATCGCTGCGGCGGATGTCGATGCCAGCGGCATCGGCGAGCACCAGCACGTCATCGACCTGTCCGCCCAGCAGGCCGACGTGGTCGCAGGTGGCCGCCAGCGGAAACACGCCGCGCGTGGACAGCGTGCCGAGCGTCGGCTTGAAGCCGACGACACCGCACAGCGCGGCCGGGATACGGACCGAGCCGCCGGTATCGGTGCCCACGCCCGCCATGACCGCGCCATGCGCGATCGCCGCCGCGGCGCCGCCGCTGGAGCCGCCGGGAATGCGGGAATGGTCGAGGGGATTCAGGGTGTCGCCGAAGCTCGGGCTGGCGGTCGTCACGCCCCACGCAAATTCGTGGGTGGTGGTCTTGCCGATGACGATGGCGCCGCATCCGGTCAGTGTCTTCACGATGTCGGCATCGGCAGCGGGAACATTGCCGCGGTAGGCGGCAGATCCATACAGTGTTTCGATGCCCTTCGTGTCGATCAGGTCCTTGATGGCGATGGGCAGCCCTTCCAGCGGACGCTGGCTGCCTTCGCCGTAGCGGCGGTCGCTCTCCGCCGCGGCCTGCAGCGCGCGGTCCTGGTCAATGGCGGCGAACGCGTTGAGCGATTGCTTGCTGGCTTGCGCGCGGAGGAGCGCCTCTTCGGTCAGGCCCGTCGCCGTGATCCGCCGGCTGGCCAGGGCCGCAAGCGCGTGGCGCAGGCCCGCGGGATGCGGGAAGCTGTAGGATGGCTGGCCGGTCATTACCACAGGCTCTCCAGCAGCGCATCCAGCCTGGTGCCGGCATTGTCGCCAAGGTCGCCAAGGTCGCCAAGGTCGCCAAGGTCGCCGACTTCGGAAGGATAGTTCTGCCTGAGCAGGGCCGCGATCTCGGGAAGCTTAGCCCGATCGAAATCGAGGTCGCGGAGCCGGCTGGGCAATTGCAATGCATCCACGGCTGCCTCGATGCGGTCGGCGAGAAATGCGGCGGGCGGGCGGCTGCCGCGTTCCGTGGCGAAGATCTCGAGCTTGCGGCCATAGGCGCCGGCGCAGGCGCGGATGACGGGCGCCAGCGCAATGCACGAAGTCACGCTGTGCGGTACCCCGAAGGTCCCGCCGAGGATGTGGCCGATGCGATGGCTCAGGCCGTAGATGACCGAAGCGGGATAGAAGTAGCACTGCCACGCGGCGAGCTGAAGCTGCAGCAGGTCGTCGGTCGACACGAGTCCGCCCGCGATGGCCTCGCGCGTTTCGAGCTTGCGCGGCCACTTCTCCAGCACGGCAAGGAAACGCTCCACGCCCCTGGCGGCCAGGATGGCGTGAGGGTGATCCACGTCGACCCGGCGCATGCCTTCCACCGCATGGTCGATCCCCTTGATGGCCGAACTCAGCAGCAGCATGCGTGGCGTGTCGACGATCATGCGGGGATCGAGCACCACCAGCCGCGGTGTCGTTTCGCGCACCGCATAGCTGCGCTTGAACTTCTGCGGGCCGTCCGTTTCCGTCACGCCGAAGTAGTGGGAGAACTCCGAGCCCGACAAGGTCGTCGGAATCGCCGCAATCGGCAGGTAGCGGCCCGTCTGCTGGAAATGCTGGTACGAGACTGCCTTTGCGGCGTCGAGCACGGAGCCGCCGCCGAGGGCGATGATCGATGCCGCATCGGCCTCGATGCAGGCACGCAGCCCGTCGCGTACGGCGAAATCGGGCACATGCGGCGGCAGGCCGGTGAAGGTGCCCACGCCGTCGCCGATGACAGGCTGCAGGTGCTCGCGGTTCAATGCCTCAAGGAATTCGACCGTGAACGTGATCGGACGGCGGATGTCGTAGTTCTCCATGGAGGCAGCGACGGTCTTCAGCACGTCGTGTCCCCAGGCAATCTCTTCCTGCGGCAGGCATTTCAACTGGTTCATTCCACGTCTCCCCATGTTTTCATATGCGATCGGGGCTCCGATCCCGTGTAGGAAGATAGGCGAATCGCGTGCGCGCGTGCGCGCGGGATCGGGGAACGAAGCGTTCAGGAATTTGGACGCCGGGCCTGCGCGGTCGCGCGCCGTCGTTCGCTGCTGCCGAACGAAGCATTCAAGCATTGCCATCTTCACAAGGCAGGGGACGTGTCTATGATCTTTTCCACCGTAGCGACCCCCACCACAAGAACGGAGACATGAAGATGGAGACAATGCAGATGACGGAAGCGCTGATCCGCGGACGCCACAGCAAGCGCGGCTTCCTTGACCGGCCGGTGCCGATGGAGACTGTCAGGGACATCCTGTCGGTCGCGAAATACGCGCCGAGTTCGAGCAACACGCAGCCCTGGCGCTGCTATGTGCTGACCGGAAAGGCGCGCGAGAAAATCGCCGGTGCCGCGGTCGAGGCGTATCGCGCCGATCCCGAGGGACTGGTGCCCGATTACCCTTTCTTCCCAAAGGAATTGCCGGCGCCATTTGCGTCGCGCTTCAACACGTTTCGCGGGATGCTGGGCGACGCGCAGGGCGTGCACAGGAGCGATATCGCCGGGCGCCGGCGCGACGTCGAACGGCAGTTCCGGTTCTTCGATGCGCCAGTGGGACTGATCTTCACCATGGACCGGCGCCTGGAATGGGCCAGCTTCATCTGCTACGGCTGTTTCCTGCAGAACCTCATGCTGGCCGCTCGCGCGCGGGGGCTGGACACCTGCCCGCAGCAGATCTGGTCGCTGCAATCGCCGGTGCTTCGTGAAGGACTCGCCATTCCCGACGGGGAGATGGTCGTGGCCGGGATGTCACTCGGCTATGCGGACAACAGCATCCCCGAAAACAACATGGAGCTTTGCAAGCTGGAGCTGGACGAGTTCGTCTCGTTCGTCGATGGCTGACATGCGGAACCGGACAGGCCGCGCCCCGACCTGTCCGGCGCAATTGTCATCGGCGAGTGTGGTGCGACGCCATGGGCCTGCGCGCAGGCGGCCTGCCCGCGGCCGGCCTATTTGCTGCTGTCGCGCGCGTCGCCGCCGATCGCGTCGAGGATGATCATGGTCCGGTCGAGAACGCCGCGTTCGTCAAAGTAGGCGCTGAAATGTGCCGGCATGTAGGCACCTGCGTAGAGCCGGTAGGACCAGGCTTCCCGCTTCATCAGCGGGTAGAACTGGATGGGCTCGCGCGGATGGCCAAAGCGCTCGGCAATATCCTGCTTGGTCCAGACGCCCGGGCGCGCTTCGTAGATTTCCTTCTCGGTGAGCATCTGCCTGAACCTTGTCAGCTTGCCGTTTCCGTCAAAGTCTGCCGCGTAGACCTCGAAGCCGAGCGGCTGCTTCGAATAGATCCAGCGGGTGGTGCCGTCGGCGAGCTGGTAGGTTTCGGTGGGAGTGCCGAACGTATCGCGCACGGCATTCTGCGGAGCGCCGAGCATGCGTTCTGCCGTCTGGAGGGGCTGGAGGGAGGCGCAGGCGCCCAGCACCAGGCTCGCCACGGCGGCGGCCACGCAGGTGGGGAGGCGATAACCCATGATCGTTCTCCTGGGAGGCGGCGGGGCACGCGCCGCGCCAGTTCAGCATAGCGCACGCAGCGCAGGAGTGTTCATGCATCCGGCCGCCCGTGACCGAAATTTTTCTCATGTCGTCTTCCGAAAAGATTCAGTTCAGTTGCGACCACGACTGACGTTAGAGTTCGGAGCGACCTTATCCACGGATACCCGCATCAAAAGCCTTTTCATCGTCACCCACGACGGGCACGCCTTCGGGCGGGATCCCGGGCCGGACAGTGACGCCCTGTCAAGCTGCAAGTACAGGTTGCGAGGCGCCTCCACGGCATGTTCTCCAACAGTCACAGGATTTCCGCCCTGGTAGTGAGTGAGCGCTTCAACCGAGGCGAAAGGCGGCATAGGAAGCCCGAATGGGCGCAAGGCAAGTCTGATCAGAGGGGATAGCATGAAACGAATGACTCTACTGGCTGCGGCGGTCATGGTCGCGGCGACCGCTTCTGTCTGGGCGCAGCCCGAAACCCGCGTGGATGTCACGCAGTCGCCCGGACAGGCGACCGCGACCGGCACGGCGAAGCTCAATGCCACGATCGTCAAGATCGATGCGCCGACGCGAACGGTCTCGCTGAAATCCGCCGACGGCAAGGTCACGGATCTGGTGGTGGGGCCGGAGGCGCGGAACTTCGAGCAGCTCAAGGTCGGCGATACCGTCGCGATCGAGTACAAGGAAGCCCTGACCATGAGCCTCAAGAAGGGCAAGGGGCCGCTTGCCATGACCGAGCGCGAGATCTCGGACCGTGCGGCGCCGGGCGCCAAGCCGGGCGGCACAGTCGGCCGCGAAGTGACCGTGACCGCCGACGTTGTGGCGGTCAATACCAGCGCCAAGACCGTCACCCTGAAGGGGCCGAAGGGACGCACCGTGGACCTGCTGGTCGAGGATCCGGAACGTCTCAAGGGCATCAAGAAGGGTGACCGGGTCGAAGCGGTCTATACCGAGGCCATTGCTGTGTCCGTGCAACCGGCCGCAGCCAAGTAGCAGTACCGAAAAGCACCGAATTGCTCCAGGACAGGCCCGCCGGTCATGCGGGCCGTTTCCTGGCGTCCGCGGTCGGGGCGGTCGGGGCGTACCGCCACGGTGGACCGACCCCCGCCCCCTGGCCTCCCTGTCACAGAATGTCTGGTGGAGAACGGCATGGATGCAGCAAAGCAACTGGTTCACGCGCGTGAAGTTGGCCTCAAGACCGGCATGGTGCTGCAAAAGCGTCTGAAGAATGCGCAGGAGGCCTATAGCGGCCGCGTGCAGCAAGCCGTTGGAGCTCCGGGGAGCGCTCCGTCCACGCCGATGGCCGACATGGATCCGATGGGCGGCTATGCCTATGCCGTCGACAGCATGCAGCGTGCCATCCTGTTCTGGGACACGCTCAGGCAACGGGGCAACAACTTTGTCGAAAATACCATGCAGGGCCTCAAGCCGGTCCTGCATTTCGGCTACGAGACCATCATGGACGGGCGCCAGTTCGAGCGGCCCGTCAACTATGCGCTGCTGAAGATAACGGCGCCCGATGGCGTGACGATCGATGACAGCCGCCGGCCCTACGTCATCATTGATCCGCGCGCCGGCCATGGGCCGGGCATCGGCGGCTTCAAGGACGACTCGCAGGTCGGCGTGGCGATGCGTGCCGGCCATCCCGTGTATTTCGTCATCTTCTTCCGCGATCCCGAGCCGGGACAGACCCTGCTGGATGTGTGCGAGGCCGAGCAGCAGTTCATCAGGAAGGTGCGCGCGCTGCATCCGGACAGCCCCAAGCCGGCCATCATCGGCAATTGCCAGGGGGGCTGGGCCGCGATGATGCTGGGCGCCTCGGATCCCGACGACACCGGGCCGATCGTCATCAACGGCGCGCCGATGTCGTACTGGAGCGGTGCCTGGAGCGAGGGCGAAGGCGACAACCCGATGCGCTATTCCGGCGGGCTCCTTGGCGGCACCTGGCTGGCCTCGTTCACGGCGGACCTTGGCAACGGCAAGTTCGATGGCGCCTGGCTGGTCCAGAATTTCGAGAACCTGAATCCTGCCAACAGTCTCTGGGACAAGTACTACAACCTGTACCGGAAGGCCGATACCGAGCCGCCGCGCTTCCTGGAGTTCGAACGCTGGTGGGGCGGCTACTACCTGATGAACCGCGAGGAGATCGAATGGATCACGCGCAATCTGTTCGTCGGCAACAAGCTCTGGAGCGGTGACGTCAAGAACGCCGGCGGCAAGGCGTTCGACCTGCGCGAAATCCGCTCGCCCATCGTGCTGTTTGCGTCGATGGGCGACAACATCACCCCGCCGCAGCAGGCATTCAACTGGGTGGTGGACATCTACGGCAGTACCGAGGAGATCAAGAGCCGCGGCCAGGTGATCGTTGGCATGATGCACCGGAGCGTCGGCCATCTCGGCATCTTCGTTTCCGGCAAGGTGGCGCAGAAGGAGCACGCGCAGATCGTCTCGGTGCTCAAGAGTATCGAACTGCTGCCGCCGGGGCTCTACGGCATGGTCATCCATGAGCGCAAGGGCAGCGATGGCGTGGAGTACGAGGTCGAGTTCGAGGAGCATTCGCTCGAGGACATCGCCAGCCGGCTCAACCGCTTTGAGCGCGTCGACGAGCGGCCATTCCAGACCGTCGCCAACCTGTCGGACTTTACGCAGCGCGCCTACGAGCTGTTTGCGCAGCCTTATGTCCAGGCGGTGTCCAACGAGATGACAGCGCGGGTGCTGCGCGAATTCCATCCGCTGCGCATGCAGAACTGGCTGTTCTCGGACCTGAACCCGTGGATGGCATGGCTGAAGCCTGCCGCCGAGGCGATCAAGGCCAACCGGCAGGCGCTGGAACCGGACCATCCGCTGCGGCGGCAGGAACAGGCAGGCGCGGAATTGCTCAGCGCCGGACTGGACGCATACCGCGCCGTGCGCGATGCGATGACCGAGTACACCTTCTTCAATGTGTATGCCAACCTGTTCCCGTTCCAGCCAAGGAGCGAGCCC
Source organism: Cupriavidus sp. IK-TO18 (assembly GCF_015549295.1). Lineage (NCBI taxonomy): Bacteria > Pseudomonadati > Pseudomonadota > Betaproteobacteria > Burkholderiales > Burkholderiaceae > Cupriavidus > Cupriavidus sp. IK-TO18. The sequence continues at coordinate 67,204 of NZ_JADGMP010000001.1, forward strand.
GATGCGCACGCGGGCACACCGGCGGCGACCGACCCGCGGGAGCTGCCGGAAGTCAAGGCGGCGCTAGCCGCGGCCGGGCAAGGCGGGTACGCCGAAGCCATCGCCCGGCTGGCCTGCCTGCTGAGCCGCAAGGGCGAGCCCCTGCCGCTGTCCAGGCTGGAGTTGCGCAAGGAACTGGTCACGGACTATGCGGATCTGCTACCGGAACTGGAGCCGGACGCCTGGCGCAAGATCCGCGGCCGGCAGGAACTGATCACGCGCTACGCGCCCGAGGAGGCGCTCGCGACGCTGCCCGCCTTGCTCAGGCATCAGGCCGACCGCCAGCGGCTGCAGGCGCTGGCGGACAAACTGCGTACCGATGAGCGCGTGCTTGGCGCCACGCCCACCGACGAGCAGGCGGCAATGCTTGAGCGGATCCGCACCGTGCTCGGCAGCCGGCCAGAACGCGCGCGCGGCGCGGCCGTTCCGATCAAGCGCGCTTCCTAGCGCGCCGTGGAGCTGCATCGCAGGCGACTGAAACCGATGAACCCGACGCAGGAGCAAACCGTGAATGCCAAGCATGAGAAGTACCAGCGTCTGATCGACTACTGCAAGACCATGCCGCCCACGCCGACCGCAGTGGCGCATCCGTGCGACAAGTCTTCGCTGGAAGGCGCCGTGGAGGCCGCCCGGCTGGGTCTGATCGCGCCGATCCTGGTCGGCCCGCGCGCCCGCATCGAGGACGCCGCCCGTGAAGCCGGCATCGACATCCGCGAGTACCCGATCGTCGATGCCGCGCACAGCCATGCGGCGGCGGCTGCCGCCGTGCAGCTGGTGCGCGAGAGCAAGGCCGAGGCCCTGATGAAGGGCAGCCTGCACACCGACGAGCTGATGGGAGCCGTGGTCAAGGGCGACACCGGCTTGCGCACCGCGCGGCGTATCAGCCACTGCTTTGTGATGGACGTGCCCGGGCACGAGGACGCGCTGATCGTCACCGACGCGGCCGTCAACATCGCCCCCACGCTGGCCGAGAAGGCCGACATCCTGCAGAACGCGATCGACCTGGCCCATGCCTTGCGGGTCGAGGAGGTGCGCGTGGCGATTCTTTCGGCCATGGAGACGGTCAACCCCAAGGTGCCGTCCACGCTGGATGCGGCCGCGTTATGCAAGATGGTCGACCGCCACCAGATCACCGGTGCCGTCGTCGACGGGCCGCTCGCCCTGGACAACGCCATCAACCTGGATGCCGCGCGGATCAAGAAGATCGACTCACCGGTGGCCGGGCGCGCCAATGTGCTGCTGGTGCCGGACCTGGACGCCGGCAACATGCTGGCCAAGAGCCTGACCTTCCTGGCCGGCGCCGACGCCGCGGGCATCGTGCTGGGCGCGCGCGTGCCCATCATCCTGACCAGCCGCGCCGACTCCGTCACGACCCGGCTGGCGTCGTGCGCGGTGGCCGCGCTGGTGGCCAGGGCGCGCCGCGAGTCCGGCCAGGTGGCGGGGTGATGCCATGGCCGAACTGATCCTGGTCCTGAATGCGGGTTCGTCGAGCATCAAGTACTGCGCCTACGATACCCATGACGATGCCCTGAGACTTGTCTTGCGCGGCAGCCTCGAAGGCCTCTATACGGCGCCGGCATTCCGCGCCACCGACGCGGCAGGGGCCGAGATCGAGGCAAAGCGCTGGGAGGCCGGCACCGAGCTCGGGCACGAGGGTGCCATCGCCTTCCTGGCGGACTTCCTGCGCAGCCACGGCGAAGGGCATGCGCTGAGCGCGGTGGGGCACCGGGTGGTGCATGGCGGCGTGCGCTTCACCCAGCCGGCCAGGGTGACCGATGCGCTGCTGGCCGAGCTGGATACGCTTTGCCCGCTTGCCCCCTTGCACCAGCCCCACAACCTCAAGCCGATCCGCATCCTCGCCGAGCGGCGTCCGGAACTGCCGCAGGTCGCCTGCTTCGATACCGCCTTCCACCGGGCGCAGCCGGAAGTGGCACAGGCCTTCGCGTTGCCGGCGGAGATTACCGACAGGGGCGTCAGGCGCTACGGCTTTCACGGGCTGTCCTACGAGTACATCGCAAGCGTCCTGCCGAGTGTCGATGCGCGCGCCGCCGCGGGCCGCACGGTTGTGGCGCACCTCGGCAACGGCAGCAGCATGTGCGCGCTGGTCGGAGGGCGCAGCGTGGCCAGCACCATGGGCTTTACCGCGGTGGACGGGCTGCCGATGGGAACCCGCTGCGGCAGCCTCGATCCGGGCGTGATCCTGTACCTGATCAGCGAACTCGGCATGGATGCCCACGCCATCGAGGACCTGATTTACCGCAAGTCCGGCCTGCTTGGCGTCTCCGGCTTGTCGAGCGACATGCGCGCGCTGCTCGCCAGCGACGATGCGCAGGCCCGCTTTGCCGTCGAGTTGTACACCTACCGCATCGCCCGGGAGCTTGGCTCGCTGGCCGCCGCCGCGCAGGGGCTGGACGCGCTGGTGTTCACCGCAGGCATCGGCGAGCATGCTGCGCCGATCCGCGAGCGCGTATGCCAGCTCGCGGCATGGCTCGGCGTGAGCGTAGATGCCGCGGCGAACGCGGGCGACGGACCGCGCATCAGCCCGGCGTCCGGAAAGGTTCCGGTCTGGGTCATCCCGACCAACGAGGAACTGATGATTGCCAGGCATACCAGGGAGGTCCTCGCAGTGCCCGCACGCCGGTCGGACGGATGACGGGGGCGATGCCAGACCGCGCCAGCTAGCCAAGCTCTCCTGCGGAAACTAAAGTGGATTGACGACACAAGGCCGATCCATCAAGGAGGCGCCATGTTCCATTCCTACCCGCTGCGGCTGGCTTCCCTGGCGGCATCGCTGGTCCTTGCCAATGTTGCGTTTGCCAGCGTTGCATGGGCGACCGAGCAAGCGCAACAGCGCCGTGCCGGTCGTGACGTTCGCCAGGAAACACGTCAGGACTCCAGGCAGACCAAGCAAGACTGTCGTGCCGCGGACCAGCAAAGCAATGCCGGTTGCCGGCAGGACAAGCGGCAGACAAAGCAGCAAGGCCGCGAGACAGCCAGGGACATCAAGTATTGATGCATGGCAATTCGGAGCTGCCGTCCAGCGAACCCGCTTTCTTTTCCACCCACAACGTTGCCATGCAAGACAAGCCTGCAGCGACAAGCTTCGTGCCCTTCAACGTGCCGCTGCGCGATGGACGGCAAGTGCTTGTGCGGGAGATAACCGAAGACGACAAGGTCGGGCTGCTGGCGGCATTCAACAGGCTGTCGGCCGATGCGCGCTACGCCAGATTCATGGCTGCCATGCAGCAGCTGCCGGAAGCGATGCTCGAACATGCGACGCACCCCTCGGTCGAGCGCGAGTTTGCGCTGGTGGCGCTTGCCACGGAAGGCAAGGCGTCGTCCATCGTGGGTGGCGCGCGCTACGCTGCGGCACCGGGCAGCAATACCTGCGAGTTCGCGGTAACGGTCGCCGATGACTGGCACAGGCTTGGGCTGGCCAGCCGGCTGCTGGGCACCCTGATCGACATTGCCCGGAGCCGCGGCTATCGGAGCATGGAAGGCTATGTCTTGTCGTCGAATACCGGCATGCGGCGACTGGCCAGGCAATTTGGCTTTGCCGACGTGGCCTGTCCGGACGATGCCACGCTGCGCGTGGTGACGCTTGCGCTGTAAGTCCAAGCGCACGCATCCGGATCAAACCGTACTCAAACGTACGTGCTGCGCTCGCCAGCGTCAGAAGCTCAGCCCGATCGAGACCACGGCGATCTGGTCGTGCGCGGCGGGGTTGAACCAGTAGACCGCCCCGGAGACGTGCTTGCCCTTCACTTGCGCAAACACGCCGCGCTGCAAATTGCGGCCATTGTCAGGCACACGCGTGCGCTGGGCCGCCAGGCCCAGCCGCAGCCAGTCCCGAGGGCGCCAGGCTAGCTCGCTCCATGCATAGGCGTACCCGGACGGCTCGGCGTCCGGCACGTACTCGAACTCGATATAGGCATCGGCATAGCGGCCGGTCAGCGTGGCCTCGAACCCGCCCACGACGCTGTGCGTGCTGCCGGTGACCACACCCAGGATCGGCGTGAAATCCAGCCGCAAGGCGTCACCCCAGCCAAGGTTGTAGCCGACGAAGAACGAGTACGCATCCATGCCTTCGTAGTTGCTGCGCGCCTCCAGGTGCAAGGCGCCGCGCTTGGCGATGGCGATGCCCGTGACATAGGCTTCGCTGCCGCGCGGCAGATTGAGGTAAGCCGAGACTCCGCCGCTCCACGCCGGCGCCTCCGCGGTCGCGGGCGCGACGCTGTCTTCGGCGGCATGCAAGGGCAGCGGCGCGGTTGCCGCGGCCAGCACCAGCCAGCGTGCGGCCAGTCGTGTTGCGGGTCGTGTTGCGGGTGGTGCAGCCATACCCCCGGCCTCCATGGTCAGCCTCCAAGCGCGATGATGGCCACGGTCAGTGCAACGCCGACCAGCGTCATCGCCGCACCCGCTATCCATCCGCCGAAGCCGGCATAGCGCCCAAGCGCGATGCCGGCCCCGAACAGCATCAGGATGGTCAGCACGCGCGATACCAGCAGCGCCGTGGAGACGTCCGCAAACACGATAAACGGCAGGGCCACCGGGAAGGTGGCAAGCACGACCAGCAGGAAGATCCCGGCAGCTGCCAGCAGATCCTGTGTGCCCAACGCCGGGCGCGCGGGCAGATCGACGGTGCGGGCGATGCGGCCCCGCATCGCTTCCAGCTCGGCATCGTCGACCAGCGTGCGCAAGGCGGGCGAAAGCGCATCACGCAGGCGCGCGATGGCGTCGCCCGGGTCGCCGGCATTGCGAACCGCCTTGACCAGCGACAGCCTGCGCCCGCGCTCGGTCAGCGTGCGCACCAGGTACATCACGGCATCGGCCAGCCCCCAGGCCAGGTTGCAGCCCAGCGCAGTGAAGAACATCGTGCGTGGGGCATCCGCCGGCGCGCCGACGGCCGACACCGCGCCAACGAAGGTCAGGGCCATGAACAGGCCGAAGCACATCTCGCATACGCGGTCGACGGTATCGAGCAGGCGCGGCCGCACTTCGGCGGCGTGGGGGTCGAGGGAAGTAGTCAACACTGGCTTGCACCCGGCTGCAACTGCCCGCGGCGAAGGTCTGCGACGAAGCCCCCGCCCCCCGTGCCGGGTGCGACAGCATCGAGCCTGCGGCTCCCGGGCGGGCAGGCATCCCGGGGGCGCGACCTGACGGCGAAGGCGGCGCCGCCGGCACTCGCCAACTGCCGCCGCATCTACTGTAGGCAAAGATCCACACCGACGATAGCGGCGCATGGTGCGGAAATTACACCCGGAGGTATGGCGGCAGCCTGCGGTACCTTCGGCATCTGCGCCGCCATCAGCCCGAAGCGAGGTGCTGCAGGGAACGCTCACCAGTAACGGTGGCATGTAATGCAAAGCCGCTGGCATCCTTTGCATGGCGGAAACCGGTTCGCTGCACCATGCTTGCCGGATGGGAAATTGCAGAGTGTGTCCGCGTGCGTTTTCCGGTTTGCAACGATGGCGGACATCGGAGAGACATTCATGTCCGAAAGATTTCTGAATCCGGGCTGGCTGGGCACCTTCCGCGGCTACCTGCCCGGCATGGTCATCAGCGCGGTGGTAACCGTGGCAGCCATGTCGCTCGCCGCGCATTACCAGGCGCCGGTAATGCTGTTCGCCCTGCTGTTAGGCATGGCGCTGAACTTCCTGTCCCGGGAATCCTCCAGCGCCGCAGGCATCGACTTCAGCGCCAAGCAGGTGCTTCGGCTGGGCGTGGCCTTGCTGGGGTTGCGCATCACGGCGTCGCAGGTGGCGGCACTGGGTTGGCACTCGGTTGCCATGGTCATACTGGCGGTGGCGCTGACCATACTGTGCGGCATCGTGCTGGCCCGGTTGATGGGATTCCAGACCTTCTTCGGCTTGCTCACCGGCGGCGCCGTGGCAATCTGCGGGGCTTCCGCGGCGTTGGCCCTGTCGGCGGCCATGCCCCAGCATCCGCTAAAGGAGCGCGCGACGCTGTTCACGGTGATCTCCGTCAGCGCGCTGTCGACGATGGCGATGGTGGTGTATCCGATGATCGCGCAACTGCTGGCCTTGCCTTCCCTGCAGGCCGGAGCCTTTATCGGCGGGACCATCCATGACGTGGCCCAGGTGGTTGGGGCCGGTTACAGCATCTCGCACGAAGCCGGCGATGCGGCCACGCTGGTCAAGCTGATGCGGGTGGCCATGCTGCTGCCGGTGATCGCGCTGGCCGCGTGGTTGTCGCAGCGGCATCAGCGGGCGCAGGGAGAAGCCGGAAAGGGGCCGCGTCCGCCGCTGCTGCCGTGGTTTGCCGTGGCGTTTGCGGTACTGGTGGCGATCAACAGCACCGGCTGGCTGCCTGCGGGACTGGTTAAGGCGGGGCAGTTCGCGTCGCAGTGGTGCCTGGTCATGGCCATGGTCGCAATCGGCATGAAGACTCACCTCAAGGACATTCTGTCCGTAGGGTGGAAGCCCGTGGCGCTGATGGTCCTGGAAACGCTGTTCCTGGCCATGCTGTTCTACGGCATGCTGGTGTTGGCGCGGTCCTAGTTTGTCCGGCGGCTCGGCAGGCTTTTGCTCCCGCGGTCAACGGCAATGGTCGCGCGAACGTGCGGATTCGTGCCCATGAACGCCGTCTCTCGCGCACATGATTTCGCTACATACCGATGCCAGCTTCGGCCGGGAACTGCTATCAAGAGTCCTTTGCCGTTGCCGCACGCCGTAGCCGCCTGCCCGATGAAGCGCTCCACCACCATCCCGACTCCGCCGCCCGATGCCGCCCACGCGCTTGCGCCGGTCGACGCGCAGGCGAACTCCGGTTGCGAGGACCGCAATTTCGTCACGGCGCTGGCGCGCGGCATGGAACTGCTGCGGGCCTTCGGGCCGCAGGACGATTACCTCGGCAATGCCGAATTGTCGCGCCGCACCGGCATCCCGCGGCCGACCGTGTCGCGGCTGACTTACACGCTCGCCACGCTCGGCTACCTGACCTATATCGAGGGCACGGAGAAATACCGGCTGGGGCAGGGCGCGATGGTGCTCGGCCATCGCTACATCGCGGGCGCGGGCATCCGCGAGATCGCGCAGCCGCTGATGCAGTCGCTGTCCTTTGCCACCGACTGCACCGTGGCGCTGGCGATGCCGGACCGGCACGCCATGGTCTACCTGGAAAGCTGCCAGCCGCGCGGCGCGCTGGTGATCCGGCTGGCGCCGGGTGCGCGCCTGCCGATGGCCACCTCGGCGATCGGGCGCGCCTGGCTGGCAGGGCTCGACCCCGGCCAGCGCGAAGCGGCACTGGCCGAGCTGGCGCGCCACTACGGCGCGCGCTGGGCTGCCATGCGCAGCGGCATCGAGCGCGCGCTGCACGACTACGCCCGCCGCGGCTTCTGCGTGGCGCACGCGGAATGGGACCGCACCGTCAGCGGCGCCGCGGCGCCGCTGCGGCTCGCGGGCAGCAGCGAAGTGCTGGCGATGAATATCGGCGGCTCCGCGGCGCGGCTGTCGCCGGAGATCCTGGAAGGCAATCTCGGCCCGCGCATCCGCGACCTGGCCGAGACGTTGCAGGCGCGCCTGTGGCAGCCCGGCGGCGCGCGCGCTTCGATGCGCCTGCCAGCGGATGGGCCCGAGGCGGGCGCATGTCCCGCCGGCCAGCGAGCCGCCAACGAATGACGCGGTGGCAGACCATATCAACAAGGATCGATGAGGAGATAGCGCATGGACATACGTAACAAGACCGTAGTGGTGACCGGCGCGGCCACCGGCATTGGCCGCGCGCTGGCGCTGGCGTTTGCCCAGGCCGGTGCACGTGGCGTGGCCGTGGCCGACCTGAACGAGGCCGGCGCCGCCAAGGTCGCCGGCGAAGTCCAGCAGGCAGTGCCGTCGTGCCAGGTGTTCGCGCAAGCGGTGGACGTTGCCGATGCCGCCGCGGTGCAGGCACTGGCCGACGAGGCCACGCGCCGCTTCGGACAGGTCGATGTGTTCTGCTCCAACGCCGGCATCATCCTGCGCAAGGGCCTCGACGCGGGTGCCGACGAATGGCAGCGCATCTGGGAAATCAACGTGATGGCGCATATCCACGCGGCGCGCGCGGTGCTGCCGCAGATGCTCGAGCGCGGCGACGGCTATTTCGTCAATACGGTATCGGCGGCAGGGCTGCTGTCGCAGATCGGCTCAGCCCCCTACGCGGTGACCAAGCACGCGGCGATCGGGTTTGCCGAATGGCTGTCGATCACCTATGGCGACCGCGGCATCAAGGTCAGCTGCATCTGCCCGCAGGGCGTGCAGACCAATATGCTGTTCGGCGAGAACGGTGAGCGCAAGGGCTTCCTGCAGGAGGGCTCGGTTACCGCCGAGCACGTGGCCGCGGCGACCCTGGAAGGCGTGGCCCACGAGCGCTTCCTGATCCTGCCGCACCCGGAAGTGCTGGAGTACTACCGCCGCAAGGGCCAGGACTACGACCGCTGGCTGCGCGGCATGCGGCGCCTGCATGACAAGGTGATGCAGGAGTTCGGCGGCATCGCGGTGTAAGCGCGCGGGCCCGGCGGCCCGCTTCAGGCGTCCGGCTCCGCCGCCGCCTGCGCATTGCCTTCGCCGCTGGGATCGCGCAGCCGGCTCAGGCTGATGAGGGCGCCGACGGTTGCGACCGCCGCCGCCACATACAGCGCGATGCGCGCGGCGCCGTCCGGCGCCAGGCTGAACAGCAGTGCCACCAGCGCCGTGCCGGTGGTCTGGCCCAGCAGCCGCGTGGTCGCCTGCGCGCCGCTGGCGCCGCCGCTGCGTGCCGGCGGCGTGGCGCCGATCATGGCGCGGTTGTTAGGTGACTGGAAGAAGCCGAAGCCCATACCGCACAGCGCCATGCGCCACGCTATGTCGAGGCTGCTTGCATCCGCTCCCAGCGTTGCCAGCCCTACCAGCCCGCCGGCCAGCATGGCCAGCCCGAGGCCGGCGAGGATGCTGGCCGGGTAGCGGTCCGACAGCCGCCCCGACAGCGCCGCCATCACCGCCACCATCGTCGGCCACGGCGTGATCAGCAGCCCGGTCTCCTGCAGCGAGCGGCCAAGCTGGTATTCGAGGTAGAAGGGCAGCGCCACGAAGGACAGCATCTGCGTCATGAACGAGCAGAACGAGGTGCCCACCGCCAGCGCGAAGGCCCGGCTGGCAAACAGGTCCACCGGCACCAGCGGCGCGGCGCGGCCGCGCTGGCGCCGCACCAGCAGCCATCCCAGCACGATCGCCGCGGCAAGCCCCGCGACGCCGGCCGCGCGCCAGGCTGCATGGCCGAGCCCGTCCACGCCCAGGATAAACAGCCCGAACACCAGTGCCGACAGCAGCGCGCTGGGATAGTCGAACTCGCGCGGCTGCGGCGGCGTTGCCGGCAGCGCGCGCCGGCTCAGCACCAGCGCCAGGATGGCCACCGGCACGTTCACCGCGAACAGCCACTGCCAGCTGGCTACCGCCAGGATGATCGCCCCCAGCGAAGGCGCCACCGCAATGGTCACGCCCACCACCAGCGCGTTCAGCCCGATGCCGCGGCCCAGCTTCGTGGGCGGGTAGATAAAGCGCACCAGCGCGGTATTGACGCTCATGATGCCGGCGCCGCCGATGCCCTGCAGCACGCGCGCCGCCACCAGCATCGGCAGGTTGACCGAGAGCGCGCACAGCAGCGAGCCGACCAGGAAGGTTGCGAGCCCGGCACGGTACACACGCTTGTAGCCGAGGATGTCGCCCAGCGACGACAGCGGCAGCAGGCACACGGTCACCGTGAGCTGGTACGCGTTGACGACCCAGATGGTGCTCGACGGCTCCGCGTGCAGTTCGCGCGAGATGGAGGGCAGGGCGATGTTAGCGATCGAGCCATCGAGCACGGCCATGATCAGGCCAAAGAAAACGGTGAGGATCGCCCAGGTGCGTTGCGGCTGGGGGAGGCCTTGTTCTGGCTGCATCGGGAAAGACATTGGAGACAATGCCGGGCCGCGGAAAAACCGCATGAAGACCCGGATGGCTGGCCGCTGGCGCGGCCTCGCCCATTATCGTCCGGCGTCGCGGTCCTCGCAAATCCGCGAATTGTGGTAGGCGTCCCGCGCGCAACGCTCAGGCTGCCACGGCGGTGTCCTGCATATAGCCGCGCAGCCTTTCGCGCAGCGCCGCCGCCGCCGCGGCGATCGCGGGTGTCCAGCCTCCGGCCGCGGCGCACAGCGCTTCCAGTGCCCGGCACTCGCGCACGATCGAGTTACGCCGCACGATCATGAAGGCGCCGGCCACGGAGTGCGTCCAGCAACGCAGCGCAGGCAGCTCGCACTGCGCGATGATGCGTTCCAGCTCGGGCAGGTCCTGCCGCAGCTGGGAGCGCAGCATGGCTTCATAGCGCTCGCGGTCGGCGGCGGCGGGATCCGTGCCGGCGCCGGCGGGTGGGGCGGCTTGTGCCCGGCCGCGACCGGGCAGGTTGCGCAGGCATGCCTGCAGGTCCTGCAGCGACGCCGGCTTGGACACATAGCCGGCGAACCCGCGCTGGCGCCAGTCGGCCAACCACTCGCTGCGCGCGAACGCGCTGAACGCCAGCACCGGCACGCCGGCATGCCGGGCGCGTACCGCTTCGAGCAGTTCATAGCCATCCATGCCGGGCATCCGGATGTCGGTCAGCACGGCGTCGACCGGCGTGGTCTCCAGCACGGCCAGCGCCTGCCTGCCGTGGCTTACGACGATCGGCTGGCAGCCGAGCGCCTGCAGCTGTTCGGCGATCAGGGCCTGGTTCAGCGCATTGTCTTCTGCCACCAGGATGGTCGGCACGGTTGCGGCCGCGTCAGCGGAAGGCGTTGCTGCCCCGGCCGCGTTGCCGCCTTCGCCGGCATGCAATGCCACGCCCGCGGCAGCGTTCTCGCAAGCCTCGGCTACGCACGCCAGCAGCGCGCGGTGGCTGAACGCGGTGACTTCCAGGATGCCGGGCGCCCGCTGTTGCGGCCGATGGGGGCCGTCCGGCGTGACCCACGCCACGGTGGCGGGCACCGTTTCGCGCAGCGCGTCCAGTGATGCCAGCGTGAAATCGTCGCTGGCCACGATGGCCCGGACCGGCGTGAAGGCCTGATATTCCCGGGCTGCCTCGACGGACGCCAGCACGCTGGTGTGCCAGCCGGCAGACTGCAGCCACGCGTCCAGGCTTGCGGCGGTGCGCGCGTCCTGGCACAGCACCATGACGTGGCCGCGCCCGTGTCCGGGCCCGTTTCCGCGCCCGTTTCCGCGCCGCGCTGCAGCCCCGGCCGCCGCCGGTACCGCCTGCACGCCGCGGGCCGGGATGGTCACCGTGAAGGCGCTGCCCACGTCAGGCACGCTGGCCACCGCGATGCTGCCGCCCATCAGTTCGCACAGGCGCGCGCAGATCGACAGCCCGAGGCCGGTGCCGCCGTAGCGGCTGGCACCGGCGCCATCGCCCTGCACGAACGGCTGGAATGCCCGCTCCATCAGCGCGGGCGGCATGCCGATGCCCGAATCGCTGACGCGGCAGACCAGTTGCGGCACGCCGTGTTCATTCGCCACCAGCTCGCCGCTGAGGGCGATGCGGCCGCTGGTGGTGAACTTGAAGGCATTGCTGAGGAGGTTGTTGATCACCTGCACCAGGCGTGTACGGTCGCCGGTGATGTCCACGTCGAGCGACGGCGACAGGTGCAGGCTCAAGTGCAGCGGGCGCCCGGCCGTCATCGGCGCATAGGCCAGCGCCACGCTCTCCAGCGCGTCGACGGGACGGAACGGTTCCTCGACCAGTTCGAGCTTGCCGGCATCGATCTTGGAAAAATCCAGCACGTCGTTGACGATGCGCCGCAGCGCTTCGGCCGCCGTGTCGAGGACCTTCAGCCTGGGCGCATGCGGCTCCAGCCCGGGGCTGCGCGCAAGCAGTTCCAGGTTGCCCAGCAGCGCATTGAGCGGCGTGCGGATCTCGTGGCTCATGGCGGCGAAGAAGGTCGAGCGCGCGCGCATCATCGACTCGGTTGCCTGCTGCGCCGAGCGCAACTGGTCCTGCAGCGCCTGTTGCGCGGTGCAGTCGTGCACTGCGCAGAACAGCACGTCGTCGTCGCGGTAGCGTGCAGGCGCATAGGTGACCTGCAGGAAGCGCCCGGCATCGGCGGACGGTGCCATCGCTGGCGTTGCGACCGTGAAGCTGGCGATCGCGTCCGGCCTCTTGCCGCCATCGCGCGGCTGCCTGCCGAAGGCCTCCACCAGCGGCTGCGGCATGGGCCCGCACGGTTGCCGCTGCAGCAAGGTATCGGCCTGCTGGTTTGACATCAGCACGGCGTAGTCGCGCCGCCGCACGATGCACAGGCCAACCGGCGTGGCACTGACGAGAATGTGGTTCATCAGCTCGCTTTCCAGCGCGCGCGACGCATCGGCATGCATGCGCCGCAGCAGGTTCCGGCTCCAGTAGCGCGCGGTGAGGACAATGCCGCCCACCAGCACCAGGATGGCGGCGACAATGCCGGCCAGCTCGGGGGCCAATGCGTCCGCCAGCAACCGGTACGGCAGGAAATAGACCAGCCGGCCAAGGCCGGCCTGCAGCGGTTGCACCAGCAGCACGCCCGAGCCGGTGTATTGCAGCGAATCCTGTGGCCGGTCGCGAGCGCGCCCGGTCAGGCTGTGCAAGGTCTCCGCGGGGATCATGCCGTCGCGCGGCGAGATGTCGATAATGTCGTCGGATTCGTTGAGCAGCACCAGCAGCGCCGGGTCGGATGGCCGTTGCAGTGCCGCGAGAAATCCCTGGGCCGGGATGCAGGCAGCGACCAGCGTGGTGGGGATATCGCCCGCGTAGGCGGCGCTGGCCAGCGCCATGATCGCGCTGTCGTCGACCGGATGCCGCAGCGGCCCCAGCCACACCTGCCGGTCGGGGGCCGGGACGGCATGGCCAGTGCGGTCCAGCAAGGCTTCGTTCAGGCGCGTGCGCAGCAGCGGGATCAGGGTGGGGTCGAGCGCCATCGGTGCGCGCGCCCCGGATTCCGGCTGGCGGATGACGACGGCACTGTCCTCGTCCAGCGACACCGCGAAGGCGTCGTGGTCGAGGTTGAACGCCTGCTGTGTGGCCATGGTCGCCATGGCCAGCTGGCGCAGGCGGGCGAACTCCGAAGGCAGCCTGGCTCCCCAGGCCTGGCGCGTGGCCTCGGCAGCGAGCAGGTGGTAGTCCTTGTGCACCGCCTCGACATGGACGCTGGCCGCGCCGGTGCGCAGAAACGACTCGAACGCGGGATCGCGGACCGGATCCGGGGCTGGCGTATCGCGCTGGTAGCGCAGCGTCAGCACGCTGCGGCGCAGGAACGAGGACTCGTTCTGCAGCAGCTGCGTCAGCGACGCGACGTATTGCGCCGCGTGGCCGCGCCGGTAGTCGAGGTGCCTGGCGGCAGCCAGCCCGGCCAGCAGCAGGCCCGAGAACACCACCATGGCGACCAGTACAGCGATGGTGGCCGCATAGCGCTGCTGCTGCCGGCGGGATTGCTCGGCCAGGGCGTCAAAGGCGCTGGCCAGCGATTCGCGCGTGCGTTCCAGGGATGGCTGCATCGGCGCGGGTCTACGTTGCCAGGGGTTCAGATAAGGCCGTTTTCATACGCGTAGCGGATCAGGCCGGTGTTGGTCTGCACCCCGAGCTTGCGCATGGCAACAGTCTTCTGGCTGGAAATGGTGCTGACCGAGCGCCCGAGCTTGCCGGCGATGTCCGCGAGCTGGATCCCCTGCGCATAAAGCCTGACCACCTCCAGTTCGCGCAGCGTCAGTTCGGTCGCCGGCGCCGCGGCGAGCGCGGCGCTGTCAAGGATGGCCTGCGCCGCAGGCGAGTGGTAGCGACCATCGCAGGCGACAACCTGGAGGCAGGCCCGCACCACTTCATCGATCGGGTCTTCCTTGCTGACGTAGGCGCGCGCGCCCAGCTTCATGGCGCGGCGGATGATGGCGGCATTGGCCTGGGCACTGACCACTACGATGCGGGTCAGCGGATGGCGGCGCGCGAGCCGGTTCAGCAGGTTGAAGCCGTCCGACGAGGCATCGCCCCGGCCCATGCAGAAGTCGGTGATGGCAATGTCGGCGGGCTCGCGGTCGAGCGCGGCCAGCAGTTCCGTGCCGTTGCCGCAGTTGCTGGTGACCTGGAAGTTGGGCGTGCGCTGCAGGCAGTCCTGCAGCGCGACCATGACCAGCGGATGGTCGTCCGCCAGGGCGACACGGATGATTCGGTCGTACATCGTTTTCTAGTCCTCCGGGTTCTTGGCGCTTGCCTGGCCGGGGCCCCTGCAGGCGCCGCGGCGTCACCCAAAATCCGCATTCTGGCTATGTTCCCGGCGCCCCTGAATCGCAATTCGGCTAGTTCGCGGTCACTGCGGTCGTACGGACGGGCAGGTGGAATACAAGGGTACGGCCTGAACCCCACATGCATTGACGGCGAACTGCGCGAAGGCTGCGCGATTTTTCCGCGGATCGCGCGCAATGGCATTTGCGGGACATCAACGCATGGCGCAGCAGTGTCCTTACCGAGGAAGTGGATTGCCGGCGACATATGCCGGCGCGCCGGCAGCAGCAGCCATCGAACTTTCACGTTGGCCCGCGCACGCTGTCCTAGAATGAACCTGACACGCGCCCGCGGCCATCATGCCGCGCAGGCCCGGCTCGCGCCGGGTGGCGCTTGCGGCGCGTGCCGCGTGGGGGAATTTGCCATGCCCGTCTATCAATACCGCTGCGAGAAGTGCGGTCATGTGTTCGAGAAAACCGAGCATCTCGCGGAACATGTCTCTGCCCATCCGAATTGCCCGAAATGCGGCAGCCAGTCCGTCCAGCACGCGCCGGCCCCGTTCGTGGCAGTGACCCAGCGCAAGAGCTGAGCCGTAACAGCAACGTCCCAGGAGATTTGCGCTCCGCCGCGAGGCCGCAGCGGGGCGCTGGCGTGCATGCCGCCGGACAAAGCCGGCGGGATGCCGAGTGGTTTTTTATGCGTGGCGCATGCACCGCCACGCGCGTTCGCGCTGCGCGCAAGCGGCGATCTCAACCTTGACGGAGGATGCCATGGCCACGAGACCGTTTTCCCAGTTTCCCGCCGACGAGCAGCAACAGGTAACGCAGGTTTGCATGCATGTCGGGATTGCAACCGAGGCGTTCCAGATCACGGACGAGGGCGGCGGCGAGGGACGCCGCGTCAGCGTGAAGCGGCTGGGCACGGACGCGGTCAGCGTCTATGAGGCCGGGCCGGGTTCGGCCTGGGTCGAGGAATTCGAGAGCGATCTCGAATGCGGCCTGTTCGGGCGCGTGGCGGCGTAGCGCGGGAGCGCCGGGAGAAGAGCGCCGAGGGGCGCAAGACACCGCTGGCAGCGCGGCTCAGTGCCGGCCGCGCTCGCCCAGGCGCGACACTACCGAGGCGCCGGCAATCAGTTCCTTGAGCAGTGCCAGCGAGGCCGCGCCGCTGGTCCGGAACGGATCGAGTTCGGCGTGTGCCGAGAACTTCAGCAGCGTCGCGGTGTTGATGCGCGCCGCGTTGACCTGCCCCATGGCCCAGCCGGCAAAGTCGCGCGTGCAGGTCTCCTCGAAATGCAGCAGCGTCACGTCCTGGTGGCGCGGATCGCGCGTGATCGACTGGAACAGCTGCGAGACCTCCTGCCGGTCGCCTTCGAGCGCCTGCAGGAAGATGCCGTTGCCGTGGCACAGCACGCCGGTGATGCCGTGGCGCGGGTTGCGTTCCAGGCTGGTGGCCAGGATCGCATCGAGCAGGGCCGTGTCGATGGCCTGGCGGGCACGGCTGGCATAGATCAGGCGGACTAGCATGGTCGTGGCGGTTCCGTAATGGGGAAGGGGCGGAGGCTGGTGCGGAGACGGGGCACCTAGCCGCGGTTGTTGTTCAGCAGCGTGAGGAATTCGCGCCGCAGGCTGTCGTCCTTCAGGAAGGAGCCGCGCATCACGCTGTTGGTCATCTTGGCGTCGGTGTCGCGCACGCCGCGCCAGTGCATGCAGAAGTGCTCGGCCTCCATCACGATGGCAAGGCCGTCGGGATTCATCTTTTCCTGCAGCAGGTCGGCCACCTGCGCCACGGCTTCTTCCTGGATCTGCGGCCGGCACATGATCCACTCCGCCAGCCGCGCGTACTTGGACAGGCCGATCAGGTTGGAATGCTGGTTGGGCATGACCCCGATCCACAGCTTGCCGAGGATCGGGCACAAGTGGTGCGAGCAGGCACTGCGCACGCGCAGCGGGCCCACGATCATCAGCTCGTTGAGCTGGCCGACGTTGGGAAACTCGGTCACTGCCGGGGGCTTCGCGTAGCGGCCGGCGAAGATTTCCTTCAGGTACATCTTGGCCACGCGCCGCGCGGTTTCCTGCGTGTTGTGGTCGTTGTCGACGTCGATTACCAGTGCGCGCAGCACGCCTTCGATGCGGGACTGGACCTCGGCCTGCAGCTGCTCCAGCTCGCCCGGCTCGATATAGCGGGCGATATTGTCGTTGGCGTGGTAGCGTTCCTGCGCCGCCAGCAGGCGCGCGCGGATCCGCTCCGAGACGGAGGAGGCCGGGTCGCCGGCCGCCGCGTCGGCCGGGTGGAGATCATGCGCGCGGCGTGCCGCGTCCTTGCTGTTCATGGGTAGCGTGGTGGTTGCGGATGGATTCCGGAGTGGTCCCGGAGTGTTCCGGCATGGGCGCCGGCGGGTGTGCCGGATTCACTATATGGCAGATGCGGTGGCCCGACAACCTACGCTGCCGCGCGTCCCGAGGACCGTTGCCCACTGCCGGACGCGCCGCATAGCGCACACTCCCGCGTGCCTCCGTGAATAGTTCGTGACAACGCTCAACGTCGTCCCGCGCGACGCCGACAAACGCACATAATGTCCGCAAACATGAGCCGCCCGCCACCTCGATGGCGGGCGTACCGCAAGTTGCGGCCTTACTTTTTGTCGGGAACAACGTGACCTTGCCGATCGCCTTTCCGTGCAGCAGCCTGATGCTGATCCATGTCGTGACGGTACCGCTGCCGGCAACGCCGGTGGAAACGGGTGTGGCGGAGCATCACGCCAGCGCGGCCCGTGCGGGCAAGCCCGGCTTGCGGCGGCCGATCGCCGTGGGCGCACGCGTGCCGACCGGCGGGCGTGCCACCACCGGCTGAGGCGCGCGGCAGCGTGCCGGACCCGTTCAGGCGCCCCGCAACACCTACCAGAGCAGCAGCGCCAGCGCCGGGACCATCGCGGCCGGCATGACGATCGCGCCCAGGCGCAGGAACTGGCCGGCGCTGACCATATGCCCCTCGCGGCGCAGCGCGGTGAGCCACAGCAGCGTGGCCAGCGAGCCGGTCACCGACAGGTTCGGGCCCAGGTCGATGCCGATCAGCACCGCGCCGGTGACCGCGTGCGACGCATCGCCCGCGGACAGCGCCGACGCCGCGATCAGCCCCGCCGGCAGGTTGTTGGCGATATTGCCCGCCAGCGTCACCAGCCCGCCCACCGCCAGCAGCGCCAGCGCACCGCCATCGCGCGAGGCGGCCGCGACCGCATCGGCCAGGTAGCCGATCACCGACGTCTGTTCCAGCGCGGCCACCAGCACGAACAGGCCGGCCACCATCGGCAGCACGCTCCACGAGACTTCGCCCAGCGCCGGCAGCAGCAGATCGCGCCGGGTGGCGCAGACCAGCAGCAGCGTGGCCACGCCCGCGGCGCAGGTGGGCCAGCCCAGCTCACTGCCGCGCAGCGACGCCACCAGCAGCGTGATGCCGGTCAGCACGATGCCCAGCGCGGTCAGCCAGGCCTGCAGCGACAGCGGCGGCACCGGGACGTCGCTGCCGATCGGCTCGGCCAGCGCATGGCGCTGGGTCCACCACAGCGCGGCCAGCGTCGCCAGTATCGCGGCCAGCGACGGCAGCGCGAAGCTCGCCAGCCATCCCGCCAGCGGCGGCATGCGCTCGCCGAAGATCACCAGGTTGGCAGGATTCGAGATCGGCAGCACGAAGCTGGCCGCGTTGGCGATGAACGCGCACGCGTACAGGTAGGGCAGCGGATGGCGCACGCGCGCCGCACGCGTGGCGGCCAGCACCGCGGGCGTGAGCACCACCGCGGTGGCATCGTTCGACATGAATGCCGTAACCAGCGTGCCGAAGCCATACACCAGCAGGAACAGCCGCAGCGCCGAGCCGCGCGCCTGGCGCACCGCCAGCGCGGCGACGTGGTCGAACAGGCCGGTCTTGCGGGCCAGTTCGGAGATCAGCATCATGCCGGCCAGGAACAGGTAGACGTCGTAGCCACGCATGACCGCGGCGAATGCGTCGGGCAGCGCCAGCAGTCCGGTGGCGCACAGCAGCAGGGCGCCGGCGGCGGCCCAGAATGCCTCGGGCAGGCGGAAGGGGCGGAACAGGACGCCGGCGGTGGTCAGCGCGGCGACCGACCAGATCAGCAGCGGGCTGTGGCTGGACATCGGGATGGGCTCGAAGTGGGGTGAGGCGGCGGGAAAGCGAGGAGTTTACAGGCCGTCCCGGCTGATGGAAACGCCGGGCGCGGCCACGGCGGCGGGCGCCGGCATGGCGGTGGCGGGAAGCTGCGTGCCCGCGGCCGGCGGCGCCGGGGATGTGGCGGGGGTGGCCGGGGTGGCCGGGGTGGCCGGGCTGGCGGCGTTGCTTGCCACCGGCGCCACGACCGGATCGGCTGCCGGCGTCACCGGCGCATCCGCCGGCGGCAGCGGGAAGCCGAGCGAGGCGATGCCACGGCTGCCGTCCGCATATTCCGCATACACCCAGTCGTTGTTCGCGCGCACCAGGCCGGCCGGGGCATCCGGCTGCGCCTCGGGGACGCCGGCCAGCCGCCCTTCCATGTACGCTGCCCACACCGGCAGCGCCGTGGTGGCGCCGAACTCATGCTCGCCCAGGCTGCGGTTGTCGTCGTAGCCCATCCACGCCACCGTGACCACGCCGCCGGCGTAGCCGGCGAACCAGCCGTCCATGGCTTCGTTGGTGGTGCCGGTCTTGCCGGCCACGTCGTCGCGGCGCAGGTAGCGGCGCACGCCCGCGCCGGTGCCTTCGTCGACCACGCTGCGCAGCAGGCTGTCCATTACGAAGGCATTGCGCGCGCTGATCACGCGCGTCGGCGCCGCGGCGCCATTGGCGCTGGTGTGGCTTGCTTCAAACAGCACGTTGCCCTCGCTGTCGGTGATGCGCTCGATCAGGTAGGGCTCCACGCGATGGCCGCCGTTGGCGAACACGCCGTAGGCCGCGGCCAGGCGCAGCGGCGAGGTGGTGCCGGTGCCCAGCGCCAGCGGCAGGTAGCGCGGCAGCCGCCTGGGCGAGAAGCCGAAGCGGCTGGCGAACTCCACCGCATAGGGGATGCCGATCGCCTGCAGCGTGCGGATTGCCGGCAGGTTGCGCGATTCGGCCAGCGCCTGGCGCACGGTGACGGGGCCGACAAAGCGGCCGTCGTCGTTGGTCGGCTGCCAGCGCGACGAATTGGCCAGCGGCGTATCGTTGATGACCGTGCCCGGCGACACGCCGCGTTCCAGCGCGGCGGCATAAACGAAGGGCTTGAAGGTCGAGCCCGGCTGCCGCAGCGCCTGCGTGGCGTGGTTGAAGCGGCTGGTCCCGAAGTCCGCGCCACCCACCATCGCCTCGATCGCGCCGGTACTGGCGTCGAGCGACACCAGCGCCGCCTGCGGCCCCTGCGCCAGCTCAGGCACGGCCTTGCGGTGGCGGCGCGCATAGCGCTGCAGTCCGCCGCTCACGGCATCGTGGGCCAGCGTCTGCCGCACCGACGACACCGTGGTGTAGACGTTCAGTCCGCGCGTGTAGGCCTCGTCGCCAAAGCGCTCGCGCGCCAGCTGGCGCGCCAGTTCGGCCACGTATTCGGCATGGCCGGCGAAGCTGCCCGGCGTTTCGCCGGAGATGGCCAGGCGCTCGGCGCGGGCCGCGCGGTAGTCGTCCTGGCTGATCATGCCCAGCGCCAGCATGCGGCCCAGCACGTATTCCTGGCGGCGCTTGGCGCGCGGCAGGTTGGCCACCGGGTTCATGGTCGACGGCGCCTTGGGCAGCCCCGCCAGCATCGCGCTCTCGGCCAGCGACAGCGCCGCCAGCGGCTTGCCGAAATACGCATGCGCCGCGCTGCCGAAGCCATAGGCATGCTCGCCCAGGTAGACCTGGTTCATGTACAGCTCGAGGATGCGGTCCTTGGGCAGCGACTGGTCGATGCGCCATGCCAGCAGCATTTCATACCACTTGCGCGCCAGCGTCTTCTCGCGCGACAGGTAGAAATTGCGCGCGACCTGCATGGTGATGGTCGACGCGCCCTGTGCGTAGCCCTGGCCGAGGTTGGCCAGCGCGGCGCGGAACAGCCCGGGGATGTCGACGCCCTCGTGCTGGTAGAACTGGTCGTCCTCGGCCGCCAGCAGGGCCTGGACCATGCGCGGGGGAATCTGCTCGAAGGGGATGAATTCGCGGTGCTCGCTGCCGAATTCGCCGATCTGCACGTTGTCGCTGGTGTAGATCCGCAGCGGGACATCGGGGCGATAGTCGCGCAGGGCGTCGACCGGTGGAAGCTGCCGCAGGCTCAGCACCGCGGCAAAGCCGGCGAGCAGGCTGGCGGCCGCAGCCAGCGCCAGTATGGCGCCGCCTGCCTTGACTGCGATTTTTTTCATGCGCGCATTCTACCTGCTCCGCTACCTGCTCCGGGTCGCCGAACCGGCGGGGCGGTCATCGGGTGGCTGCCAGCGGCAGCGGGCTGCCGTCGTCGTCCCGCTCGGCGGGCGGGGCGATGGCGTCCGGCACGGCATGGAGCGCCGGCGCGGTAGCGGCGGCGTTGTCCGGTTCCGGCTGCGCCGGCGCGGCTTCGGCCATGCGCAGCCGGGCCTCGCTGTGCTGGCGCGCGAACTCGAACAGCGACAGCCAGGTCTGCTGCTGTTCGATGATGGTGAAGTGGTCCGTGCCGGGCATGGTCTGCAGCGCGACCGGCCCGGGCCATGCTGCCATCAGCCGCTCCGAGCAGGCATGCGGCACGACCTCGTCCGACTCCGCCAGCAGCACCTTGGTGCTCTGCACGACCTTTTTGCAGTGCAAGATCGAATCGAAATGGTGGCGCATCAGCTGCCGCAGCGGCACCAGCGGGAAGCGCTTGCGCACCAGTTCCAGCATTGAGTCGTAGGGCGTGATCAGCTGCAGGCTCTCGAATTCCTGCAGGTCGGCCAGCTGGATCGCGACGCCGGTGCCGAGGCTGCGCCCGACCACGTGCACGCGGGTGTCGGGAAACACGCGCCGGACATGCAGCAGGAACTGGCTGGCATCGGCGACGGCCCCTGCCTCGGACGGACGGCCGTCGGAATGGCCCAGCCCGCGGTAGTCATAGGTGGCGAAGGCCATGCCTGCCGGCAGCCAGCGTGCGAATTGCAGCGTTTCCAGCACATCCTCGCCGCGTCCGGGCAGGTAGAACAGCAGGTCGCCCACGCTGTCGCCGGGCGCCTGGTAGATGTAGCCACGCACCACCCCGCCGGGAATCCTGTGCGAATACCCGATGATGCCGTCCGGCAGGTCGCGCGGCGGACGCCGGCGCGCGTCGAACAGCAGGCGGTCCTGGTTCAGCGTCAGGTAGGTCCAGTAGCAGGCGAAGCCGCTGGCAGTCATCAGCGCGGCGGCCAGCGCGTGGCGGGTCTTGAATCGCATGGCAAGTCTTCAGGTGCGCGGCGGGCGTGGCGCCGGGGGGCGCCGGCCATGCCGCCCAAGCTGCGCAGCCTACCTCATTTTTGACAGGCGCGGCCGCGCGGCGCAAGCCGGGCCGCGCAGTTCTTGTACGATATGCCTCATACACGCACACGCGCGCCCACCCCCACCGGCATCCCGGCCGACGGCGCGCCCAGGGAGCAAACCACATGAGCGAGCAGAAAGACGAGCAGTTCCGCGCCGAAGAGGCGCAGGCCATGGAGCGCGTGGTCGCGGCCACGCGCCAGGTACAGGTGGCATTCACCGCGCTGCAGGGTCACTATCCGCCGCAAGGCAGCGGCAAGCCATCCAAGCTCGCGCTGCAGACCTTCGATGCGGCGCTGCAGGCGCTGGAAGACGCCCAGGCGGCGTTCGACGAGATCCTGAACGACCTGCTCGACGAAAAACGCTGACCCGGCGCCCTGGGCGGCGCGGATCCCGTACACGGCCAGTCCGCTGTGATAAGGTTGCCGGACAACAGCCGCCCGGCCTGCCGCAGCGTCCGCCTGCGCGGCCTGCACGATGTGTGCAAGGGGACGGCAAGGCAGCGGCCGCCACGCGAGCCGCCAGCCGCCACTGGAGACCCGCCGTCATGCACCGTGCCGCCCATCCCGCTGCAGATCCCGCCGCAGACCTAGCGCTTTCCGGCGTCCAGCGCCACGGCGCCGAAGCAGGCGCAAATCCGGATGATACCGATCGCGCCGCGCTGATCGCGCGCGCGCATGCGCGCTCGGCCGGCTTCGGGCTCGATGCCGGCCACGCGCCGGGCTACGAGGCCCTTGCCGCACGCGCCCTGGGAGAGCTGGTCGACGCCAGCCGCGACCTGTACCGCCACGCGCTGCCGGTGATGGAAACCCTGCACGCGCAGATCGCCAACACCGACAGCATGGTGCTGCTGACCGACAGCAGCGGCGTGATCCTGCACAGCCTGGGCGACGGCGATTTCGTCGCACGCGCCCGCCGCGTGGCGCTGGCGCCGGGCGTGTCATGGTCAGAACCCAGCAAGGGCACCAACGCCATCGGCACCGCGCTGGCCGAGGCGCGCCCCACCATCGTCCACGCCGGCGAGCACTTCCTGCAGGCCAACCACCAGCTCACCTGCTCGTGCGCGCCGATTGCCGGCCCCACCGGCGAGATCCTGGGCGCGCTCGACGTCAGCGGCGACCACCGCGGCTTCCATCGCCACACCATGGCGCTGGTGCGGATGTCGGCGCAGATGATCGAGAACCACCTGTTCGCCAACCATTTCCCCGAAGCCGTGCTGGTGCGCTTCCATGCGCGGCCGGAATTCGTCGGCACGCTGTTCGAGGGCATGGCGGCATTCACGCCCGACGGCGCCTTCCTGGCCGCCAACCGCAGCGGGCTGTTCCAGCTCGGGCTGGCGCCGCACGCGCTGGCGCTGTCAGGCTTTGCCGAGCTGTTCGGCCAGCCGGTGCGCATGGCGATGCAGGCGCGCGCGGCCGGAACGCTGCACGTGCTGACGCTGCCCAGCCGCGTGCAGGTGTTCGCGCGCATCGAATACCGCGCCGTGCCGGTCAGCGTGCGCCAGCCGCTGCCGGACGAGCCGCTGCCGCCCGCGCTGGCCGCGCTCGACACCGGCGACGCCGCCGTGGCGGCCGTATTGCGCCGCGTGCGCAAGGTCAGCGGCCGCGATATCCCGATCCTGGTCCAGGGCCGCACCGGCGCGGGCAAGGAGTGGCTCGCACGCGCCATCCACGCCGCTTCGCCGCGCGCCAGGGGTCCCTTTGTCGCCGTCAATTGCGCGGCCATCCCCGAAACGCTGATCGAAGCCGAGCTGTTCGGCTATGAAGAAGGCGCCTTCACCGGCGCGCGCCGCCGCGGCTGCGCCGGCAAGCTGGCGCAGGCGCATGGCGGCACGCTGTTCCTCGATGAAATCGGCGACATGCCGCTGGCGCAGCAGGTGCGGCTGATGCGCGTGCTGCAGGAGCGCGCGGTGACGCCGCTGGGCGCGTCGCACGCGGTGCCGGTCGATGTGCGCGTGGTCTGCGCCACCCACCGCGACCTGCGCGCCATGATCGCCGACGGCACCTTCCGCGAAGACCTGTATTACCGCATCAATGCACTGGTGGTGACGCTGCCGGCGCTGTGCGAGCGCAGCGACCTGCCGGTGCTGGTGGAGCGGATCCTGCAACGGCAGCGGGAAGAGGCCGGGCCCGGATCACCGGTCCAGGTCAGCGCGCAGGTGCTGGCGTTGCTGCGCAGCCATCCGTGGCCGGGGAATATCCGGCAGCTCGCCAATGTGTTGCGCACGGCGGCGATACTGGCCGAGGGCGAGGCGGAGATCGGGTGCGAGCACCTGCCGGAGGGGTTTGAGCAGGAGTGCGGCGGGCCGGTGGAAGGGGCGCCGTCCGCGACCGCCGCGGCAGCACCTGCCTCACGTGAAAGCCATGGTCGCGACTTGCGTGGCTGGGAGGTCGGGGTCATCCGCGAGGCGCTGGCACGGCACAAGGGCAATGTCAGCCACGCTGCGCGCGAACTGGGTGTGTCGCGCAACACGATCTACAGGCGCTTGAAAGACCTGGGCGATACCTGAGACGCATCACGGAGCCGGCTGCGCCGCCAGCCACGCCGCCTCTTCATCGCTGAACAACTCCGACCGCGTCAGGAACCGCTGACCCGTCCGCCCCTCCAGCGAAAACATCCCGCCCGCGCCCGGCACCACGTCGATCACCAGCCGCGTGTGCTGCCAGTACTCGAACTGCGCGCGCGTCATGTAGAACGGCGCGCCGCCGATCTCGCCCAGCCGGACATCGGCCGGGCCGACCAGCAGCTCGCCGTCGGGGTAGCGCATCGGCGCGCTGCCGTCGCAGCAGCCGCCGGACTGGTGGAACATCAGCGGGCCATGCCGCGCGGCCAGCTGCGCGATCAGCGCCAGCGCGGCGGGCGTTGCCACCACGCGGGCGACGGACGGGACGGCAGATGCGGAAGCCGGCATGACCCCACTCCTCGTCAGGCGTTGAAGTCCAGCACGACCCGGCCTTCGATCTTGCCGTCGCGCAGGCGCCCGAACACATTGTTGATGTCGTCGAGCTTCGCGGTGGACACCGTCGCCTTCACGTCGCCATGCGCGGCAAAGTCCAGCGATTCCTGCAGGTCGCTGCGCGTGCCGACGATCGAGCCGCGGATGGTGATGCCCTTGAGCACCACGTCGAAGATCGGCGTGCCGAACTCGCCCGGCGGCAGCCCGTTGAGCGCGATGGTGCCGCCGCGGCGCACCATGCCGATCGCCTGCGAAAATGCAATCGGCGACACCGCGGTGACCAGCACGCCATGCGCGCCGCCGATTTCCTTCTGCAGCCACGCGGCGGGATCGGTGGTGCGTGCGTTGACGGTGGCTTCTGCGCCGAGCTTGCGCGCCAGCGCGAGCTTGCCGTCATCGATATCGACCGCGGCCACGCGCAGACCCATGGCACGCGCGTACTGCACGGCCACGTTGCCGAGGCCGCCGATGCCGGAAATCACCACCCACTGGCCCGGCCGCGTATCGGTCACCTTCAGACCCTTGTAGACCGTCACGCCCGCGCACAGGATCGGCGCAATCTCTACAAAGCCGACCTTGTCGGGCAGCAGGCCCACGTAGTTGGGATTGGCGACGACATATTCGCCGTAGCCGCCGTTGACGGAATAGCCGGTGTTCTGCTGCTTCTCGCACAGCGTTTCCCAGCCTTGCAGGCAGTGTTCGCAATAGCCGCAGGCGCTGTAGAGCCAGGGCACGCCGACGCGGTCGCCTTCTTTCACGCGGGTCACGCCGCTGCCCACGGCGGAAACGTAGCCGACGCCTTCGTGGCCGGGGATAAAGGGCAGGGTGGGTTTGACCGGCCAGTCGCCGTCGGCGGCGTGCAGGTCGGTATGGCAGACACCGGAGGCCTCGATCTTTACCTGGATCTGGCCGGGGCCGGGTTGGGGAACAGGAACTTCGTCGATCGTGAGCGGCGCGCCGAATTCGCGCACCACGGCAGCTTTCATGGTTGCAGGCATCTCGACTCCTTCAATGACTCCTTGTCCGGGATGGCCCCGCGTCCGCGGGGCACAACCGGATCATGGCACGGGCAGGGCCGCAATAGGCGGCCATTGCGCCATGCCTTGAGCGTCGTCAGAAAAACCCGAGTGCGTTGGGGCTGTAGCTGACCAGCAGGTTCTTGGTCTGCTGGTAGTGGTCAAGCATCATGCGATGGTTCTCGCGGCCGATGCCGGACTGCTTGTATCCCCCGAATGCGGCATGCGCGGGATAAGCGTGGTAGCAGTTGGTCCACACGCGGCCCGCCTGGATGCCGCGGCCCATGCGGAATGCGCGCGCGCCGTCACGCGTCCACACGCCGGCGCCGAGGCCGTAGAGCGTGTCGTTGGCGATGGCGAGCGCCTCTTCCTCATCCTTGAAGGTAGTGACCGACACCACCGGCCCGAAGATCTCTTCCTGGAAGATGCGCATCTTGTTGTGCCCCGCGAACACGGTCGGCTTGACGTAGTAGCCACCCGCCAGGTCGCCGTCCAGCGCATTGCGCTCTCCGCCCGCCAGGCACTGCGCGCCTTCCTTGCGGCCCAGGTCGATGTACGACAGGATCTTCTCGAGCTGTTCCGCCGATGCCTGCGCACCGATCATGGTGCCCCGGTCGAGCGGATGGCCCTGGCGGATCGCCGCCACGCGCTTGAGCGCGCGTTCCATGAAGCGCTCGTAGATCGATTCCTGGATCAGCGCGCGCGACGGGCAGGTGCAGACCTCGCCCTGGTTCAGCGCGAACATGGCAAAGCCTTCGAGCGCCTTGTCGAAGTAAGCGTCGTCGGCGGCCAGCACGTCTTCGAAGAAGATGTTGGGCGACTTGCCGCCCAGCTCCAGCGTCACCGGGATGAGGTTCTGCGACGCGTATTGCATGATCAGCCGGCCGGTGGTGGTTTCGCCGGTGAAGGCCACCTTGCTGATGCGCGGGCTCGATGCCAGCGGCTTGCCCGCCTCCAGCCCGAAGCCATTGATCACGTTGACCACGCCGGGCGGCAGCAGGTCGCCGATCACCTCCATCAGCACCAGGATCGACGCGGGCGTCTGCTCGGCCGGCTTGAGCACCACGCAGTTGCCGGCGGCCAGCGCCGGCGCCAGCTTCCAGGTGGCCATCAGCAGCGGGAAGTTCCACGGGATGATCTGGCCGACCACGCCCAGCGGCTCATGGAAGTGGTAGGCGATAGTGTCGCCGTCGATCTCGGAGATGCCGCCTTCCTGCGAGCGGATGCAGCCGGCAAAGTAGCGGAAGTGGTCGACCGCCAGCGGCAGGTCGGCGGCGGTGGTCTCGCGCACGGGCTTGCCGTTGTCGATGGTCTCGGCCACCGCCAGCAGCGTCAGGTTGGCCTCGATGCGGTCGGCGATGCGGTTCAGGATGTTGGCGCGCTCGGTGGTGGAGGTGCGTCCCCATGCGGCCTTGGCGGCGTGCGCGGCATCGAGCGCGGCATCGACGTCCTGCTGGTTGGAGCGCGGCACGCGCGTGAACGGCTTGCCGGTGATCGGCGTGACCGACTCGAAGTACTCGCCGCCGGCGGGCGGCACCCACTGGCCGCCGATGTAGTTCTCGTACTGCTGCTTGTAGGGGTTGCTGACGCCCAGCTGGGCGATTTCCGCCATGTTCATGTCTCGCTCCGTTCGAAGGATTTGTGTCGTGTCGTCACGGCGTGGGACCGTGCGCACGGGAGCAGATCGCAAGAGGTGTGCCGGGGCGCGATAAGACGGAAACGCGGGGGAATTGGGAGGAATATCCGCGGAAATGAGCCAGGAATGTGTCACGCGCCGGCGGCGGTGTGCCAGCGCGTGACAGCGGTTGCTCCAGATTGGAACACCTATTCTCGTCGCAGCAGGTCGCCCTTGTTCCCCCGGCCCTGTTCAAGCCTTCGGGCGCGCGGATGCCGGATCGTAGGGCGCGCGCAGGTGTACGCGTGCGGGCAGCAGTTCGCCGGCCAGGTCGACGTGGTACGTGCCGGCTTCAAGCCACGCCGCATCGGCCGGCCCATCCTCGCGCGCCAGCAAGGCCATGCCGACCGGGCAGCCCAGCGTGTGGCCGAATGCGGCAGAACTGAGCGATCCCACTGCGCGCACGCTGCCGTCGGGGCCGGTGCGCAGCACGGCCTCTGCGCCCCACAGCATGGCGTCGCTCGCGCCATCCATCGTCACGACCACCATGCGCCGCGTGGGCGCGCCCGCCTGCCGCAGTTGCAGCAGCGCTTGCCGGCCGCGGAAGTCGATGCCGCTGGCCAGCTTGCAGGAGAACGACAGTCCCGCCTCGAACGGGTTGACCGACGGCGACAGCTCGCGGCCCCACGCGCGGTAGCCCTTTTCGAGCCGCAGCGATTCGATGGCGTAGTAGCCGGCATTGACCAGCCCGAGCGTGCGCCCGGCTTCATGCAGCGTCTCGTAGACGCCAACCGCGAATTCCACCGGCACGTACAGTTCCCAGCCCAGCTCGCCCACGTAGGTCAGGCGGGTCGCGCGCACGGTGGCATAGCCGAGGTCGATCTCGCGCGAACTGCCGAAGGGGAAGCCTTCGTTGGAGAAGTCCGCGCGCGACACCTTTTGCAGCAGCTCGCGCGAGCGCGGCCCCATCACCGCCAGCACCGCGTACTGGCCGGTGATGTCGACGATCACGCAGCGCTTGTCGGACGGGATCAGCCGCTCGATATAGCTGAAGTCGCGCGTGGCCTGCGCCGACCCGGTCACCACCAGGTACTGGTCGTGCGCCAGCCGCGTCACGGTCAGGTCGGACTCATAGGTGCCGCGTTGGTTGAGCATCGCGGTATAGACGGCCTGCCCCGGCGGCACCGCCACGTCGTTGCTCATCACGTACTGCAGCACCGCCTCGGCATCGATGCCCTTGACCAGGTACTTGGAGAACGAGCTCATGTCGAAGAGCGCCACGCCTTCGCGGCAGGCACGGTGCTCGGCACCGCTCCACGGCAGCCAGTTCTGCCGGCCGAAGGCATATTCGATCCGCGGCGATGCGCCCGGCGGCGCGAAGAAGCTGGGCCGCTCCCAGCCCATCTTGCTGCCGAAACTCGCGCCGGCATCGCGCAGGTGCGCGTACAGCGGCGAGCGGCGGAACGGGCGCGCGGTCTCCAGCTCACGGTTCGGCCACGGCATCGCGTAGTGCAGGCCGAGCGTTTCCTTGACGCGGTCGTGCAGCCAGTTCTGGTTGCCGTTGAAGCCGGCGAAGCGGCGGATATCGACGGGCCACAGGTCCATGGTGGGTTCGCCCGCCACGATCCATTCCGCCAGCGCCATGCCGGCGCCGCCGGCGGAGGCGATGCCCATCGAGTTGAAGCCCGCGCCGACGTAGAAATTGCGCAGCTCCGGCGCCTCGCCGAGGATGAAGTTGTTGTCCGGCGTGAAGGATTCCGGGCCGTTGTAGAACTGCTTGACCTGCGCCGTTTCGAGCGCGGGCACGCGCACCAGCGCGTTTTCCATCAGGACCTGGAACTGGTCCCAGTCGTCGGGCAGCAGCTGGAACTCGAACGGCTCGGGAATGCCCTGCATGCCCCAAGGCTTGGCGTCAGGCTCGAAGCCGCCCATCACCAGCCCGCCGACTTCCTCCTTGAAGTAGATGAAGCCGTCCGGGTCGCGCATCACCGGCAGGTCGGGGGGCACGCCGGCGATGCGCCCGGTGACGATGTAGTAGTGCTCGGCCGAATGCAGCGGCACGGTCACGCCGCACATCAGGCCTACCTGCCGCGCCCACTGGCCGGCGCAGTTGACCACGATCTCGGCCTGCAGCCGCCCCTCGTCCCCGTTCTTGTTGCGCCAGCTGACGCCGGTGGCGCGGCCGTCGGCGCTATGGATCGCGGTGATCTTCGTGTCCTGCGCGATGATGGCGGCGCGGCTGCGCGCGCCGCGCGCCAGCGCCTGCGTCAGGTCGGTGGGATTGGCCTTGCCGTCGCCGGGCAGCCAGACCGCGCCGCGCAGGTCGTCGGTACGCATCGCCGGCCACAGCTCGCCGGCCTGCGAAGGGGAGATGACCTCGCACGCCACGCCATAGGCGCGCGCCACCGCCGCGGTGCGGCGCAGCTGCGTCATGCGCTCGGCGGTGCGCGCCACGGACAGGGAGCCGCATTGTTTCCAGCCGGTGCCGAGGCCGGTTTCCGCTTCCAGTTCGCTGTAGAGCTGCGTGGAGTAGCGGATCAGCTTCGTCATGCTTTCCTGCGAGCGCAGCTGGCCGACCAGCCCGGCGGCGTGCCAGGTGGTGCCGCACGACAGCTGGCCCTGCTCGAGCAGCACCACATCCTTCCAGCCCAGCTTCGTCAGGTGGTAGGCGACGCTGCAGCCGATGATGCCGCCGCCGATGATGACGACGCGGGTTTGGGCGGGGAGGGGGATAGGCATGGCGGGACTCGAGGGGCGCGGATCGAGGCTTGATGTTATTCCACAAAATGCCAATAAACAACACAAAATGCAACAAAAATGCGCTTTCGCGTCGCCCTGCGAAACGCCTAAATCCTTGAATACAAGCTGCAAATGCCGTGTGAAAGCTGATCTGCGGCAAACTTAATTGCGTTTCGGCCGCCATGGGCTAGTGTGTAGCCATCCCGCCGCTTGCTGCTGCCCTGCACAAAGGCGCCGGGTGAGGCATTTGGGCCCGTGACGCGCGATGCTTGTCGCTGCGCTGCCGGCGCCGGGGGAGGGAAAGATGTCTCCGAAGCAAGAATTCGCGCCTGCCGGCATCGCGCAGGCAGGGGAGGACGGCGTCATGCCGGACGGCGAGGACCCCGGCGGGTTGCTGGGATCCAGCCAGGTGTTCCGGGAGGCGATGGCGGTGGTGGCCCGGCTGGCCCGCGTCGACGTGCCCGTGCTGATCCTGGGCGAGACCGGCACCGGCAAGGAGCTGGTGGCGCGCAGCCTGCACTATCGCGGCGGGCGCCGCGACCGGCCCTTCGTCCCCGTGGATTGCGGCGCGTTGCCCGAAACGCTGTTCGAAGGCGAACTCTTCGGCCACGTGCGCGGCGCCTATACCGATGCGCGCCGCGATGCCGCCGGCCTGGTCGCGCAGGCAGAAGGGGGCACGCTCTTCTTCGACGAAATCCATGCGCTGTCCCTGCGCAGCCAGGCGTCGCTGCTGCGCTTCCTGCAGGACTTCCGCTACCGGCCGCTGGGTGCCCCGCACAGCCGCAAGGCCGACGTGCGCATCGTCGCCGCCACCAACCGCGAGCTGAAGCAGGGCGCCCAGGATGGCTGGTTCCGCGAAGACCTGCTCTATCGGCTCAACGTGGCCAACGTGCGCATGCCCAGCCTGAGGGAGCGCCCTGAAGACATCCCGCCGCTGGTCGAGCTGTTTGCGTCGCGCTTCTGTGCCCGCTATGGCTGGCCCGGCTGCCGGTTCGACCAGGCCTCGCTGGCGTGGATGCTGGCACAGCCGTGGCGGGGCAACGTGCGTGAGCTGGAGAACTTCGTGCAGCGCTGCCTGCTGTCGTGCGACGGGCGCGTGGTGCATGCCGAAGGCTGCCCGGCGACGCCCTGCACGGTCGACCTGGCCAGCGAGGCTGCGCCCGGCATGCAGCCATTCAAGGAGGCGCGCGACCAGGCCCTGGCGGCATTCGAGGCGGCCTACCTGCGCTCGGCGCTGGCGCGCAGCCACGGCAACGTGTCAGCGGCGGCGCGTGAGGCGGGCAAGGAGCGACGGGTCTTCGGAAGGTTGCTGAAGAAGCACGGCATCGATCGGGCCGAGTTCTCCTAGCCGGCTTGCAGGCGCGCTTGCGATACGGGCCGATTCAGGGGGCCGATTCAGGCCAGCTCGTGTTCGGCGGTGGCAAGCAGCGTGCCGAGCGGGATGCGCGGCAGTGCGTGGATCGCGTCGTATGCGAGCGCGAACGGGTCAAGCCTGGCCCCGGCCGGCACCGGCGCGTCCATGCCGGTGACCACAAAGGCAAGATAGAAGCGCTGCTGCGGATTGTCCTGCACCGTGAGCTGGCCGCCGTGGCGGGCCATCACGTAGTGCGCCAGGTAAAGGCCGAGCCGGTTCAGCAGCCAGGTGCGCGCGTCGTCCGTCGCCGCCTGCAGGTCGGTGCGATCGACAAAGGCCGCGAGCCGCGCGAACTGGCCCTGCGGGTCGTCCGACAGGGCGCTGTGGGGCACGATGCCGGCGACCTGCGCGAGTTCGTCCAGCATGTCGCGCTGGCGCGCCTTGAGCGTGTCCAGCCAGGCGCGGCGGGCGGCCAGCGAAGGGAGGGGTTGGGCGGGCTCGGTCAAAAGCTGTACTCGATAAAGACGATGCCCTCGTCCCGCAGCGCCTGCCGCAACGCTGCAGAGGGCGGGGCGTCGGTGAACATCCAGCGTGGATCATAGCCCGGGACGTTGTTGCGCAGCCAGACATCGCGCTGGATCTGTTCGCGGATGCGGTCGGTGAGTTCGACCTGGTTCGGAATCCCGCCGCGCTGTCCGGGCACGCCGATCCAGCGCGTGTACGATTTTGCCTCGCCCGCCAGCACGCCGCCGCCGGCCTGCGGCACGGGTACGTCCACGTAGCGCCCGCCGGTATTCGGCACCGGGAAGTGCTGTTGTCCCGGCGCGCCGTACACTTGCTGCAGGTATGTCTCGCGCTCTTGCCACAGCATGGGCTGGCGCATGCGGCTGATTTCGTCCCAGGTGTACGTGGTGGCATTGCCCGGCCCGAGCATCAGCGGCTCGCGCGGCGGCGGCGTGATCAGCACACGCGCCGGCTGGCTGCCCGTCGACAGCGGCGCCAGCGTCGACCCCGGCGCCGTGGGCGAGAACGGCACCAGCGCTTGCGGGCCCACCGGGACCAGCGCCGTGCTTGCCGCCCCGGTGCCGCTGCCGGCCTCCAGCATCAACGGCGCACTGCCGGCGCCGCGCGATGGCACGGTGGCACTGGCGGCCACCCGCATGCCGCCGCCTTCGAGCAGTTGGTACAAGGTTGCGGTTTCTCCCCGCACCATGATCACCAGGTCCGGACGCGAGGCAACGGTCACGAACATGGCGCCGTCCTCGCCGATGGTGATGACATACTCGCCGTGTTCGAGGGTGCGTGCGGCGGTGGCGCCACGGCCCGACAGCGCCAGTCCACCCTGTGTCAGCGGCGCCGCGCGCGGCATGGCGGTGCCGGCGCGCAGGGCACCGCTGAACATGCCCAGGTAACCGGTGGCCACGCTGACGAAGCCGTTGAGCACCATCGCGTCGCCAGCCTGCTGCTGCTCAGGCGTGAAGACATCGTGTGCGCCGATACCCAGCCGGTAGGCGGAACCAATGCGCATGGCTTCCTGGCCCTTTTGCACGCTGTAGTAGCCAAGCGAGATCTCCAGCGCGGCAAAGAACGCAATGCCCGCGGCGGAGGTGGGCGGGAAGATGGTCAGCAGCAATGCCAGCGCCGACAGCGCCGCGACCACCACGGATTCAACCTTGTCCCAGAACGCGTTGCTGTCCATCTCGTCCTGGATGGCGGTACGGACCGTCTCGTCGGCGAGAGGCAACAGGCTTCTGATGACCGGGCCGAAGTGCTCATAGCCAACTTCGTTGGCCCGGATCTTGGCCATCAGTTCGTCGTAGTTGCCCTTGCGCGTGGTGATCGCCGACAGGATCTGCCCGCGGATATCCTGCGCGGTGCCGGTGCGCAACGTGTTGAGCATCCCTTCGGGCAGCACCTTGTAGCCCGATGGTCCAAGCGCGCCGATGATCGGCCCGACCCGTGCCAGCGCCTGCCCGGTTGCCTCGGGATCGGGGAACAGCTGGTGCAGCTCGGCTTCGGCAGTGCCGGCCGGCGGCCGGTACAGGCCCGGCCGCGCGAGTTCCATGGCCGGATGCGCCGCCGGCGCAAGCCCATAAGGCCCGGCCAGGTCCGGCGGGCTGCTGAAGCGGGCCAGTGTTTCGAAGCGCGAAGGCGGGCGGATACCGGCGCGCATTTCGTTGGGCGTGGCCCAGCCATAGGGGCTCAGTGCCTCGCGTTCGGTGCGCGACGCGGAGATCTGGGTTTCCAGATGGCAACCGGTGCAGGCGCGGAACTGGCCAAAGGCCTGCCGCGCGCGCAGCTCCCGCATCTGCGGGTCGCGCATGTCCTGAAGCTCGAAGTAGGGCCGCGACGCGCCGGATTGCGTCATGCCCAGCGCGGCGATGTCCTCGCTGGGGATCATGTCCTCGACCAGGACTGCCCACATGCCGAGATTGCGTTTGTTCGACAGCAGCCGGTGGATTGCCGTGGTCTTTACGAGCTCCTTGAACGACGCGACACGCTCGTCCAGCGAGCCGGTGAGGTCTAGGACGGTCGGGTTGGCAGGATCCGGCGCCGCCATGCACATCTGCGGCTCGGCCGGCTCCTCGCCCCTGCAGACCTGGGACGCGTCGTCGGCGGGGGCCAGGCTTAGCAGGGAGGACGCGGAACCGGTGGATGCGGACGATGTGGATGAAGACAGGGGATCGCGCCGCAGCGTGGGTTGCGCGTCGTCCTGCAGTACATGGGCCAGTTCGTGCCCGATCAGCCGTTTGCCTGCGCTGGTGTGTGGCTGGTACTCGCCGGCACCAAAGACGATGCTCGAGCCGATGGCGAACGCGTGCGCATCCAGCCGTGCAGCGCTGGCGGCCGCCTGCGCAGTGTCATGAACGCGCACTGCCGACAAGTCTGCCTGGTAGCGGCTCTCGAAGAAGCGGCGCGTGCCGTCATCCAGCGCACGCCCGGGACCCGGCGCGAGGTCCGGGGTCTCGGCCAGCCAGTCCCGGCCGCGCGGCTTGCGCCGCAAGGTGGCGCCGGCGCTGGCCTGGCACGCGGAACAGGGGGGCTCGCCCGATGTGCAGGTACAGCCTGCGGGGACAGGCTGCGCGCCGCTGACGGCGGCTTCGGCCATCTGGTCGGCCTGCAGCTCGGCGGTGTCGGACGCGACGCCAAGCACCGGCTTGGCACGGATCGCACCGCGCGCGCAAAGCGCCTGCATCGCCAGATTCCCCGCTTGCCGTTGCGGCTCGCGCCCCCCGTGCGCGCGGCCGCTTCCCCTGGCAGGCGCATCGGGGCAGTCGGCGTCACGGACCGGCGCGGGCGGCTTGCGTGAGGTCGGGCTCATGGCCCGCTCCCGGCCGCGGGCGGAGGCTCGCGCCGCGCCATGGTCAGCAGCGTGACCCAGCGGGCGATGGCCTGCTGCTCTTCCGTGGAGATCTCCGACGATGACATCATCGGCTCGAGCGTGGTGGTTTCGCCGATGGTGGCGACCACGCGCGGCGCCATGGCTTGCCGCAGCGCTTCGGCTTCCCGTGCGCGGCGCGCCTCGGCGGCCGCGGCGTCGGCATTCCAGGATTCCGCGCTGCCCGGCACCACCTGGTCGAGGATGTAGGCGGAGACGCCGCCCGCAATCGCGCCGACGATGAAGCCCACCACCGCACCGGCCGCGGTGCCGGCGCCCGGCACGACAGAGCCTGCCGCCGCCCCGATTTCCATCGAGACGATGGCGATGCCCACCGCGCGGCCGACCCGCGTGGTGACCTCGAGCCCGCTATGCGGGCGCTGTTCCTGGCTGATGTTGTAGATCTCGATGCCGCCCGAGAACAGCGCAGTAGGCCCGGCGCGCGCGCCAAAGCGGGCCAGCCCGCTCAGCGGTGCGCCAGTGGCGATGGCGCGCTGTGCCATGTAGTACGTCAGCCGGCTCTCCAGTGCCGACTGGGTGCCCGACAGCGCAAAATCGCGGCCGCCGGCCAGCGCCAGTTCCTGCGC
The DNA here is from genome assembly GCF_015549295.1 of Cupriavidus sp. IK-TO18. Taxonomy (NCBI): domain Bacteria; kingdom Pseudomonadati; phylum Pseudomonadota; class Betaproteobacteria; order Burkholderiales; family Burkholderiaceae; genus Cupriavidus; species Cupriavidus sp. IK-TO18. The sequence continues at coordinate 102,561 of NZ_JADGMP010000001.1, forward strand.
CCAGTCAGGGTGTTCCTGGGTGTCGACGTAGATCGTGCCGGCGGTGGTCACCACACCGACGATCATGCCGCCGAGGCCGCCCCGGCCAAAGCTCTCGGCGGTAGCCCGGGCAGAGCCGAGCCGGACGTGGGACAGCACATCCGGCTGCAGCACCGTGCCGGCCTGGTCGCCCAGCGCCACGGTTGCGACGTCGCGGAATCCCTCCAGCCGGTTGAGCTGGGCGGTGGTCACGCCGCTGCCGGTGACGCGGCCGGCGACCAGGCCCTGCGCCTGCGCGCGCGCCTGGTTGTACTGCTCCGGCGTCATGGACGCGCGCGCCGCGTCCAGTTCCGCGGGGGAGTGGAACGTGCGCGGGCCGGAAGCGGTCGTGACGGTGACGGGACTGTCCGCCATGGCGGCGCCGAAGCTGGTGCGCAGCCGGCCGTCCCAGGCCGCGTCGCTGTGCAGCGTCGCCTGGAAGGCGCGCACATCGTCGGCATTGATCGCCAGCAGGGCGTTGCCGAGGACCTGCTGGCGCGCCGCGTCGAATTCCGGCGTGCCGCGCTGCAGGGACGGATTGCCGGTCATGGCACGCACGGCCGAAAGCACCGGGTCGGCTTGCGCCGCGGTGGTCCAGCGGGCGCCGCCGCTGCCTGGCGCGCCGGCCGTGCGCGCGTCCGCCAGGCCCTGGCCGATGCGCTCGCCGATGTAGCCAAGATCGTGGCTGTCGATCTCCAGGATGCGAGTCGGCGTGGCAATGGTGGGGCCGACGGGGGGCGGGCGTGCCGCGTCCGCGGCGGCAGCCATGGCCGGCGCGCTGCCGATCGGCACGATGCGGCTGGCGGCGGTGCGGCCCAGCTCGGCCATGGCCCGGTTGAACTCGGCGGTGGAGATACGCTGGTTCGGCGGGTAGGACAGGCTTGATCCCGCCACGCTAAAGCTGGATGCCGCCGGCGCGCGTGCCGCCAGTTCAGCCAGGCTGCTGCACATCACCGTGCTGCCATCGCGCAGCGTGAGCCGGACCGGCGCAGCGCGCAGCGCGTCGGTGTACAGCGCGCGCAAGCCGCCGGGGCGCGCGATCATCCGGTTGGCCCCCCCGGGCGGCGCGGCGTTGGGGTTGGCAATGGCGCTGCGCAGGCTGGCCAGGTCGGCGTCGGGCACGGCAAACATGGTGTCAGACAGGAAGCGCGCCTGCGCCTGCTGGTACGCGGCCGTGCCGGGCGCCAGCGTGGCATCGCCGCTCGCCTGCTGAAGGTGGCGCAGCACCAGGTCCGTGCTGGCGGGCGAGGTCGCGCGCCGGCCTGCCACGTCCAGCAGCGCCTCGATCTTCATCGTGTATTGCTGCTGCCGCGTGTCGTAGTCCGCGGCACCGCTGGTGGTCACGGAGATCGGCTGGATATCCAGGATGCGCGGTACCCGTCCCTCGCCCGGACCGAAATCCACCACGGGGAAGTTGCCGGTCTGCGTGCGGCCGGTCACATCGACCCAGGATACGCGGTTCAGGTCCTGCAGGCCGGTGCCCCAGCCGGTGCGCCAGTCGCTGCCCATGCCGATCTCGCCGATGCGCCCGCGGAAATTGGCGTCGGCCAGGCCCAGCGGCAGCTGTCCCGGGGCCGTGCCCGGGCCATATGGATGAAACCCCCCTGCCAGGCGGTAGTCGAGAAACGGCGTACGGCCGATCCCGCCCTGCGTCGGCAGCGACAGGCCACGTTGCCGCTCGGCGGCGATCGCGCGCTGGATCAGGTCGGCGCGGTTGGCGATCATCCCGTCAGCCTGCGGACCGCTGATGGTGCGGTAGCCCAGGGTCGCCACGTAGGCGCGCACTTGCCGCTGCGTCATGATTGCGCCGCCCAGCGTGACATCCGCAGCGCCCATCGCCGCCGCGGCGTTGGTAGTGACAATCTCGATGATGCCGGGCGCCGCGCTGCCGCGCATCTGGTAGAGCGCCGCAGGCGTGGTGTCGGTCCGTTCAGCCAGGAACACAAAGCCGCGCGCGATGCGCCGTGTCCGCTCCGCCGCGATCGCGCGCTGCAGCCGTTGCCAGCCGGCGGTTCGCGGGCTGGTGGCGGCGGCTTGCGCGAGGAACGTGGACGCCTCCAGATCGCGAGCGATCAGGTCGGCATTGGTCAGCGTGCGCGCATCGGCATTGGCCGGATCGAACGCGGCAGGCGCCGACGGGACCGCGGAGGATGCCGGCGAGGTCGATGACGATGACGAGGACGAGGACGAGGACGAGGACGTGGCGACCGTCCCCCCGCTTGCGTCGTCGGATGAGCAGAATGCTGGCGGCGGCATGCTGGACGGCGTGTCCGGCGTGCTGGTCTCCTGCCGGCCGATGGCGGCGACCTGACCGCTGGCCGGGCGCGCCGCGCCGCGCGCACCGTCCAGGACGCGCGGGCCCAGCGCATGCGCCTCGCGTTCGGCGGCATCGTCGTGGCGGCTCAGGCTGCGCAGGCGCCCAGGGCCGAACGCCTGGTTTTGCGCGACATGCACCAGCTCGTGCCCGAGCAGGGCGCGGCCGGCCTGGGTATCCGGTGCCCACTGTTCGGGCCGGACAAAGACGTGATTGCGCCAGGTCAGCGCATCCGCGCGGCTGCCCGCCGTCAGTTCGGCGGCGGCGCTGCCGTGATGCAGGCGGACATGGCCGAGCGACAGTCCCAGCGTTCCCTCGGCGGCATTGCGCATCGCTGCAGGCAGCGACTGGCCGGATACCGTTGATGCCTGTGCCGCGGCGGCCTCGAGCCCGTCATCCGGCCGGGCCGCGCTGGCTGCGGGGATGGCGGTCGCGCTGACGGTGGCGCTGACTGGCGGTGGGGCCAGCAAGTGTTGCACTGCCTGGTTGCCGAGCACCGCCAGCGGGGCCGGGCCGTGATGGCCTGCACCCTTGCCCGCACCTGCGCTACCGTCCGGCTGCCTGGTCCGGCTGGCGTCGGGATGCGGCGCGGCCTTGCGGCTGTCGCGTGTCTTCATGGCTACCGCCGTCAGGCACGCCTGTGTTCGGCGGCGTCCTGGTGCGCGCGAAAACGCGCTGCCGTGCCCGCGTCGCCATGCTTGGTCTGCCGCCGCGACAGCGCCCGCATCAGCTGCGCCATGCCCACCGCACTGCCTTCGCCGGCCGCCAGGAACGCGGCTTCCAGCGCAATGGCCTGGATGTCCCCGCCGGTCAGCTCGAACTGCTCGGCGATAAAGGCATAGTCAATATCGCCCGCCAGCGGCACCTCGGCCGGGAACATGCCGCGCCAGAGCTGCTCGCGCAACACTGCGTTGGGCCGCCCGAACTCGACGGTATAGTGCATGCGCCGCGCAAAGGCAGGGTCGAGGTTCTTGGGCAGGTTGCTGGCCAGGATCACCACGCCGTCGTGCGTTTCCATGCGCTGCAGCAGGTAGGCCACCTCGATATTGGCGTAGCGGTCGTGCGCGTCCCTGACCTCGGCGCGCTTGCCGAGCAGGGCGTCGGCCTCGTCGAACAGCAGGATCGCGTCGGCATCCTGCGCCGCGCTGAAGATGCGCTCCAGGTTTTTCTCGGTCTCGCCGATGTACTTCGACACCACGCTGGCCAGGTCGACGCGGAACAGGTCCAGCCCGGCGTGGTTGGCCAGCACCGAGGCGGCCATGGTCTTGCCGGTGCCGGAGGCGCCGGCGAACAGCAGCATCAGTCCCGCGCTGCGGCCGGTGCGGCCCTGCATGTTCCAGTCGCGGAACACCTGCTCGCGGCGGGCGATGGCGGCGCCGATTTCATGCAGCAGCTGCAGCGTGGTGGCGGGCAGCACCAGTTGCGGCCAGCGGTGCGGGCGCGTGGCCAGCTCGGCCACCTGTGCCAGCCCCTGCGCGGCGAGCTGGCGCGCGGCGCGGTCGAGGGCCTCGTGGCCGCTGGCGATGGCCGGGTCGGCCGCCCACAATGCCTGCGCGGCGCGCACCGCCTGCCGGATGCGGGTGCCGGACAGCGAGAAGCGGGCGGCGAGCGTGTCGGCCAGGCTCGCGGCCGGCTGTCCCGCATCGGCCAGCCGGGCGTCGCGGATGGCATCGGCCCATTCCCGTGCGCGCTCGGCGCCGGTGGCGGCCGGCAGCGTGAAGGTGGTCAGCGGCAGGCGCGACAGCGCGGGCAGGGGGCGCCAGTTCGGCGGCACCAGCCACAGCACGTCGAGGCCGCCGTCGAGCGTGCGCCGCAGCGCGGCGGCCAGGCGTTCGTCCGCGGCGGCGTCGCGGCTGGTGCCGGCGGCATCATGCAGCACCAGCGCGGCGTGCGCGAGCCGGGCGGCCAGCAGCGGCGATGTGCCGGCCAGCAGGGCGTGCGGCGCCAGGTGCAGCGCGTGGCGGCCGCGGCGGGCCAGCAGGCGGCGCGCCCAGCCGGCCTGGCGTTCGGGGTCGTCGCTGCGGCAGGCGATCAACTCGCTGCAGGCGGTTGGCGCGCCGACGGCGTCGGCTACGGCTTCCAGCCAGGGTTCGTCCGCGTCTGCCGTCTCCTGCGCGGCGGGCGGGATGCCGAGCAGGAATTGCGCGACCGGCGGCGCCAGCGCCAGGCTTTGCCCGAGCGTGCTGCGTTGTTCGTCACTGTCGGCCAGCACCAGGATGCCGGCCGCGGCCAGCGCGCGGACGCGGCCGCGCAGCGCGGCGGCGTCATGCGGGACCACGTCGGCGCCGAGCAGCCGGCACACCATGTCGACGGTGGCGACCTTGCGCGCGATGTCGTTGTTCAGGTAGGCGTAGAGCGTTTCGTAGCGCAGGTCGAGTTCAGGCGCGAGCACCACGAACAGCAACTCCAGATCGTCCGGCGCCAGCGCCAGCCGCTCGCCCAGCAGCGCCAGCGGCGAGCCCGCGTTGAAATGCTCGCGCCACTGCGCGGCCTGGCGCGTCAGCGCGCCGGCGGGATCGGCATCGGGTTGGCCGAGCTGCCCGGCCTGCTGGCGCAGCAGCGCATCGACCTGGCGGTCGGAGATGTAGAGGCCGCGCAGTTCGTCGAGCGACAGTTCGTAGCGTGCGCGCAGGCGCAGGATCTCGCGCTCGACCAGGCAGTCCAGCCACAGCCGTTCGTTGCCGAAGGGATGCGCCTGCGGCCATGGCGCCGGCATCGGTGCTTGCCGGCCACCGGCGATGAGCGGGTCGAGATCGCGGCGCATGCGTTCACTCCGTGCAGTGCAGGCTCAGCTCGCGCCGGCCCGGCCAGGCCACGCGCAGCCGCGCCATGCCGTTCAGGCTCAGCAGCACGTGCAGCGGCGGGCGCCGCAGCGAGAGGGTCCAGGCGGTCCCGGTTGCGGCGCCGGCACCGCCGCGGTGGGCCTCGCCGCGTGTATCGAGCACGTTGGCGAACAGGTACGGCAAGGTGCAACGGGCCGCGCCCGGAATGCGGAAGGCGATGCGCCGCAGCGCGGCCTGCGCCAGCGTGGCGAAGATGTCCCGCCAGGCCGGCGGCAGCGCCGCCAGCACCGGGCTGGCACCCAGCAGCGCAAGATCCTGGCGCAGCAACCGTGTCAGGCGCAGCCGCATGGCGAGCGGCAGCGGCGCGGACTCGGCCAGGCCAGCCGGTGGCGTCGTGGCATGCAGGCGGCAGGCGCTGCCAGGTTCGATCCATACCTCGGTGCGGATCGCCCCGGCTGGCACCCGCAGCCGCGCGACGCCGGTGAAGGCACAGCGGCGCAACGAGGCGGCGAGTGCCAGGGCCGGCGCTTCGGCGTCCGTGGCGGCCAGCCAGTCGTGCAGCGCTGGCAGTGAAAAGGCTGGCGCCACCTGCAGGAAGGTGCGCCAGAACGGGTCGCGCCACACCCGTTCGCCACGATGGCCGGCGGCGATCGCCAGCGCCAGCAGCGCGGCAACGTCGCGCGCGCTGCCGGCCCCGGCCGGCGGCGCGGGCAGTGCGCTGGCCCAGCCGCCGTCGAACAGATCATGCAGGGCAGGCAGCAGCCACGCGAGGCCGCCGAATGGCGCGTCAAGCGGTTCCGCAGCGGCATCGGGTGTGGATGGCGCGCGCTCTTGCTGCACCTGCCTGGCCTGTGCCGCCAGCGATGCCATTGCCGCACGCACAGGCTGCGGCGTGGTGGCGAGCAGCACCAGCCAGTCGGGATCCGTGGCGCAGACAGGTTTGCCATCGATGACGCCGTGCGCGGCAAGACGCGCCAGCACGGTGGCAGGCATGTCCTCAGGCATCGACAGCAACGCCGCCAGCCAGCACAGCGCGCCGATGCCAGCCGGCTGCGCCGCGCCGCCATGCGCGAGCAGCCACAGTGCCAGCAGCGCGGGCGCGACGCGGCCGGGCGACGCCTGCCGCCATGCGCTGGCGGCAGGCTCCAACGGGCCCACGTCGGTGGCCTCGCTCTCCTGTTCGTGCCAGCGGGACAGGATGCGCACCGCCTCGCGCTCGCCCAGCGCCGCCAGCAGCATGGGCCAGCTTGCCCTGTCCAGCAGCGCCAGCGTGGCGCGTCCCGTGGCGGCGTCTTCCGTCAGCAGGGTGCGGATGGCCGCGCCCGCCGGCAGCATGCGCAGGCCGGCGAAGCGGTGGAAGAGCCAGCTGTCCCAGCCGTCGCCGCGCAGCAGCCGTTCGATAAAGCGCGCATGGTAAGCCGCGCGCGAGGGCATGCTGATGGCGTCGCCGGCTGGATCCGCCAGCGCGCGCGCAAAGGCCAGCGCCAGCTGGCGCGACCAGTGCCGCACGATCTGCCCGGCGGGGCACGCGGTATCGATCTCGCAGGCGATCTCCAGCCGAGGCAGCAGCACCACGGCGTCGTCATCCAGCCCGAGTGCGTCGAGCTGATCCGCCAGCGCCTGCGCCAGCTGCGGCGCCAGCGCGTCGAGCTGGTGGCCGAGCGCGGCCGGCGCGGGGTGCGCGGCAGGCACCGCATATGCGTTGTGCCACTGGCGGATGCGCAGGTGGGCCATGGCTAAGCCTGCGCAGTGACGGCCGCTGCAGGCGGCTGCGCATCGACGGCCAGCAGTTCTTCCAGCATCTGCGCGGCGCCGCCGATGCGCAGCAGCTGCTCGCGCAACGTGGCGGCGCGCGCCTCGGCCTCGGCCAGCAGGCGCTGGCCCGCGCTGTATTCGCCGCGCAGCGTGGCCAGGCGCGCCTGCAGCAGGCTGCGTTCGATGGGCGCGGCGGATGCCGCGGGCGCATTGGCGGTGGCGTGGTCCATGGCGGCTCCTTTCAGGTGCGGGGCCCGTAGGCGACGAAGTGGAAGGCGTTGTCGACGAAGCTGCCTTCCGACGGCGGCGTGACGTCGCGGGCGATCAGCGTGAAGCCGCCGGGGCCGACGTTGCGCACGGTGCAAACCTGGTCGTCGTTGGCCGAGTCGACCAGGCTGGCGACGATGACCGGCGTCGCGGTGAAGGCCGGCGCGAAGCTCACGGTGTACTGGCCTGTGCCGGTGCGCGTCGCGCTCCACCCTGTGCCGGCGGAGCCGCCACCCGCGCTGGCCTGCCCGGCCACAATGCGCATCTCGGCCAGGCCGCCTACCGCGAAGTAGTCGCCGTTGTCGCCGAGCCGGATCGCGCCGCGCACTTCCAGCGTGCTGGCGGGCGCAGCGGTGCCCAGGCCCATGCGCCCGGCCGGGGTCACGGTCAGCTTGTCGCCGTTGCTCCACAGCCGCGCATTGCCGCCGCTGGCGTACCAGACCCAGCGCTCGCCGTTGCCGGGGTTGCCGATAAAGGCGCCGGTCTCGCGGTTCTCGAACGAAAACCCGGCGCCGCCGCCGCCGCTGTGGATCTCGCTGCCGAGCACGTGCAGCGTGCGCGACGGCGTCAGCGTGCCGATGCCGACGCTGCCGCCGAACAATGCCAGGTCGGACGAGTTGCCACGGGCCTGGCCGATCCAGCTGGAGAATTGCGCGGCCGCCTCGTTACCGTTGCCGACCTGCTGGAACTGCACCCGGGGCGGATCGTCGAAGTCGCTCAGCACCAGCAGCGGCGCCAGTTGCGGGCCGTACTGGAACCAGGCCTGGCCGGCATCGGGGGCGGTGCTGCTGCCCATCTGCAGCCACTTGCCGTTGCCCACCGCATTGCCCTGCGGCGACGGCACGCCCTGGATGTCGAGCCGTGCGCCCGGCGTCAGCGTGCCGATGCCGACGTTGCCGCTGGCCGCCTCGATAAACAGGTTGCTCAGCGTCGGATCCGACTGGGTCACGTTCAGGCCGTTCTTTGCCGGGCCCATGTTGATCTGCCACGCCAGCGCGCCGCCGGTGCCTTCCAGCCCGACCAGGCCGCCATTGGCCGCGAGCGCGCGTATTGTCAGCGGCAAGGCCAGCGCCTTGTCGGTGCTGCCGATGCCGACACGGCCGTCGTGCTGGATCGCCACGCCGGCGGTATAGCTGAATCCGATCGCGCAGGGATCGGTGCCGGTCGGGGTGGCGGCGCCGAGGGTGAGCCGGGTCGGGCCGGCGCTGCCTTGCGGCTGGCCCAGCAGCACCTGCAGGTCGACCCCGTCGACGGCACTGGGCGCGGCGCGCTGGAGCGCGGTGACGGTGCCCTGTGCCAGGTAGTCGGTGCCGCCGGCATCGACCCACTCGGCGCGCGTGCCGTAGTAGCGCAGGTGGCCGCGCGCGCGCGTGTCGGCGTCGAGCCAGACCGGTTCGCGGAAGTGCGGCGTGTCGGGGTCGCTGGCGCAGAACACCAGGTCGGCGGCGGCGGGCTGGTCGGCCTCGCACAGTTGCTCGACCGGCGTGGCGCCCGCGCGCGGGATCCAGCGGCCGCGCAGCCGCAGCAGGCCGCCGGTGCCGTGCAGCGCCTCGCCGATCCAGCCGGAATGCCGGCGGAACAGGCGCGACTGGGTGGCGCTGGCGGGCGTCGGTTTCTGTAGCGTGCCGCCTTGCCACAGCACGCGCCCGACCGGGATCAGCCACAGGCTGGGATCGTCGTCGCCGGGAAAGCGCTGCGCCGGCACCGAACCATCCGGCGCGAGCGGCTGCAGCGGCAGCAGCGCACCCGGCGCCTCGCGCGCGTCGCCGTAGCTGTCGTCGCCCAGCGCCACGCCGCCCTGGCGGGTTTCGATGGTCTTGCGCTCGCCGACCTCGACCAGGAAGGACTCCACCACGCGGGCATAGGCATCGGTGGCGCCGCATACCTCGAAGCCGGGGCGCACGCCCTGGCCGGCGGCCTCGTCATAGCGGATCCATACGTTGACCAGCCCGGCTGGCTGCCCCGCGAACAGGCCGGCGTCGAGCGGGAAGGGCTCGGCCACCACGATGGCGCGGCCATAGCCGTCGGTGGCCAGCCCCGGCGTCAGGTAAGCCTCGACCGCGCCCTGCGGCGAATCCTGGTAGACCAGCTCGATGCCGGAGGCGATGCCCCAGCTGTGGCTGCCCAGGTGGTGGCGCGCCAGCTGTGTGCTGAAGTAGCGCAGCAGCGCCTGCAGGTCCTCGGCGCCGAGATACTGGCCCTCGAAGAAGCGCGGACGCTCGGCAAATTCGGTGGTCATGGCGCACTCCTCCTAGCCGGGTTTGCGGCCGCCGCGCTTGGTGGCAGGCGCGGGCTTGGGCGCAGGTCTGGCCGCTGCCTTGAGCCGTTCGATCTCGGCGGCCTGCGCCTTGACGCTGTCGCGCAACGCGTCCATGTCGGCGCGCAGGATGGCCATGGCATCGGGGGCGGCCGTCTCCGACGCTGCCCCGGCAAAGGCCGTGGCGCGCAGCGACAGGCCCAGCGCGGCGTCGAGCAGCGGTGCGATCGCGGCCGCGACGCTCGGACGCATCAGTTGGTTGGCGATCACGAACTGGGGCAGGTTGGCCGTCTCCGCGGGGGACAGCCGGTCCCGGCCATTGCCGGGGCTGCCGGGCCCCATCATGCTCTCGGCCAGCGTGCTGAACTCCAGCGTCTTGCCGGTGCGCGCCAGCGCGGCGCGCAGCAGCCCGGTGGCGCCGGCGATGCGTTCGGGTTCGGCCACGGCCGGGTTCAGCAGGTCGTTGGCGCGCTGGTAGGCCGCATCGGCCAGCTTGATGTCGGCGCTGCCGCTGCCGTTGCCATTGCCGTTGCCATTCCCGGCCGCGTTGTCAGGCGCCATGTTCGGGGCTATATCGGGCACCACCTCCGCGCGCATCGCGAAGAGCCCGGGCTGCGCGCCCGCCGCGCTGTCCTGCAGGCGGTTGTCGGGCAGGATGCCGCCGATATCGAAGCAGCACAGGTTCTCCAGCAACTGCCGCAACTGCTTCCCGAATGGCAGGATGCCGAGCCAGTACTGCAGCGACGGGAAGGTGGTGGCGAACTTGCGGTGCACGGTCCAGTTGCACACGCGCAGCACGCGGCAGGACTGGGCCCCGCAGCCGCCGGCGACATGCAGCGACGCCAGCGGCACGCGCACCTCGCGCGTCGGTGCCGGGCACGGCGGCAGCAGCGCCGAGCAGAAGCAGGCGAGCATGGCGTCCAGCCACACGATCATCAGCAGCACCACCGCCAGGTAGATGGCGCCCGCATTGGCGAGCGTGCCCGCGGCGGGGTAGGAGATGGCATTGAACTGTGCCATCAGGTCGCAGTTGTAGCTGCCGTGGCTGCCGAAATAGCGCCGCAGCTGCATGCGCGCCGCGCCGAGCCACTGGTACCACGCCAGCGCTTCGGCAGCGGTGGCGGGGACCTTGAGCGCGCCGGGCAGCTTGGGCATCTGCGTGACCAGCAGCTCGACGCAGCAGCGGAAGCGCTGCATCAGTTCGGAGTCCGGGTTGAAGGCCTGGTTGTTGCCAGCCGCGCCCCCGACGGTGCTGTCGCTGGTCCCGACCGGGTCCGGGGCCTTGTCGGGCGGCTTGCGGTAGACCTCGAAGGCAAAGCCCTCGCAGATCACGGTGGGCTCGCACTGCACCGGCGCGCCGCGCGGCCTGGCCAGCGTGGCGCCGTTGCAGCCGCACTTCATGCCGCCGCAGGCACCGCCACAGCCGCACTTGCCGCCATTGCCGCCGCAGGCACAGCTGTTGGCGGTGCAGTCCGGCGCCGGGCGCAGCGGCTTGACCCCGCGCGCCGGCGCCTCGGCGTAGCGGATCGCCAGGATCCACTCCTCCTCGCCGGCATCGCACTGCTGCGGCGGCGGATGCTTCATCGGCTCGCACTGCTGCCAGCGGTGCTCCGCGTCCTTGCAGCGGCGGATCAGCTCGCACACATCGACGCTGACCGCCTCGCACACCACGATGTCGTCGCCGCAGGGGGTGAGCGCATAGCCGCAGCCGACCGCGACGCCGTCGCCGCACGGGTTGCAGGTGACTTCCAGCCCGTTGACCACGCCCCAGCCGTGCAGCTGCCGGTTGTGCAGCCGGTGCTTGCCGCGGATATAGCCGTCGAGCCGGTTGAGGTCGTCGGCGGTCAGCACCTGGCCGGCGAAGAAGCGCGGCCGGCACAGGCATTCCAGCATGCCGCAAGTGCCGCAGACGCAGGGTTCGGGCGGGCAGGCGGTGGGGCTCTGCCCCTGCCGTTTGCGATAGAGGTCGTTCACGGTGTTCATGGCCTGGTGCTCCCTATCGTTGCTCTATGGTGAACCAGCTTTCGAAGGTGCCGCCCTCGATGCCGTCGCCGCTGACGCGCTCGTCCTGAGGCTGCAGCCACTCCGGCACTGCGCCGGGCTGCGGCGGATTGGGCGGCGACGGCGGGACCAGCTTGGGGATGTGGTCGGCGTCGAGCGCGCGCAGCTGCTTGGTGTCATGGTGCAGCCCGCGGATAAAGTCTCCGTTGACCAGCAGCCGCAGCTTGACCGGCTTGCCCTGCATGGCCCCAAACAGCTTTGGCAGGACCTGCTGGCCGATGCGCACCGCGGTGGCCATGCCGTTGGCGTCGACGCCGGGGTCGAACTGGGTCTGCGCATCGCAGTCGCGTTCCAGCCGGCCGGGTTCCAGGTCTTCGCGCGACAGTGGCAGGTCGCACCAGCATTGCAGTGGCAGTTCGACCAGGCGGCCCTCGTGCTGCACCTGCAGGTGAATCGAGTCGGCATGCAGGTCCCCGGCCATCACCGGCGTGTCGAACGCCACCACCAGTCCCCTGGCGATGGCGTCGAAGGGGATTCGCTCGGCATGCTTCCAGTTGATGTCGCAGATGTGGGGCAGGGCCCAGTCCAGGCCGTCGCCGGGCTTGCCTGGCTCGCCCTGATCGCCGGGGTCGCCCTTGTCGCCCTTGTCGCCCTTATCCCCCTTTTCGCCTTTCTCACCCTGTTGTCCGGGCAGGCCAGGGTCGCCCTGCTCGCCCTTGGCGCTGGTGCCGCCGCAGCAGTGCTCCAGCATGCAGCGCACCGCCAGCGCCAGGTCGGCCACGCTGGGCACGTCCGCGCGCCACGTCAGCATGTCGAGGCGGGCGATATTGGCCGCCGTGTCGGCGAGCGGGTCGCTGGGCGGCACGGTCGGGTCTTCGAGCTTGCGCGACGGGCGGTATCGGGCGATCGTGGCCAGCGTCACGCAGTCCGGCGCGGGGCAGGCCGGGCAGGGATGCGGATCCAGGAAGTCCTCGCAATGGGTAGCTTCGATGGCGGCGATCGCGGCGCCGTCGTCATACACTGCCCACAGCCGCTCGCCGGCGAGCGCCAGCGCGTCGCCGCCCGGGCCGATTTCCAGTGCGTTGGACAGCAGCGCCGGCTGGCCCTGCTGCATGCGGCGCAGGTCTACCGCGACGATGCGGCTGTTGCCGGTGGCGGGCTGCATCAGCACATAGCCGAAGCGGCCGGCCGCTTCGGCGACCAGCGCCACGGGAGGCGCGGGCAGCGGATCCTGGTGCAGCAGCGTGCCGTCCGGCTTGGACAATGCGATGCGCTGGCCGGCCTGGTCGGTCCAGGCGAGCAGGTCGAGGGCATCGGTCTTGACCGTGGCCAGCGCACTGACGCTGGTGCCGGACAGGCCAAGCGCGGCCGGCGTCAGTGCTGCCGCGGCCAGGTCGACCGATTGCATCGCGCCATTGGCCTGCGCCAGGTACAGCGTCTTGCCGTCGCTGCCAAGCGCCCAGGCGGTGGCGGCAAAGCCGCTCAGCGTGGCGTCGAGCACGGCCGTCAGCGTGCCCGGCGCGAGATCGACCGTGAATAGCAGGCTGTCGCCGCCGCCGACCACGAGCGCGGCCACGCGGTTGGGACCGATCGCCGTTACCCAGGCCTGCGTGGCACCAGCCGTGCCCGGCAGGTCGAGCGTTGCGTCTTCGGCACCGGCGAAATCGCCGGCGGATGTGGTATCCAGCAGCGCCAGCCGTGCCGGGTCCGCCGCGGTGGCGCCGGCGACCAGCGCCACCAGCAGCGTGCCGTCGCCGCTCACGGCGATGCCGGACACGGCGGTGGTGAAATTGTGGGTGGCGATATACGCCTGGTTCGACAGCCACAACTGCTGCACCGTGCCACCGCCGCCCGACAAGTCCGCCGCAAGATAGGCGCGCTGGCTCGCCTCATGCAGCGCCACCGCGCGCGCGCCGGCCAGCGTGACGCTGGCCTGCCACGTCAGCCTGGGCGGCTGCGGCTGCGCGGGCGGTACCGCCGGCAGCTCCGGGTCAACCAGCACGTCAAACTCGTAGCTTTCCAGGATGCGATTCGGCGCGCAGCGGGAGTCGTCGCAGCCGCATTCGTCGTACAGCACAGGCACTTCCTCGGTGGGGCATTCGCGGTAGCGGATGCATAGCAGCAACAGGTGGTCCGCGTTGTCGGGCTGCTCGATCAGCGCACGGACCGCCGGGAAGCAGGTGATGTCCAGCGTTTCCTCGTCGATCACCAGGATCTCGTTGCCGCAGCAGTCGAGCGCCGCGCCGGGCCTGACCACCACGTAGCGGTCGCGGCAGGCAGGGTTCGGGTGTGCTGCCACTTCCAGTCCGCAGATCACGCCGGTGCCGTGCAACCGTGCATGGTGGCGGCGGAATTTCTCCACCACGTAGGCCTGTTCCACGTCGAAGTCCGGCACGTCCATCAGCTTGCCGAAGAAGTAGTGGTTGCGCAGCGGGGTCTGCACCTCGCAGCCGGGGCAGGGTGCGTCGCAGCAGCCAGTCGGGGTATGCATTGCGTTGCCCATAATTCAGACCTCTCGTCGTTTGGCAGCTGTCGTTGATCCGCTCTGGTGGCCAGCTACAGCCATTACTGCATGGTGGTGTCCATCCCCACGCGCCGCGTGCCCACACGCAAGGCGCGCGCGCCGCCGTCGCGGTCGGCGCCGCCCAGCACGGTGCCGCGTCCCAGCCGCATCGCATCCAGCGCGGCCGGCGCGGCGCGGTAGCCGATCACGGCATCCAGCCCCAGCATGGCCTGCACGCCGATGCGGAAGCGCGGCTCCACCGGCACCAGCGTGGCTTGCACGTGGGCCGGCACCTCGGCCTTGAGCAGTTGTGCCAGCGCGCGTGGCAGCGCCGGATCGCGCACGCACGCCGCGGGCACAAACACCGACAGCTTGTGCGCATAGACATGGAAGGGATCGCGCCACGGGTCCTGCGCGGTCTTGAGCTGGGTGACGCCGAGACGCGCGCTTTCGTCCGGGCTGGCGGCGCCGTGCCGGCCGGCATGGACGGCACCGACGCACGGCTCGCAGTCATCGCCGCCTTCGCTGCCGGCACGGCCCGGCAGCGGGCAGCCTGGCATCGCCGCCGGCGGCGCGCCCGCGCCCAGCCGGCTGCGGTTGACGATGCGCTCGCCCCACAGGCGCGCGTTGTCGGACAGCCGGCCGAATCCCAGGAACAGCCAGCGCCGCAGGATGTAGTGCTCCAGCAGCAGCCGCGGTGGGCGCCAGCGGAAGCGTTCGGGAATGTCGCTGGCGCACGGTACGCAGGGCGCCGCGCCGGCGCTGTATCCGCACCAGCGCTGCAGGCCGAGAAAGAGGTAGAGCGTGTGCGTCAGCCCGCGCGGCGTGCCGCGCCAGGCAAATGCCCGCGCCGCATGCTTGATGAACGCGCGCTGCCGGGCCAGCGGCAGCGCCGACAGGCCGCTGCCCAGGCCGAGCCAGCCGGCCAGGAAGCCGAGGAAATCCTGGCGCCCGCCGGCAGGCGCCGAATTCGGGTCGAACAAGCGCGCCTGTGTGTCGATCTGCCGTTCGATGTCGCGGAACTGGCGGTCGAACAGCGCCAGCCAGCGGTCCGTGAATTCGGCGCTGACCGGCTCGGCGCCGAAGATCGCCGGCAGGTAGCGGCGCCAGCTGATGCGCGGGAAATCGATCGCCACGCAGGCCAGCGACGGCGTCGCCGCGCCGTTGCCGTCCAGCCGCAAACGCAGCCACAGGAAGCGGCCGGGGCGGGCCCGCACCATGTAGTCGATGCCGTCGAAGGCGGTGGCGCCTTCAGGCTCGGGATGCAGCGCCAGCGCGGGCTGCCAGTCGCCGCTCTCGAACAGGTCTGACGCTTGCAGCGCGGTTTCGGCGGTGAGCACGTCGATGGCAAGCCGGGTATGCGCGGGCAGCGTGGCGCCAAGGACGATGCGGTCCCACATGCACTCCGAGATGCCGCTGTCGAGCGCCTGCGAGTGCCACGTGCCGGTGGAGGGCCAGGCATCGGGTGGATCGTCGGGCGGCGCGTCCAGCAGCGTGCCGGACGGGTCGAACACGCACGGCGCGGCGCATGGCGGGCTGCATAGCGCGGACAGGTCGACCGAGCCGTCGGCATGCACCGTCAGCGGCAGCGGCGCGAAGGCGCCGGCGAGGTCGGCCGGGCGCAGCGGCGGATCGAGACGCCTGCGCGTGGGGGGATCGTAGAACACCACCGCCTCGGCGCCATCCGTGGCGACCAGCAGGCTGCCGTCGCAGGTGGCGGCCAGCGCGGCGACGGCGCCGAAGCCGTCATGGCGCTCCAGTACGCAGCCGGACGCGGCAAAGCGCAGCAGCAGGCCGTGCATGCGGTCGCCGACCCAGATATCGCCGTTGGGCGCCACCGCCAGCGCCGCGGGCTGCCAGTCGTCGAGCCGGCTGCCGGCATCGCACGGTGGCGTGGCCAGCGGTGCGCGCCACACGCCGCGTGCCGCGCCGGTGGCTGCGTTGAGCACGACCACCCGGCGCGTGGCAGGATCGGCCAGGTAGAGACGCCCGCAGCTCGCGGCCAGAGTGGCCGGGCCCGAGGGCAGCCGAGGATCCTGCGGGCGCAGGCAGAAGGCGTCGGTGAACACGCAGGCGCATGGGTCGAAGCGCAGCAGGCGCCGGCCCGTGGCATCGAACAGCAACAGCGCCTGCTGGCAAGGCCCGAGCGTGGCCAGCGCCATATGCCGTGGCAGCACCAGCCCGCCAAAGCTGCCGCTGGCTTCCGGCAGCGTGCGGCCGGAACCCGGCAGCGGCAGCAGCGTCAGCGCGCCGCATTGACCCAGCGGGCCGATGGTGGCGGCCGGCACGGCCGGCGGCTTGCCGGGCAGCGCCTGCCAGCCGAGTTGTCCGTTGAGCACCAGCGTCAGGGGATCGTGCGGCGGGCGCGGTACCGGTGGCAGGTAGGGCGCGTGCGAGGCTGGCCCCGCCGGTGCCGTGGCGGCGGGCAAGGTGCAGGGCTGGGTCATGCATCCACCTCGCTGGCCTCGTAGCGGACGCTGAGCGCCAGGGAGTCGTCGGCCAGCCGCAACAGCGCGCCGCCGCCGACCGGGACATTGGTGCAGGCCGGGTAGTCGGTGTCGTCGAGCCGGAACAGCAGGTCGTCCACGCTGATCACGCCGGCCAGCAGCAGCCGCTGCACCACGCGCGAGTAGTTGATGTCGCCGCCGAACGGCCAGCCGCTGCCGTCGGCATCCGGCTTGCTGTCTTCGCCGCCGACCAGCGGATGGAAGTAGCGCCGCAGCGCCAGCAGCGCGGCCTGCTTGACCGCGGCCAGGTCGGCAGCGCCGGCCACGGTGAGCGTGGCGGAGAGCCGGAGCAGCCGGTAGGCCGGTGCCAGCACATAGAGTTCGGTGGTGGCCAGGCGGCGCTGGTCCAGCTGCGCGCAGACCTCGCGCAGCAGGCCTTCGGTGGGCTGCGGCGCGGGGTCGTCCAGCGGCTGCTGCGGGTTGCTGGCCTCGGGCACGACCACCACGCTGACCACGCCGGGCACTTCCACATTGGGGAAGGACGGATGGAACAGCGGCAGCGCCCGCGCGCGCGCTACGCCGCCGACCTGCCGCGCATGCAGCTCGAAGTCGTCGCGGGTGACGGCGCGCTCGTGGCTCTTCAGCGTGGCCGCGGCACGTTCGCGCGCGGCCTCCAGCGTCTCTTCATCGGCACCGCCGAAGGCCGGGAACAGGTTGCCGACGCCCTCGGTGTCGATGCCCGGTAGGCTGCCGCGCAGCGTGGCGATCAGCCCGGCACCGACATTGCCGTGCGCGCCGCCGCCCACGCGGTAGCGCCGCGCGACGATATTGGCGGGGCGGTTCGGGTTGGCCACCGGGATGCGGCCGCCGATGCCGTGGAAGCGGATCTCGCCGGTGGTGCGGTTGAGCACGTAGTGCGCGTCGTCCGGCCCGGATGCCAGGAAGTCCGCCACCTCCTGCCACGGCTGCAAGCCGTCGCCTTCGTCGACTTCAAGCGCCAGGCTGCCGGCCAGCACTGGGTGCTGGGCGAGCTGGAACACCTGGTCGGGCATGCCGGTGCTGCGCCCGGCGATCTCGGCATCGACCGATTGCGCGGCGATCGCCGGGACCGTGTTGGTGCGCACCGCCAGCAGCCGCGGCGGGCGCTGGTAGGCGCCGCCGGCCAGCCGCGCGCGCAGCCAGTAGCGCGGCGCGGCCACCTTGCCCAGCACCGCGCGCTGCGGGCCGTTGCGGGGCGCGGCGCCGAGCAGCACATGGCCGCTGCGGGTGAAGGCGGCGGTGTCGTCGCGCAGCGTGTCGAGCGGGTACCAGTCCTTGCCGTTCCAGTATTCCCACGCGAGCGTCGCCGGCGGCGCGGTGGCCAGCGGGCTGTCGACATAGAAGGGCGCGCGCGCATCGCGCCGGGCGATCCACACCGCCAGGTCGATCGGCACGCTGGGGAAGTCCAGCGGGGAGTCGAATCCCAGCATCAGCGCATTGCCTGTCCGTACCGCCGGCCCGAAGGCGAGGAAGCCGGCCTGGACCTCCGCGTTGGCGGCGCTGACGTCGGTGGTCTGCAGGCCGAGGTCGACCTGCACCGCATCGAGCCGGGCGCTGAGCGCGACCAGTGCCTTCTCGGTCTCGAACACCACGGGCCGGTCTTCGCCCGGCACCTCGGCAGCGACCTGCGTGTGCAGCGGCACGATCAGCGTCGGCTCGGCGTAGGTCGCCTGCACCGGGAAGCTCAGCTCGGCGCGCGCCGGCCGCGCCGGCAGCAGCTCGATGCCGAGCAGCTCCAGGAACTTCAGGTAGTTCAGCTTGGGCACGCGTCCCAGCCGCGCCAGCAGCAGGTCGCTCATCCAGGCCATCAGCTGCACCACCGCCATGCCGGGCTCGTTGTCGTTGACGTCGTCCCACTCCGACGTGTAGCGCGGGATGCGCGCCCGCGCCTCGGCCACCAGGTCGGCGTAGCGCCTGTCGTCGATCACCGGGTATTCGTTCCTGAGCGGCATGATCCTGGCCCTAGACGTAGGATTCGTTGATGTAGAACGGGTACACCAGGTTGGCCAGCGCGTTGTTGGCGCGGATGCGGTAGTCGACGCGGATCAGCAGCAGGCTGGGCTGCGCGGGGTCGAAGTCGGCCGTCACGGCCAGCACGTCGATGCGCGCCTCCCACAGCGCCAGCGCCTCGCGCACCGCGTCGACCGCCTCGGTGCGCGTGGTGGGGTCGTTGGGCGCGAACAGCAGGTCGTGGATGGCGCAGCCGAACGCCGGCATCATCAGGCGCTCGCCCAGCCGCGTGCCCAGGATCAGGTAGATCGATTCTTCGATGCGCTGCCCGGCGCGCGCCAGCGCCAGCTTGCCGCGCGGCGTGACCGAGAGCGGGAAGGCAAAGCCGGTGCCGAGGAAGTCCTGTGCCATCTCAGCCTCCCAGCGCGTCGGCGACGAGCTGCAGCGCCTTGGTCAGCTCGTCGAGCGTGGTGACCACGTTCTGCAGGCTCTCGATGTCCTCGGCCGCGCCGATGGTCGGCGTCTTGATAGGATCGACCCCGGCAATGCCCATGAAGGGCTCGGCCAGCGACAGCAGCACCAGCACCGGGTCGATTGCCGACATCATGTGCTGGGCCGAGGCATTGGCGTTGGCCTGCGCGCATTCCAGCGCGGCCATCAGCTCGCTGTTGCCCTCGGCCTGCGCCGACGAGATCTGCAGCGCCAGACCGCCCATCAGCGCCAGGACGCTCTTGAGCTGGCCGATGATGCACCTGAGCAGCTTGATGATGAGCAGCAGCACGTCGCGCACGAACGGGATCATCACCACGGGCGTTGGCACCGCCAGGCAGGGCAGCACCGCCTCGGCCGCCTGCAGGAACTCCGGCACCACCTTGATCAGCGTGGGCGGGTCGGGCGGGCCCAGCGCCTTGACCACGTCGATCAGCGGCTTGATCAGCTTGAGCACCTTGACCAGGCATTCGATGCTCGCCATCACCGGCGCCAGTTGCAGCACCAGCGAGAAGTTGAGCGAGCAGTCGTCCGGAATGCCCTTGGTGATATCGACGATTCCCTTGAGCGTGCCGCCGGTGGGCAGCTGGATCTGCGCGCTGCCGGGCTTGGGCAGCGGGATGCAGACCGGCTTCTGCAGCGCCTTCTGCAGGGATTCGGGCAGCGGTACCTCGATCGGGACGTCCATGCTTGCCTCGCGGTGTGGTCTGCGTCGGTAGGGCCAGCCGGCAGGGCCAGTCTTCAGATCGGCCCGCCGGCGGGCCGCACCAGCCGGTCGTTGATGGTGATGCTGCCGACCGCGTTGATCGCCAGCGCGCCGCGCGTGTTGATGCTGATATGCGTGTTGGTCATCACCACGGTATTGCCGTGCGCGTCCTCGATGATCAGCGCGCCCTTGTTGCCGGCCACCGGCGTGGAGTCGACCATGCGCAGCGCATGCCCGTTGCGCGAGCGGATCATGCGCTGGCGCTCGTCGGAGGACGGCGGCCGCTGCCGCGGGTTCCACAGGAAGCCGATCACATAGGGGTGGTCCCACATGCCCTGGTCGAAGGCGAGGATCACCTCGTCGTCCACCTCAGGCATGAAGAACGCGCCGCGGTCGCCGCCGGCCATCGGCGCGGCCACTGGCACCCAGCGCTGCTCCGGTCCGGACAGCCACGGGTAGTTGACCTGGATGCGGCCCAGGCGCTCCGGGTCGCGTACCGCGATCACCTTGCCGATGACGATGCCTGCACTGCGTTCGCTGCGGTTCATGGGGTGCCTCCTCCGGGGGCGAGTTGCAACCCGGTGTCCGGGTCTTCCCGGCGCGCGGTGAAGCGGGTGACATAGCCGCTGGTGTTGATCGTGTGCGTGGTCTCGGTGACGAAGAACTCGCCCGAGAGCCGCGCGCCGATGCCCTGGATGCTGACGTGCGAGCCGGCGCGCAGCCGCGGCAGGCCGACCACGCTGGCCTGCACCTTCACCAGTTCCTGCGCGTGGCCGGTGAGGATGTCGAGCGCGAGCCGCCGGGCCTCGTTGCGGGTCGATACCGGGCGCGTGACCACGCGTTCCTCGCGCGGGTCGCACTGCCTGACGATCTCCAGCAGGCGCGGGTTGCGCCGCAGGAAGCGCGGGTCTTCCAGGTCGGCGGTTTCCTCGATGGCGCGCTGGCCGGCGCGGTCCCAGCCGCGCACAGTCACCTTCTTGACCTGGTTGGCGGTGGTCAGGGTGGCCTTCAGGTCCACCAGGCCGGCACCCCAGTCGAGCCGGTAGGGCCTGGGCCCGCCCTTGGTGGACGGGCCAAAGTAGAGCCTGTCGCTGCCGTCGGCAGGGTCCTGCTCGATCGTTACCACGTAGCCGCGCAGCCGCGCGCGCCGCCACAGGAAATCGATGTCGTATTCATTCTTCTGGCCGACGAAGACCAGCGGCGGTTCGTTGTCGGGGTCGGTGCGGATCGGCATCGGGATGCGGCGCGCGTCCTGGCCGCTGTTGCGCCAGTCGGGGTCCGTCAGGCCGTCGAAGCTGCGGGCGATGGCGCTGTCGGTGGTGTCGTGCCAGTTGCCGTCATAGCGCTTGCGCCGCAGCCGGTGCAGCCGGTTCAGGCCGCGCACCGCCAGCGTGTGCGGGCCGCCGGTGGAGAAGGTCGGCTCCATGGTGGTAAAGTTGCCGGTCAGCATCTCCACCAGTTCGCTGGCGTAGCCCATCCTGATGCGGACCACCTTGGAGCAGGGCTCGAACAGCGTCTCCAGCTCATGCAGCGTGGCATCGGCCGCGCTCTTGCTGTCTTCCGAGCCGATGTACTTGTAGCGGCGCCGCGCCGGATCCCAGTTGCCGACGGTCAGCTCGAAGCCGTCGATCTGGTCGATGTTGTCGCGGTAGGTGATGTCGACGATGTCGCGCAGCACGCTGTTCTCCGGCCGCACGCCGTCGATGGTCAGCTCGAAGCGCGGCACGCGCAGGCCACCCATTTCGCTGCGGGCGGATTCGCCGGCAAGGGTCAGGTATTCGCTCGCGCCCATGGCATCGCCCCTAGCGGATCGACGGCACCGTCAGCCGCAATCCCGCCGCCAGCCGGCGCGGATCCTCGATGCCGTTCTCGTCGGCAATGGCGCGCCACTCGCCGGCGCGCTCGTAGTAGTCGCCCGCGACCGCGCTGAGGGTGTCGCCACGGCGCAGCACGTGGGCGTGGCTGCGGTCGGGCGAGCTCGGGTTCTGCCTGCCGAGCTGCTGCTCGATCGGGCGCCACTCGCGCAACACCAGGTTGACCGTGGCGCGCAGCGGGATGCCTTCGGGGCTGAACAACGTGAAGCGGCTGCGCACGCTCTCGGCCACGCCGGTGAAGCTGGTGCGCCGCTGGCTGCCGCCCCAGGCCTTGCCGACCTCGTTGCCGGGAAACTGGTCGTTCCAGATGAAGGTGACCACCGGCGGCGCATGCAGCGCGGGGATCATCTTGACCAGCTGGTAGTACTTGTCGGCTTCTTTCGTCACCGACTGCGCGCCGATGCCCATGCCCTTGTCGGTGCTGTCGCAGAACAGCTCCAGCGTCAGCTTCTCGGCATTGCCGCGCACGAACTGCTGCAATGGCGCATCCAGCCCGGGAATGCCGATCTCCGCCATCTGCACCTGCTTGTCGAACTGCAGCTCGGTGGGGTTGAACTGCACCGGGTAGCTGATGGTGTCGGAAGGCTTGGGCCCCACCCGCACCTTGAACTTGCCCTTGGCCGGTATCGTCATGGCGTTGCTCCGTCAGGTCCGCCGGAGCCGGTCTCGCCTTCCATCCAGTCGAGGTATCCATTGCCGGTCGAAGTCTCGCTGGACACCTGGCGCTGATGCGCCAGCATCTGCTGTACCGCGGGCAGGATCGCCGCGACGATGCTGCGCACGGTCTGCTCGGACAACCCGCCGGCACCGTCGACGATGCGCACGCGGCTGACCACGCTTTCGATGATGACGTCGCTCAAAACAGGCTCCCGATGGCTCCGGCGGCCTCGCCGATGGCGCCGGCCAGCGCGGCCGCGCCGCCCAGCTGGTAGAGGCCTTCGTGGGTGATGGTGACGGCTTCGACCGCCACCGCGCTCTGCTGGGCATTGAGTTGCGGCCCGCTGTACCTGGTCGGCAGGCCGCGGCGGAAGCCCCATACCGTGTGCGGCTTGTGGCGCGCGTCGCACAGCGTGATCAGGCCGTCCTTGCGCTTGCCGGCGCCCGCCGTGAAGGCGTAGAACCAGTCGAACAGCTCGGTGCTCCTGGTCACGCCGTGGCGCAGCACGATCTCGGTGTTGCGGATGCGCTTGGGGAACTTGAGCACGGTGCCGTTGAGACCGCCCTCCATGTAGTCGTCGGTTTCCATCGTCATCTCCAGTCCGCTGCATTCGCTGAAGCCGGCCACCGGCGCGGGCATCAGCGGCGACAGGGCGATCCGTGTCACCGCCGAACCGGTGGAAGCGGTCGAGTCATACAGCGTGACCAGGAAGTTGAAGCCGAGCAGCGGGTCGCGGCGGGTGGCGAGGCTCATGCGAACTCCTTGCGTTCGAACAGCGAAAACACCGGCAGGTTGTCCTGCCTGCCCACGCGCAGCACGATGAACTCGGCCGGCGCCACCGGCGCGATGCCGACCAGCGCGATCAGCTGGCCGTGCTCGCGCGCGTCGGCGTTGGTGGTGTCTTCGGTGGGGTCCTCCTGGCAGCGCACGAAGAACGATTCCGCCGCGGTGGCGCCGGCAAAGGCGCCGCGCTGCCAGAACAGCGTCAGGATGGCGATCAGCGTGGTGGCCACGGCGGCGCGCGTGGGCGCGTCGTTGGGCTCGAACACGGCCCAGCGCAGCGCGATGTCGCAGGCCCGCCTGAGCGCGATCAGCATGCGCACGGTGCTGACATAGCGCCATTCCGGTTCGTCGCTGACGGTGCGCGCGCCCAGCAGCATCGGCGCGCGGCCGAATTCGGCGCGCAGCACGTTGACGCCGGCATCGTTGAGTTCGCCATGCTGGGCATCGTTGACCGCGCTGTGCACGTCGACCACGCGCTGCACCGGCACATTGGCCGGCGCCCGCATCACGCCGAGCGCCAGGTCGGTACTGGCGATGGCACCGGCAACGTGGCCGCAGGCAGGCACGATCCTGACGCCGGCGACGCTGCCGGCAACGGGTGGCGCGGCGCCGTCGTTCTCGGCCACCGCCAGCCACGGCGCGTACAGCGCGGCGGCGCGGGCGGGCTGCTGCTCGACCAGCATGCGGCGCCATTCGGCCAGCGCGCGGATACCGCGGGCGCGGCTGGTGGCGCGCTCGAACGGCGCGGACAGCACGGCAAAGCGGTCGCCACGCGCATCGCAGTCGGCGATCAGCGCGGCCTGCACGCGCAGGATGTCGGCCTCGGCAAAGACCGGCGGCAGCTCGGCGACGGCGCGCGGCTGGTGCACGCGGCGCGGCGGCGCGGGCGGCGGGCAGGCGAGGCAGGGATTGGCGGCATCAGGCGGCAGCGGCTCGTAGTCGGGGTCCGGCTGCGGCCGGATCAGGATGTCGGGCGCGGCCACCAGCGAGATTTCGTCGATCTCCGCCAGCGCCTGCAGGCCGCGCGCCTTGCGTAGTCGGGCGAAGTCGCTGTCGCGCGGCGAGTACGGCTCTCCGAGGAAGTCGCTGGCGGTCAGCGCGGCCAGGCCGTCGGCGCCGGACGCAAGCGGCAGCCGCTCGCCGGACGCTGCCGCCAGGGGCAACGGCGGCAGCGCGGGGGCAAGGCCAGCGATCTCGACCAGTCCGGGCGGCACGGGCAGGGCGCCGGGATTCACCGGCGGCAGGCGCAGCCGTTCGGCCCCGCTGCCATATGCCGGCGCCAGCACGGTGCCGAAGTAGCGCGGGTGCCGCGGCGACGGGTGCAGGTCGGGGTATTGCGCGGCAAAGGCGTCGCGCCGCCAGACGTCGAGCGTGTAGGCGACACGCTCCACCATGAGCGGCTGGGCAGGGTCCAGCGCGCTCCAGGCGAGCTGGTCGGCGCCGCGCTGGCGCGGATCGGGATGGACCCAGTAGAGCTTGCCCGCCGCCGCGTCGACATGCACCAGCACGCGATGCGCGCTCGCCGCCGGCTGCGCCAGCCGCACCAGCTCACCGGGTGCAAAGCCGGCCACGGCGGCCAGCCGTGCACTGGTGCTGTCGGCCGACAAGGCGCGCTGCGTCAGCGGCCGCTCGCGGCGCCACGCTATGCTGAGTTCGTTGCCCCAGCTGCCGGGAGAGGTGGCCGACAGCCGCCAGCGCGGCACGCCCGCGGTGTCCGCCAGCAGCACGCCGGCGCTGCGTGCGCCGCCGCCCGGCGCGGCCTCGTTGCCATCGTCGCCAAACTGCCGCGCGGCCACGCGCACGACCCAGCAGCGCAGGCCGTCGTTGTCGAAGAAGCCGCGCACCGCCCACGCCAGGTAGGCGCTGCCGAACGGGCGCCCGAAGTGCGCCTGGAACTGCCGCCACGATTCCACTGCCACCGGCGTATCGAGCGGGCCGCGCTCGGCCAGCCCGATAAACGCGGCGATGTCGGTGCGCAGCACCACCGGCCCGTCGCTGGCGGCGTCGGTCCGTTCGATGCTGACGGCGGGCATGCCGTGGCGCATGGCGGTCTCCGGTGCTGGGGTTGCGGTTCCGTTCAGGGCGCGGTGCTGATGATCTCGATGGTCAGGCCCTCGTGGTGCAGCTCCATGCTTTCCACGGCCACCTGGTTGCCGGTGGCGGTCAGGCTGGGCCCCTCGATCTTGTTGATCCACGCGTTGACGAAGTTCCAGCTCAGCACGTCGCGGTGGGCCTCGTTCATCAGGATCACGCTGCCGTTGCGGCGCTCGTTGGCGCCGTCGGCGATATGGCGGTACCACTGCCACAGCGTGTCGTCCTGCACGTAGCCGCGCTTGAACATCAGCGGCGTGTACTTGCGCAGCCCCTGCAGCTTGCGCACGTTGTTGGTGGGGTCCTTGCCCTCGCGGTAGTCGATCGCGTCGCCGTCGGCGGTCAGGCCGCTGACCTCGCTGAACGAGGCCACGATCAGTCCGTCCAGCTCGACGCGGAAGTTGAAGACCGGGAAGGGATCGATGCGGATGTCGGTGGCAGCCATGGCCTTGCTCCTCGGCTTTCGCTCATTGTTCGCTTATTGCTCCGCGTCGGCCGTCCACAGGCCGATGCGGATGATCACGTACTCGGCCGGCTTGACCGGCGCCACCCCGATCACCACGATCAGGCGCCCGTTGTCGATGTCGTCGCGGGTCATGGTGGTGCGGTCGCACTTGACGAAGAAGCCTTGCTCGGGCGTGGTGCCTTCCAGCGCGCCGTTGCGCCACACCGTGGTCAGGAAGTTGGTGATGCTGCGCCGCACGCGCGCCCACAGCTCTTCGGCGTTGGGCTCGAACACCACCCACTGCATGCCGCGGTCGATCGAGTCTTCCAGGAAGATCAGCAGGCGGCGCACGTTCAGGTACTTGAACTCGCTCTCGGAGGTGATGCAGCGCGCGCCCCACACGCGCAGGCCGCGGTTGTTGGGCCGGAAGTCGCGCACCACGTTGATATTGGCCGGATACGGGTTGAGGATGTCCTGCTCGCCCTTGCTGAAGTAGCGCGTCAGCCCGCTGATGCCGCGCACGACTTCATTGGCCGGCGCCTTGTGCACCCCGCGCTCGTTGTCCACGCGGGCATAGATGCCGAGCATGTGTCCGGACGGCGGGATCGGCACCTGCCGCAGGTTGGCCAGGCTCTGCGGGAACGGGTCGGGAATGGTCAGCCACGGGTGGTAGACCGCGGCATAGCGCGAGTCGTAGCGGCTGCGCAGGTCCTGCACGTCGGCCAGCGTGTCGTTGTCGGGCGGCGGGCCGTCGAGCACGGCGAAGCGGTAGCGCATCGCCTCGCACTGGTCGATCAGCGCCTGCTGCAGGGCCGCGGTGGTCTGGCCGGGAATCGCGACCAGCGAGATGTTCTGCGGGTTTTTCAGTGCCTGCAGGCCGGTGCGCAGGTCGGGCTCGTTGTTGTCGGTGCCGGCGTACATGGGATCACCCATCAGCGGCACGGCATCGCTGCCGCCGGACAGCGGCAGGCGCGCGGGGCGCACCAGGCCGGAAGGCAGCACGTCCAGCAAGGCCTCCGGCCCGAGCCGGATCGCGGTGCGGTTGGCGATCACCGGCTCCAGGTCCAGCACGCGAATATACTGCGACGCCCCTTCGGAGCGCCGGTCCCAGCGCCGCAGCGGGTTGCCGGCGTCGTCGGCGGGCGCTCCCGGCGTGAAGGTGGCGCCGATCACGCGCTCGAAATAGCGGCTGTGGCGCGGGTCCATCGACAGCTGGCGGAAGCTCTCCTGGTCCAGCAGGTTGTCGTTGCGCGTGGGTACGGCGGGGTCGGGGCGCTGGCGCAGTAGCACCGTCAGGCTCCACTCGCGCGAGCGCACACGGGCGTTGAGGCCGGCCATCAGCGCGTTGTTGACGGCGTTCATATGTGCTGCCTGCAGCCCGGGCGGGTCCAGCAGCACCAGCCGGCTGGCGCGGTCTACCGCGCGCGCCTTCAGCAGCGGGGCGCCGGCCACCGGCGCGCCGTCGGGTGCGAGCAGCTCCAGGATGGTGCCGGGCTCGATGCCGGTCAGCGTGGCCAGTTGCAGCGACGAGAACATGCCCGGCCCCGGCGGCGGGTTGGCGGCCAGCACATTGGCGTTGGCCGCGAGGCTGCTGGCCTCGTCCGCCGCGGCGACCATCAGCCGGTCGCCCCAGCCGCCGGCGTCCAGCGCCTGCACCGCGAACAGCCGGTTGCGCTCGGCCACCACCGCGCCCGCGGCGTGGCTGAAGTCGAGGCGGTCGTCCAGTTCGATCTCCAGCGGGCTGGCATTGGCCGCGGCGCCGTCGAGGCGGTGGAAGTAGGCAATGCCGTCCGCGGTGGTGAAGCGGACCACTTCCGGCAGCACCGCACCATAGGTGGTGCCGTCGCCAACCAGCAATTGATCGCTGCCGTCGGCGGGCGACAGCACCAGCGTGGCCGGCTGGCGCGTGGTGTCGACCACCACGTCCTGGCGCGCGACCTCGACGCCGCTGGCATGGCCCCCGCTCAGCGGGTGCGCCAGCTGGACCACGCCGGCGTCGGGCGAGACGCCGCGCTCGCCCAGCATGCGCGCGATGGTCACGTATTCCTCGTCCGGAGATGCACCGATGCGCAGCACGTCGCCGGCATCGAGGCCGAGGCGGTTGTCCAGCGCCAGCGTCGTGGCGCCGGCGCCGGCGGCCTGGGTGGTGTGGCGCAGCGCGAAGCTGGCGGTGGCGCCTGCGGCGGGCGCCGCGGGCAGCGGGGCCTGAAGCGCGACCGCGCCCACCGTGGTGTTGACGGCGCTGATGGTGCCGGTATCGGCGCCGATGGTGATCGACATGCCGGGCGCCAGGCCGTCGACATCGTCCAGCGGGATCACGTCGGGGCGCAGCAGGGACTGCGCCGTATTGGCATTGCCGCCGACCGTGACCGCGGTGCCGGCGGCAGGCGCTGCCGCCAGCGCGGTCGCCAGCACCACCGCGCGCAGGTCGGGCAGCACGGTCGCAACCAGCGCGGTATCGCCGGCATTGTCGAAGGTCATGCCGGTCTCGACGCCGTTGACGCTGTCGAGCGGCACCACGCGTTCGGTCGGATAGGCCACCACGCTGGCCGCTATCGCGCCCACCTGCACGGCATCGCCGGCGGCCAGCGCCGGGCCTGGCAGCGGCGCGGCCAGGCGCACCAGGCCGAGGGCCTGGTTGACCGCCGCCACCACCTGGTTGTTGGCGCCGAAGGTGAAGGTCATGCCGGCGCTCATGCCGGCCACGGTATCGAGCGGCACCACCACATTGGTCGGCAGGTCCACGACCGTGCGCGCGTCGTCGTCCAGCGTGACCAGCTGGCCGATGGTGCCGGCCGGGTAAGGCGCGTAGGCGGGCACGTCCAGCGGCAGCTGCGCCAGCGTGCCGACGCGCTGCACTTCTTCCTGCGCGCTGCCCACGCCGACCACCACCAGGTTGCCCGCGGTGCTGAAGCCGGGCCCGAACAGCAGCAGGCCGCCGGCGCTGGCCGCCACGTCCAGGTTGACGTTGGCGCCGGCCGGGATGTCGAGGCCGTCGACCTGCGCGCCGCGCGCATGCGGCAGCCGCAGCGGGGTTTCCAGCAGCACGCGGGCCTCGGTCGTACTTAGCCCGACCACCGCGGCGGCAAACACGTACTCGGCACCATCGACCTGCAGCAGCTGGTGCGTCAGCGGCAGCAGTGTGGTGATCAGTGCGGCGGTGCCGCTGAGCACCACTTCGGTGGCGCCGGCGCGGGTGTCGTCGCGCAGCGTGAAGGGGCTGAGCGTGGCGTTCACGGTGACGGCGATATCGCGCGTCGGCGCGCCGGCCGCGTGCGAGAAATACAGCGGCAGCGTCAGCGCGGTATGGGCCGGCGCCGCACCCAGCGCCTGCACCTGGCGGTAGTCGGCGCGGCTGCCGTCGCCTACGCGCACCCAGTCGCCGACGCCGAAGTTGCCGGGATCGAGCACGTACAGCCGCGGCAGGTTGATGGCCGTGCCGGTGTCCTGCAGTGCCGGGCGCAGCAGTACGCTGCCGCCGATGGCCGCATTGGCCAGGTCGAGGTGGAACAGGTCGCGCCGCGCGCGCTCGGCCTGCTCCGGCAGCACGCGCGTGACCCAGGCGCGCTTGCCGCCGTTGAGGAAAAAGCCCTCGACCGCATGCGGCAGGTAGCTGTGCACGCGTGCGCCCGGCCCGGTGAACTCGTCCGCTGGCAGCATGCCGCCGAACAGCCGCTGGAACTCGCCGAAGCTGGTGACCAGCTGCGGCACGTTCAGCGGGCCGCGCTCGGTCACGCCGACCAGCCCGGTGGTGCTGGTGCTGACCCCCTCGATCGGCTTGTTGCTCGCCTGGGTTTCCTCGACGTAGACGCCGGGTGCGAGATATTCGGGCATATTGGTTCCCCTATGCGGTTGCGGGACGGAACAGGAGGGCGTAGTTCATTCGCGTCATTCGAAAGCCACCGGCAGGACCTGCTCGGCCAGCCCGTAGTCGGGCTCGATGGTCAGCAGCAGCGGTTGCGGCGGCGCGGGGTGCGTGGCGCGCAGCCGGAACAGGGCCAGCCGCGAGATGCGCGGCAGGCGGAAATAGCCGTCGGCGTCGGCGGCGGTGGCGTAGTGCTCGATGCGCTGGTATTCGGGCGGGTTGGCGCCGTCGTCGACCTGCACCAGCGACAACGCCGGCCACGGCGCGGCCGCCGCCAGGAAGGCGCACGGGTCGCCCGCCTGCGCCGCGCGCGACAGGTTGCGCGGGTCGTGCGTGGCGGGGATGCTGGCGGGCACTGCCTGCGCCTGGCGCCGGTGCAGGTGCCTGAGCGGGTAGTCGAGTTCAACCCAGGCCGGCTGGTCGGCGGACAGGCTGGTATCGACCGCATGGATGCCGATCACTTCCCGGCGTTCGGCATCGCCGGCGTCGATCACCAGCGGCATGCCGGGCGCCAGTGTGTCGCGGTTGTCCAGCCGCAGCTGGCGCGCGCCCGGCGCGGCGGGCTGGAGCAGGCGCTTGGCCTGCGGCAGGTCTTCGACCAGATCGCAGCGCGCCAGTGCGGCCACCGCATGGCTGCGGTAAAGCCCAGGCGACAGCGCTACCAGGTTGGCCGGTTCCATCACCGCGGCAGGCATCACGCCAGCGGGCGGATAGGTCGGCCATACGCCGTCGATCTCCACCGTCGCGCCGGGCAGGGGCAAGTTGGCCGCCGTGTCGCGCCGCACGACGCGGCCTTTGCAGGCGACCCCGGTCCGGTGCAGGAAGACATCGCCGTGGTCCAGCGCCGTGAAGTCGCCGGGGAAGGCGGGGAACGGGCCGAGCGTGCCGTCGAGGTCGAGTGGCAGGTAGCCGTGGGCTTCGATCCGCAT
This sequence comes from Cupriavidus sp. IK-TO18, assembly GCF_015549295.1. Classification (NCBI taxonomy): domain Bacteria; kingdom Pseudomonadati; phylum Pseudomonadota; class Betaproteobacteria; order Burkholderiales; family Burkholderiaceae; genus Cupriavidus; species Cupriavidus sp. IK-TO18. The sequence goes on from NZ_JADGMP010000001.1 coordinate 132,735, forward strand.
TGGTATCGCGGCAGCGCCCGATGCCAGGGCCGGGAAGACGCTGGCCGGCCAGCCGGCGAGACCCGCCAGGCCATCGCGCGTGATGCGCTGGGCCACGTGCAAGGCCAGGCGCCGGTCGGTCGTGCCGACCCGGCTGGCCTGCACCGGCCGCTGCGTGATCTCATCGATCAGCCGCGCCTGTACCAGTGCGCGCAATCTTGCGCCCGCCGGCTGCAGCGGGTCGGGGCAAAGGTGCCAGGTGGCGGCGCCGATGGTTTCCGGGCGGCAGTCCATCATGCCGGCTCCTGCACGCTGGCGATGCCGTGTTCGGACAGCACCGAGTCCACCGGCGTGACCCGCTCCGGATCGTGGCCCGAGGCGATCGGCACGATGCTCATCTCGAACGACACGCAAAGCTGGTAGGGCTTGTCGAGCGCGTCCCAGACGCGCGTGATCTCCTCCAGCGACAGCGGCTCCAGCCGCACGAAGAACTCCAGCCCGGAGCCGGCCAGCGTGCCGGCCAGGCGCGCGCCGCTCAGGCTGGCGTCGTCGTGGAAAAGCTGCAGGATCTTGCCCAGGATCAGGTGCTCGAGGTCGGTGGCGTCTTCGCGCTCATCCGCGACCTGGGGCGTGACCAGGAAATGCAGGCGCAGCGGCAGCGGGCGATGTTCGATGCGGTCGGCGGCGCTGCGCCGGGGCGGGCGGTTGAGCGTGAATTCCTCGCGCTGGACCAGGTAGAGCCACAGCGACAGGCCTTCGCGATCGCGCTCTTCCAGCTCTTGCGGCGTGTCCAGCGAGACGATCATGGTGCCGATCGCGTCCGGCATCGGGTCGGCCGGATCGAAGTACGGCGACAAGTCCGGGTCGTCGCGCAGCGCCTGCTCGATATGGCGGCGCAGGCTCTGGCAGGCATCGCGTATCGCTGTCTTCATCGCTCAGTTCCCGTTGCGCGGCGCGCTGTCGTTGCCGTTGCCGAAAGCGGCGGCGGCGCTGTAGAGGAAGTCTCCCGAGGGCAAGCGCCTCGCCTGCAGCATCCCGTCCCGCACAAGCGCCTCCAGCGCCCGCAGTACCACCGCAGGGTCGGCCTGCGCGCCGGCCGGCAGCCACCAGCGGGCAATGCCGTTGCAGGTATCGGCGGCCCGCGGATTGCGGCGCACATACCGGACCACCTGCAGCGCCACGGCGGCTGCACTGGGGTCAAGGCCTGAGACCGAGCTGTCGACCATATCGTGGCTGTCGCGGGTGGGGCGGGTTGGCCAACCCAATGTGCAACAAGCGGGCCAGGCCGGCCAGGCCTTGCAACCGGCGGCACGGCGGGGGAGGAGGGGGGGAGGCGGGAGCGGGGGTGGGGCGCCGCGGACCCGGCGGACGCGGCGGCTTTCGTGGAAAAACAGCGGGTTGCGCCGAAGGCGGGGTGGGGTGCGAATGGCCCGGGCGCGGCGCGGGGCGCCCACCCCGCCCGCGTGTGGCGTCTAGCGTGCCAGCTGCAGCGTCAGGATGCCGGCAAGCACCAGCCCGGTCGCGATCAGCCGCCGGCGATCGAACGGTTCGCGCAGCAGGAAATGACCCAGTAGCGCGGCAAAGATCACGCTCGATTCACGCAGCGCCGCCAGCTTGGTCACCGGCGCCAGCGTCATCGCCCACAGCATCAGCGCGTACGAGCCCACGCGGTTGATGCCGCCGATCCAGGCGCGCTTCCATTCCGCGCGCAGCAGCGTCAGTAGTGCGCTGCCGCGCCGGTTCAGCGCGTAGGCGGGCATGAAGATGTGCGACATCGCCTGCAGCCAGACGATGTAGGTGAAGACTTCGCCGTAGCGCTTGACCGCCGTGCCGTCGATCACCGTCCCACCGGCCAGGCACGCGCCGGCCAGCAGCGCAAAGCCGAGCAGGTCCGGCGACTGCCGGCGCCAGCGCACCAGGCTGACCAGGCCGCAGCAAATCAGGGCGATGCCGGCATAGCCGCGGGGGCCGAGCCGCTCGGTGCCGGTCAGCAACAACAGGACCGCCACCATCATCGGCGCCGAGCCGCGCATCAGCGGATAGGCCTGGCTGAAGTCGCCACGGTTGTAGGCGGCCACCAGCGCCAGCTTGTAGACCACTTCCAGCGCCACCGTGGCCAGCAGGAAGGGCCAGGCCTGCGGCGCTGGCATGGGTACGAGGAACAGGAAGGGAATCGCCACCAGCAGGCAGAAGGTGTCGATCAGCGCCATCGACGACAGGCGGTCGCCGCCGATCTTGACGATGGCGTTCCAGGACGCGTGCATCAGCGCGGACAGCATCACGGCGGCAAAGGCGACGCCGTGGAAGTCGGTGGGGAGGGGCATCGGAAGTGTGTCTGGACCCGGGGTTTGCTCCCCTCTCCCGGCCCCTCTCCCGCGCGCGGGAGAGGGGCCGGGAGAGGGGAGCCTGCTGCTAGCGTTGGGAGGTAAAACCGATCATGCCGCCTGCGCCAGCGGTGCCTGCATGTCAATCCCCATTTCTCGCAGCACCTCGCCAACCGCCGTCACCACATTGCGCATTTCGTTGTCGTCGATCGCGCCAATGCAGCCAACCCGGAACGTCTCCACCTGCGTCAGCTTGCCCGGATACAGGATGTAGCCGCGCTCGCGCACCTTGCCATAGAACGTCTTGAAGTCATAGCGCGCATCCGCCGGCGCATGGAAGGTGACGATGATCGGCGCCTGCACCGCCGCAGGCAGGAACGGCCGGAAGCCGAGCTCGCCCATGCCTCGGATCAACGCATCGCAATTCTTGCGATAGCGCGCCCCGCGCACTGGCTGCCCGCCTTCTTCCAGGAACTGGTCCAGCGCCGCGCGGAACGCCGCCACCACGTGCGTGGGCGGCGTGAAGCGCCACTGCGTGGTCTTCTGCATGTAGACGTACTGGTCGTACAGATCGAGCGCCAGCGAATGGCTGTTGCCCTGGCTGGCTTCCAGCACATCCTTGCGCACCAGCACGAACCCCATGCCCGGCACGCCCTCGATGCACTTGCCGGTGGCAGCCACCAGCGCATCGAACGGCATGGTGCGCGCGTCGATCTCGATCGCGCCGAACGAACTCATCGCATCGACGATCAGTCCCTTGCCAAGCCGCTGGCACAGCGCTGCAATCTCCGGCAGCGGGTTCAGCACGCCGGCGCCGGTCTCGCAATGCACCTGCGCCACGTGCGTGATCGACGGGTCGCGTGCGAGCGCCTGCTCGATCAGCGCGGCCGTGGCCGGCTGGTCTTCGGGGAGCGGCAGTTCCACGCCGGCGCGGCCCAGCACCTTGCAGATCTTCAGGATGCGCTGGCAGTACGCCCCGTTCTGCGGCACCAGTACCTTGCCGTCGCGGGGCACCACGTTGGCAATGGCGGCTTCCACGGAAAAGGTGCCGCTGCCCTGCATCGGCACGCACACATGGGTGCCTTCGCCGTGGACGATGCGCACGAGGTCATCGCACAGGCTGCGCGTGATGCTGTTGAAGCTGGCATCCCACGATCCCCAGTCGCGCAGCATGGCCTGCTTGGTCGCGAGCGAGGTGGTGAGTGGGCCGGGGGTCAGAAGGATCGGGTCGTTGCCGCGGATCATTGGGAACTCCTCGTTGTGAAGGAGATTGGGGAAGGAGAAATTGCGTATTGGAAGAGTTCAGTCGCTTGCCTGGCCCTGGCGCCATGCCTGGGTCTTGCGGTCGAGCACGCGTTGCAGCAGGTAATAGAGCAGGCAGGCCAGCGCGGAGGTCACCACCACCAGCGTGGCCATGGCCGCCGCCGGGCCGATGTCGCCGGACTCGTCCAGGTTGACGATCTCGACCGAGGCCAGCTTGGTGTCGGCGCCGTAGAGGAACACCACCGCCGACACCGTGGTCATGGCGTTGATGAACAGGTAGCGCGAGATCTCCAGGATGGCGGGCAGGCAGGCCGGCACAGTGACTTTGAAGAAGGTCTTGTAGAAGGGCACCTTCAGCGATGCGGACACGGCCTCGAACTCGCTGTCGAGCTGCTTGAGCGCGGTCACCGCGGTCAGGTGGCACGACGCGTAGTAGTGCACGATCGTCACCAGGACCAGGATGCCCAGCGTCTGGTACAGGCCATGCAGCGGGTTGGCCTGCGGCACGAAGAAGAAGATGTAGCCCAGCCCCAGCACCAGTCCCGGCACGCCCATCGGCAGCACCGCCATCAGCCGCACGAAGCCGCGCAGCCAGTCCAGCCCGCGCGTCTTCTCCAGCAGGTAGGCGGTGGCGAAGATAAACACCGGGCCGATCACCGCGGCCAGCGCGGCCATGCGCACGCTGTTCAGGTAGGAATCGACCACGCCGCCCTCGACCAGCCCGACGCGGTAGTGGTTCAGCGACAGCGAGAAGTTGTACGGCCACAGCTTGACGAAGGACGCATAGATCGCCATGCCCATCACCGCCACCATCAGCGCCGCCGTCAGCCAGCAGAACGATGCCATGGCGAGGTCGAAGCGGCGGCTGCGGCGCGGCACGTAGGGCACCGAGCGGGCCGACATCAGCGCCATCTGGCGCTTCTGCACGCGCGCGTCGACGCAGTAGGTGACCGCCACCGGTACCAGCAGCATCAGCGACACCACCGCGCCCTGCGAGAAGTCCTGCATGCCGATCACCAGCTTGTAGATATCGGTGGCCAGCATATGGAAGTTGCCGCCGATCACCTTGGGGATGCCGAAGTCGGAGATCGCATAGGTGAACACCACCATCGCCGCGCTGACCAGGCCATAGCGCGCGCCCGGCACGGTGATGGTGAAGAACTTGCGCACGGTCGAGGTGCCCAGCGCGTCGGCCGCCTCGTACAGCCGCGCGTCGGTCAGCGACAGCGCCGTGACCAGGATCATCAGCGCATGCGGAAACGTGGCGAACACCAGCGAGGCGACGATCCCCAGCGGCCCGTAGATCTGCGTGCTGCCCATCCACGGCTTGAGCAACCCCTGGTTGCCGAACCAGAAGATAAAGGAAATGGCTGCCAGCAGCGACGGTGCCAGCAGCGGGATCAGCGCCAGGTTGCGCAGCAGCCCCTTGCAGGCAATGCGGCTGCGCGTCAGCGCGTAGGCAAAGGTAAAGGCCAGCGGCACGGTGATGCAGGTGGCCAGCGCCGAGACCCACAGGCTGTTCCACACCGAGCGCAGCAGCGCCGGCGATTCGAAGTAGGCGCGGAAATGTGCGATCCCCGCCAGCGAGCCGTCGCGGTTCTGCACGCTCTTGGCCAGGATCATCGCGATCGGAGCCAGCACGAAGCAGAGCAGGGCGACTGCGGCCAGTGCCAGCAGCAGGTGCGCGAGCCGGTCGCTCCAGTGCGCACGCACCGAGGTGGCAACGAACGCGGGTGGCGCCGGCAGGGAAGGCCTCGTGCCGGGACTGGAAATCCCGGCCGGCACGGCGCCCGGGGCGGTATCGGTAGCCGGCGCAGTGGCCGGCGCCGTCGAGAGGCTCAGGCGCATGCGTGGCGGAAGATACGAAGGCGGTCGGCGGGGATGGCCAGGCGCAGGCGGTCGCCGGTATTCGGGCGCAGTTCGTGCAGGTCATTCAGCGAGAGGTCGGCGCACAGCGTGCCCGACGCGGCATCGGGCAGTCGCAGCGTCAGGCGCGAGAACGCGCCCAGGAACTCGATCTTGTCTACGGTGGCCTCCAGCACATTGGGCCCGTGCTGCTCGACGCCGCGTACGCAGACGTCTTCCGGCCGGAAGAACACCTGCACCGCTTCCTCCGCGCCGCAGCCGGCCGGTGCGTGGCAGTGCATGCGCACGCCGCCAAGATGCAGCGCGCCGTCGCTGCCCACGCGCGCGCCCAGCATGTTGGTCTTGCCGACGAAGTCCGCCGCAAAGGGCGTGGCCGGTCGCTGGTAGACCTGCGCCGGCGTGCCGACCTGCTCGATCACGCCCTGGTTCATGACCACGATGCGGTCCGCCATCGACAGCGCCTCTTCCTGGTCGTGCGTGACCAGGATGGTGGTGATGTTCAGGCGCTGCTGCAGCGCGCGGATCTCGCTGCGCAGCCGCACGCGCACGCGTGCGTCGAGCGCGGACAGGGGTTCGTCCAGCAGCAGCAGGCCGGGCGAGGTGGCGAGCGCACGCGCGATCGCCACGCGCTGCTGCTGGCCGCCGGAGAGCTGCGCGGGGTACTGGCTGCCGCGGTCGGGCAGGCTCACCAGCGTCAGCAGTTCATCGACGCGCGCGCGGCGCTGGTCGCGCGGCATGCGCCGGTTGACCAGGCCGTAGGCGACGTTGTCCGCCACGGTCAGGTTGGGAAACAGCGCATACGACTGGAACACGATGCCGTAGTCGCGCTCCATCGGCGGCAGCGTGGAGATGTCGCGCCCGCCCTGGTGGATGGTGCCGGCGTTCTGCGATTCCAGTCCGGCGATGATGCGCAGCAGCGTGGTCTTGCCGCAGCCGGACGGGCCGAGGAAGCACAGCAGCTCGCCCTGGCGCACGTCCAGGTCGATGTGATGCAGCGCGACAAAAGGGCTGGCGCCGCTGCCGAAGCGCTTGTGGATGCCTTTCAGGCTGAGATAGGTCTCAGCCGTGGAGGTTGGGGAATGCATGGCGTGGGATCCTCGGCGATGTTGTCGTGGCAGTAGTCCGGCGCTCGCGCGCCGGGCCCAGGCGTTCCCGGATTACTGCTTTTCCGACTTGCCGGCGTACCGCTTCTGCCATTCGTTCAGCACGCGCTCGCGGTTCTTGGCGATGTAGCTGAAATCATTCTTGACCAGCATCTGCTCGTAGTTCGCAGGGATGGTCTCGACCTTCCGGGCCACACCCGGGTAGGTCACGATGGCCCAGTCCCTGGCGAACAGCTGCGCCGCTTCCTTGCTCGCCAGCCAGTCCAGGTAGCGCTGCGCGGCCTCCTGCTTCTTGGTCCCCTTGACGATGCCGGCGGCCTCGATGTCATAGCCCAGCCCTTCCTTCGGGAAGATCATCTCGATCGGCGCGCCCGAGGCCAGCGTCTTGTGCGCGCGCAGCTCGAACGAGATGCCGATCGGGAACTCGCCCGCGCCCGCCTGCTTGCACGGCTTGGAGCCGCTGTGCGTGTACTGGGCGATGTTCTCGTGCAGCGCGTCCATGTACTTCCATCCCTCCTGCTCGCCGAACAGCTGCAGCCATGCGGTCACGTCGAGGAAGCCGGTGCCGGACGACGCCGGGCTGGGCATCACGATGGCGCCCTTGTAGACCGGCTTGGCCAGGTCCTTCCAGCTTTCCGGGCGGGGCAGGTTGCGCTTCCTGGCTTCGACCGTGTTGAAGCAGACCGTCGCGCCCCACACATCGAGGCCCACCCACGACGGCGGCGTGGCCTGGTCGCTGTAATGGCGCGTCAGTTTTTCGAAGCCCTTGGGGGCGTAGGGCATCAGCATGCCTTCCTGCTTGAGCAGCTCCAGGCTGGATGCGGCCAGGCCGGCGATCACGTCCGCTTGCGGATTGGCCTTTTCAGCGAGTGCCTTGGCAGTGATGACGCCGGTGGAGTCGCGCACGTACTTCAGCTCGATGTCGGGCGCGACCTTGGCGAAGCCTTCGGCGTATGGCTTCAGCGTTTCGATTTCCCACGCGGTGTAGACGGTCAGGGTGGTTTTCTGCGCCAGCGCGGTGCTGGCGGCGCCCAGTGCGAGCAGGGCGGCGGCGGTGTGCAGGGCGGACTTGATGGACAGTTTCATGAGGCCTCCGTTTTCCGGCATTGTAGGTGGAGATATGTGTCATTTTGGTGAATATGTTGCAACGTGTGGCGCGGGTTGCACAGCCATGTATCACCTTGAAACCCTTGTTCTACAACACTCGCAAGACATGTGCCCGGCTATTTCCAGCTTTTGCGTTACCCTGTTGGTGCCACCGATGTCTTGATTGTTGACAATATACAAACCGCTTGCTTTAATCGCAACAAGGATTTTCGATATTGCTGAATCCGTCACAAACGGGAGTTTTTCATGTCACGCCAAGTCCCGCTGGCGAGTGAAATCACCATCCTGCAGAGCCAGTCGCTGACCACGCTGGTCCAGCGCGAACTGGAGCTGCGGATCATGTCCGGCGAACTGCCGCCGGGAGCCAAGCTCAACGAGGTCGAAGTCGCGGGCCAGCTCAACGTTTCGCGCGGCCCGGTGCGTGAAGCGTTCCGCGCGCTGGAGCAGGCCGGCCTGCTGCGCACCGAAAAGAACCGCGGCGTGTTCGTGCGTGCCATCTCAGTGCGGGAAGCCGACGAGATCTATGAACTGCGCGCGGTGCTCGATGAATTCGTCGGCCGGCAACTGGCGGCCCGCATCACGGCGGAAGGCTTGCGCGAACTGCGCGCGCTGGTCGAGGCGCTGGGCGCCGCCAGCGCTGCCCGCGACCTGGACGAATACGCGCGCCTGAACTTTGCCTTCCACGACCGCATGGTCGAGCTGGCCGGCAACGGCAAGCTGCTCGACACCTACCGGCGCCTGGTCAAGGAGCTGACGCTGTTCCGGCGCGAGGCGCTGTCGGGCAGCAACGCGGCCATGCCCGATTCCACCCGCGAGCACCGCGCCATCGTCTCGGCCATCGCCGCGCGCGACGGCGAGCTGGCGGCGCGGCTGATGCGCGAGCACGTCGAGCGCGGACGCGCGCGCATGCATGCCGCTGTCGATCCCGATACCGCCGGTACCGCCGGCACCGGTGCGGCCGACTGACGACCACAACCATCGATTCCCAAACACTCGCACACCGGACCGCCACCATGCCCGATACCAACGTTCCCGCCCGCACCATTACCGTCAACCAGCGCTGCTACCGCTGGATGCAGCAGCCCGTCGTGGTGGTCTGCGTCGACGGCTGCGAGTTCGACTACCTTGAGGCCGCAGCCGACAGCGGCAGCGCGCCTTACGTCAAGCAACTGCTCGCCAGCGGCTCGTCGTTCCGCGGCGCTTGCGTGGTGCCCACCTTCACCAACCCGAACAACCTTTCCATCGTCACCGGCGCGCCGCCCGCGGTGCACGGCATCTGCGGCAACTATTTCTTCGACCGCAGCGCCAATGACGGCCGCGGCGAGGAAGTGATGATGAACGACCCCAAGTACCTGCGCGCGGGCACCATCCTGGCCGCGTTTGCCGGCGCCGGCGCCAGCGTCGCGGTGGTGACCGCCAAGGACAAGCTGCGCCGCCTGCTCGGCCACGGCATGCGCGGCATCTGCTTTTCGTCCGAGAAGGCCGACCAGGCCACGGTGGCGGAGAACGGCATCGACGGCGTGCTGGAACTGGTCGGCATGCCGGTGCCCGATGTCTACAGCGCCGAGCTGTCCGAGTTTGTCTTTGCCGCCGGCGTGCGGCTGATGGAAACGCGCCGCCCCGACCTGATGTACCTGTCCACCACCGACTACATCCAGCACAAGTTCGCACCCGGCTCGGACGGCGCCAACGCCTTCTACGCGATGATGGACAAGTACCTCGCGCGCCTGGATGAACTCGGCTGCGTGGTGGCGCTGACGGCCGACCACGGCATGAACGCCAAGCACGACGATGCCACCAAGGCGCCCAACGTGATCTACCTGCAGGACCATCTGGATGCATGGCTTGGCCGCGGCGTTGACGAGGGCGGGGCGCGCGTGATCCTGCCGATCACGGATCCCTATGTGGTCCACCACGGCGCGCTCGGCTCGTACGCCACCGTCTACCTGCCCGAAGGCGCCGACCGCGACGCGCTCAAGGCCCGGCTGTCCGACCTGCCGGGCGTGGAAAGCGTGCTCGACAACACCGAAGCCTGCGCGCGCTTCGAGTTGCCGTCCGACCGCGTGGGCGACCTGGTGGTGACTAGCGACAAGCACGTGGTGCTGGGCACCAGCCGCAGCCGCCACGACCTGTCCGGGCTCGATGCGCCGCTGCGCTCGCACGGCGGCGTCTCGGAGCAGACCGTGCCGCTGGTGTTCAACCGTCCGACGGCCGGCATCCCGGGCAAGACCGTGATGCGCAATTTCGACATCTTCGACGTGGCGCTCAATCACCTGCACTGAGACCTGCACTGAGACCTGCACTGAGAGCTGCACCGCGGCCCGCAGCGGGCCGTTGCTCCCGTACTGACCGGAGAAATCCCATGAATGCCCCCCATTTCCCTGCAGGCACCGTCAGCCCGCACTTCCGCGCGGAGGCGCTGCGCATCGATGGCCAGAAGATCGTGCGCGAGCGCGTGATCGAGGTGCGCAACCCGTATGACGGCACGCTGGTGGGCACCGTGCCCAAGGCCACGCTCGACGACGTGCGCCGCGCCTTCGGCGTGGCGCAGGCGTACCGTTCCAAGCTGACCCGCTACGAGCGCGCCGCCATCCTGAACCGCGCCGCCGCGCTGCTGCGCGAGCGCACCGAGGAAGCGTCGGACCTGATCACGCTGGAGTCCGGCCTGTCCAAGAAGGACTCGCTGTACGAGATCGGCCGCGTGGCCGACGTGCTCGGCTTCGCCGCCACCGAGGCGCTGCGCGACGACGGCCAGCTGTTCTCCTGCGACCTGACCCCGCACGGCAAGAAGCGCCGCGTGCTGACCCAGCGCGAGCCGCTGCTCGGCGTGATCTGCGCCATCACGCCGTTCAACCACCCGATGAACCAGGTGGCGCACAAGGTGGCGCCGTCGATTGCGACCAACAACCGCATGGTGCTGAAGCCGTCGGAAAAGGTGCCGCTGTCGGCGTACTACCTTGCCGACCTGCTGTACGAGGCCGGGCTGCCGCCGCAGATGCTGCAGGTGGTCACCGGCGACCCGCGCGAGATCGCCGATGAGCTGATCACCCATCCGGCCGTCGACCTCGTCACCTTCACCGGCGGCGTGGCCATCGGCAAGTACATCGCCAGCAAGGCCGGCTACAAGCGCGTGGTGCTGGAGCTGGGCGGCAACGATCCGCTGATCGTGCTGGCCGACGCCGACCTCGAGCGCGCCTCCGACCTCGCGGTGCAGGGCTCGTACAAGAACTCGGGCCAGCGCTGCACCGCGGTCAAGCGCATGCTGGTGCACCAGGCGGTCGCGGCGCGCTTCACCGAAATGGTGGTGGAGAAGACCCGCGCGTGGACGTATGGCAACCCGATGGACCGTGGCGTCGACATGGGCACGGTGATCGACGAAGAGGCCGCCATGCTGTTCGAGGCGCGCGTCAACGAGGCGGTGGCGCAGGGCGCGCGGTTGCTGGCCGGCAACCAGCGCATCGGCGCCAGCTACGCGCCGACGGTGATCGACCGCGTCGACCCGGCGATGACGGTGGTGCGCGAGGAGACCTTCGGGCCGGTATCGCCCATCATCACCTTCCGCGATATCAATGATGCGATCCGGATTTCCAACGGCACGGCGTTCGGCCTGTCGTCGGGGGTCTGCACCAACGATATCGAGGCGTTCACGAAGATCGCCAACTCGCTGCATGTCGGCACGGTGAACCTGTGGGAAGTGCCGGGCTACCGCATCGAGCTAACGCCTTTCGGCGGCATCAAGGATTCGGGGCTGGGCTACAAGGAAGGCGTGCAGGAAGCGGCCAAGAGCTTTACCAATTTAAAGACGGTGACGTTGCCGTGGGCGTGAAGTATCAAGCGCGTTGATTCGACCGCGGACCTGCTCGCTCTCACGCAAGCGGGAGAGCGAGCAGGTCCGCGGTAGTTGGCTGCCACCATGCCAATCACACCCGCGCTAGAATCACCGCTCAGCTAAACACGCTCCCGGAGTCCCCGTGCTCGCCGAACAACGGCAGAAATACATCCTCGACCAGCTCTCCGCCACCGGCGCCCTGGCCATCAGCGAGCTGGTGGCCGAGCTCGACGTCTCGCGCGAGACCATCCGGCGCGACCTGAACACGCTCGCCGGCCGCGGCCTGCTGGTGCTGACCCACGGCGGCGCGCTGGCCTCGGACCGCACCGAGCCCGACACCCAGGCCCGCGCCGCGGTCAATGCCGAAGGCAAGCGCGCCATCGGCGTGCGCGCCGCGGAACTGGTGCGCGACGGTGCATCGCTGATCCTGGACTATGGCACCACCACCCATGCGGTGGCGCAGGCGCTGCACGGCCACCACAACCTGCTGGTCTACACCAACGACCTTGCCATCGCCCAGCTGCTGGGCCGGCGCAACGGCAACCGCGTGATCGTGCTTGGTGGCGAGCTGCAGGACAATGAAGACGCGACCCACGGCTGGGACACCATCGAGCAGCTGTCGCGCTACCACACCGACTTTGCCTTTATCGGCATCGGCGGCGTCACGCCCCGCGGCGAGATCTGCGACTTCTCGCGCGCCGCGGCCGAACTGCGCAGCCGCATGCTGATGGCTGCCGACACCCCATGCGTGGTAGCCGACTACACCAAGTTCGGCCGCAACACCGGCGTGACGATCAAGCACTTCGACCTGGCTGCCTGGCTGATCACGGACATGGCGCCCGAGCCGGAAATCGGGGCGGCGCTGAAGGAGCGCGGCGCCAAGCTGCTAATTGCCTAGCCGCGCGGCAAGTCGTTTTTCGATCGCATCTGTGCGCTGATCGAACGAAAAGCCCCGCTGTTCGCACCAAAATGTAGCCTTCACGTGGCAGTCACAGGTGTTTTGACTGCCACATGCCCCATGCTGGTGCTACAGTTTCGGGTTGCCAGACAGGCACGGCATGCCGTCAATGTCTGGACAATTGGAGGCCACCCACCTTCCCCCCGGCGCAACGCCAAACGGCTCCAGAGACCGGCACCAGCCGGCAGGGCCGTCAGACCAGACACAGCACCAGCACAGCAGAGACATCGTGAACGTTCCTTCCCTCGACGCATTCCTGGCGGGGGTCGCCCGCCGCGACCCCAATCAACCTGAATTCCTCCAGGCCGTGAAGGAAGTGATGATGACGCTCTGGCCGTTCGTCGAGCGCAATCCGCGCTACGCCGACCAGGCCCTGCTCGAGCGCCTGGTCGAGCCCGAGCGCGTGATCCAGTTCCGCGTGGCCTGGACCGATGACCGCAACCAGGTGCAGGTCAACCGCGCCTTCCGCGTCCAGCACAGCTCGGCGATCGGCCCGTACAAGGGCGGCATGCGCTTCCACCCGACCGTGAACCTGTCGGTGCTGAAGTTCCTGGGCTTCGAGCAGACCTTCAAGAACGCGCTCACCACGCTGCCCATGGGCGGCGGCAAGGGCGGCTCGGACTTCGATCCCAAGGGCAAGTCCGACGGCGAAGTGATGCGCTTCTGCCAGGCGCTGGTGACCGAGCTGTACCGCCACCTCGGCCCCGACACCGATATCCCGGCCGGCGACATCGGCGTGGGCGCGCGTGAAGTCGGCTTCATGGCCGGCATGATGAAGAAGCTGTCGAACCAGTCCGCCTGCGTCTTTACCGGCAAGGGCCTGGCCTACGGCGGCAGCCTGATGCGCCCGGAAGCGACCGGCTACGGCACTGTCTACTTCGCCCAGGAGATGCTGCACCGCCGCGGCCGCGAGTTCGACGGCCTGCGCGTGCTGATCTCCGGCTCGGGCAACGTGGCGCAATACGCTGCCGAGAAGGCGATCGAGCTGGGCGCCAAGGTGCTGACCCTGTCAGACTCCGGCGGTGTGCTGCACTACCCGCAAGGCATGACCACGGCGCAGCTGGCCGAAGTCATGGCCTTCAAGAACGAAGAGCGCGGCCGCCTGCTCGACTTTGCCGACCGCCACGGCATGCGGTTCGAAGCCGGCCGCACCCCGTGGCACGTGCCCGCCGACGTCGCGCTGCCGTGCGCAACGCAGAACGAGCTCGACGGCAACGATGCCGAAACCCTGCTCGGCAACGGCGTGATCTGCGTGGCCGAAGGCGCCAACATGCCGTCGACGCTGGAAGCGGTGGACCGCTTCGTCGACGCGAAGATCCTCTACGCGCCGGGCAAGGCCAGCAACGCCGGCGGCGTGGCGACCTCCGGCCTGGAGATGTCGCAGAACGCGATGCGCCTGTCGTGGCACCACGCCGAGGTCGACGAGAAGCTGCACGCGATCATGAAGGACATCCACCAGAACTGCATCCACCACGGGCAGAAGGCGGGTGGGTATATCAACTACGTGGAAGGGGCGAACATTGCCGGCTTCGTCAAGGTGGCGGATGCCATGCTGGCGCAAGGGGTGATCTGACGATCTGACCCGGACGCGGCCGGTGCAATGCCGGCCGTCGGCACGACGGAGGCCCACCGGAGCCAGGCTCTGGGATAGTGGGCCGTCCGATACCAGGGCCGGCCGCTAGCCCTTTTTCCCGGGCTGCTGGAACAGTGCGCCGGCCTCCTTGACGTTCTGCTCGGCGCGCTTGCCGATCACGGTCAGCGCCTCGGCCTGCGCCTTCTGCGCGGTCTCGGCCAGCTCGCGCATGTTTTCGAACGCCCGCTGCAGCGCCTGCTGCACCAGCTCGCCATGCTTGGCCATGGCCTCGGCCGGATTGCCCGTGGTGCCGTACTGCTGCGCCGCGGCCTGCAGTTGCTGCATGGTCTGCATGAAGATTTCCTGCTGCTTTTGCATCACGGCCTGCATGCCCTCGTAGGCCAGCTTGTTGGCCTCGGTCAGGGCCTCGATATCCTTGCGGCGCGCCTCGATCACGGCGTTCATGTCGAGGCCCGGCACGCGGAACTGTTCCATCAGCTTGGTGAAATCGGCAAAAGGATTGGGAGGCGTGGCCATGCTGGATCTCCTGGTGGGGGAAGTGTGAGCAGGGGTGGAGCGGGCCGCGGGACGGCCCTGCGCCGGATTTCACTCCACTATAGCCGGAATCCGCACACTTCTAGCCGTCAATCGAGGAAGACCCTAAAGTTTCGGTCCCCCATGCCGTTGCCATCCATAGCCCGCGCCTGCGCCGGCCCGTCGGGCCCGCCCGCGGACGACAAGAGCGGAGAACGCAGCGCCCACCGGGCGCCGGCACTTCGCCGTAACCAGTCCTAATCAGGTAGAAGACATGAAGAAACTAGGAATCGGGGTCCGCCTCGGCATCGGTTTTGGGGTGGTATTGCTGCTGTCGGCGCTCATGACGGTATTCGGCATGATGCGCCTGCAGCAGGTGGCAGAGCGCACCCACGCGATGATGCAGCAGCCGCTGACCAAGGAGCGGCTGGTCAGCGACTGGTACCGGCTCATGCACACCAGCGTGCGCCGCACCACCGCGGTGGCGCGCAGCGCCGACCCTTCGCTGGGCCAGTTCTTTGCCGCCGAGACCAAGGCGTCGATCGAAGGCATCGCGCAGCTGCGCGACAAGCTGCAGCCGATGCTCAGCTCCGAGCAGGAAAAGGCAGCGTTCCAGAAGATCCTGAGCGTGCGCGACCCGTATAACAACGGCCGCGACAAGATCACCAAACTCAAGCAGGAAGGCCTGACCGAAGAGGCCAACCAGGTGCTGGAGAAGGAATTCGTCCCCGCCGGCGACGCCTACCTGGCCGAGATCCAGAAGCTGCTCGACATCCAGCGCACCAGCATCGACGCCACCGCGCGCGAGATCAACGATATCTACGTCAACGCGCGCAACAGCCTGATCGGGCTGGGCGTGGTGGTGCTGGCGATCGGCATCGCATTCTCGGTGTGGCTGACCAGCGGCATCACGCGCCCGCTGCACCGCGCCGTGGCGGTGGCCCGCACCGTGGCTTCCGGCGACCTCACCAGCCGCATCGACGTCGACAGCCGCGACGAGACCGGCCAGCTGCTGCAGGCATTGGCCGACATGAACGCCAATATCCTGCGCATCGTGCGCCAGGTGCGCGCGGGCACCGAGTCGATCGTGTCGGGCACCAGCCAGATCGCGGCCGGCAACACCGACCTGTCGCAGCGCACCGAGGAGCAGGCTTCGTCGCTGCAGCAGACCGCGGCCAGCATGGAAGAACTGACCAGCATTGTGCGCCAGAACGCGGACAATGCGCGCCAGGCGAGCACGCTGGCGGTCAATGCCTCGGATATCGCCGAGAAGGGCGGCGCAGTCGCGGGCAAGGTGGCCGAGACCATGGAAGAGATCAACGGCGCGTCGAAGAAGGTGGTCGACATCATCGCCGTGATCGAAGGCATTGCCTTCCAGACCAATATCCTGGCGCTGAACGCGGCGGTGGAAGCGGCGCGTGCCGGGGAGCAGGGCCGCGGCTTTGCCGTGGTGGCGGGCGAAGTGCGCAGCCTGGCGCAGCGCAGCGCCAACGCGGCCAAGGAGATCAAGGGCCTGATCGGCGATACCGTCGAGCGCGTCGACAACGGCTCCATGCTGGTGACGCAGTCGGGCCAGACCATGGAAGAGATCGTCGCGGCGGTCAAGCGCGTGACCGACATCATGGGCGAGATCAGCGCGGCGTCGGCCGAGCAGAGTTCGGGGATCGAGCAGGTGAACCAGGCCGTGACGCAGATGGACACGGTGACGCAGCAGAACGCGGCGCTGGTGGAAGAGGCGGCTGCGGCGGCGGGTTCGCTGGAGGAACAGGCGCAGCGGTTGAAGGAGGCGGTGGCGACGTTCAGGCTGGTGGCCTGACGGTGATCCGCTGGTTTTCCCCCCTCTCCCCCTGGGAGGGGGGCGGGGGAGAGGGGAGCACTCCCCCCCGGCGCTGGCCTTACCGCGCCTTCAAAAACTCCCCCACCTCCAGCAACACCAGCTCATTGTCATCCGCGCGATTCGGTTCGCGGCTACTGCTGAAGGGCAGGTTGTTGTCGTTGCCGACCACGATATGCGTGGCATCGACCAACTCGACGTTCTCGATGGTAAAGAACGGGAACGCCAGCACGCCATCGGTCAGCGGCTTGCGCGCCAGCTTGCGCGGATCGGCAATGCGCAGCATGTCGATGTAGCCGACCTTGCGCACCGGTCCGCCGGCATTGGCGTCGGTCAGCTCGACCTTGTAGACCCGCTTGAACTTCGCCACATCGTCGAAGCAATCCGGCCGCTTCTGCCCCGCCGGGCAGGCCTTGTCCGGCGTGCCCTCGCCGTTGTCGCGCTCGATGATCAGGCCGTGGCTGGCGTCGATCATGTTGAAGTCACCGATGGCGTGGCTGGCGCCTTCCAGCACGTACTTCCAGTGGCGGCCGGTCCAGGCCTGCTGCTTCACGTCGAATTCCAGCACGCGCAGGTACGGCTTGCCGCCCTCGCTCTCATAGGCCCTGGCGTCCTCGTTCCACAGGGCGCCTTCCAGCAGCGCATACAGCTTGCTGCCGTCGGGCGACGATGCCATGCCCTCGAAGCCCTTCGAGCGCTTTACCTGGAACTTGATGCCGGCGTCCGGCGCGCCGGGCGTGGTCACCGCCGGATGGTCGGGCGAGCGCACCAGCTTGCCGTCGGCCATGGTTTCGAACACCGCCAGCACCTTGCCGCTCATGTCGGCCTTGATCAGGAACGGACCGAACTCGTCGCCGATCCAGATGGCGCCGCCCGCGAACTGGAAGCTCTCGGTGTCGAAGTCCGAGCCGGTCAGGTAGCGCTGCTTCGTGCCCTCGTGGACGATGCGGAATGGCACCTTCTTGTCCGGATCGTGCAGGAAGATCGTCTTCAGCCGCCGGAACTGGCCGGTGCCGAAATCCACCTTGTACTGGTTCAGGTACAGCATGAAGTCAGGCGAGTTGGCCTTGGCGCCCGCGCCGTTGTCGGTCAGCAGCCAGAAGCTGCCGTCGGCCATGCGCTTGATGCCGGAGTGCCCCTGGGCCGGCTGGCCGCGGAACGGCAGCGAGACGCCGGTCGGCCGGCCGTTGGACTTGCCTTCGATCGTGCCCGGCGCCTCGGTGCGCTGCGCGGTGGTGAACTTGCCGCTGACCTGCAAATCCGCCGGGGCGTCCTTGGGCGCCGCCAGCAGGGTTTGCGCGGGCAGCACCGCATGGCCGGCGAGCGTGGCGGGGAAGGCTTCGGGCGCATCGGCCCACGCCGGCAGGGCGCCCAGCAGCGCTGCGGCCACGGCGAGCCGGGCCAGCGGCAGGACAGGCAAAGGTCGGGACATGATCGGTTCCTTGGCGTTGAGAGGACAAAAGACGACATTGTCGGCGTCAAGTTTGACAACTCTGTGATCCGTCGGGCGCACCTGGGGCATCGGTGGCCTGACCCCAGCTTGTCCCGAAATGTCAATTCGGGCGCCGGGCTGGCACCGTTCGGGTGCAACGGGCGAAACCAGGCGCCACCGGACCGGCGCCGGCCTGATTTTCTGCCCGATTGCCGCGCAAAATGCGCTGGTTTTCAGACTACTGAAAGCAAACTGAGGCAAAATTCCATCTTTCGCCTAGTTTGTCGCCCTGGCCGTGACCCGGCAGGCAGAAGTCCCACCCACCGATAGAGGATCTGAGAGAAGCAATGAGTACCCAGCAACCCACCATCATCTACACGCTGACCGACGAAGCTCCGCTGCTGGCGACCAGTGCGTTCCTCCCGATTATCCAGACCTTCACCAAGCCGGCCGGCATCAACGTCACCACCAGCGACATCTCGGTGGCCGCCCGTATCCTGGGCGAGTTCCCCGAATTCCTGACCGAAGCACAGCGCGTGCCGGACAACCTGGCCGAGCTGGGCAAGCTGACGCAGCAGCCGGACACCAACATCATCAAGCTGCCCAACATCAGCGCCTCGGTGCACCAGCTGGTCAGCGCCATCCGCGAGCTGCAGGGCAAGGGCTACAAGGTGCCGGACTATCCGGAAGACCCGAAGACCGACGAAGAGAAGGCCATCCAGAAGCGCTATTCCAAGTGCCTGGGCTCGGCCGTGAACCCGGTCCTGCGCGAAGGCAACTCCGACCGCCGCGCCCCGGCCGCGGTCAAGAACTACGCGCGCAAGCACCCGCACAGCATGGGCGAGTGGAGCATGGCCTCGCGCACGCACGTGGCCCACATGAAGCACGGCGACTTCTACCATGGCGAAAAGTCGCTGACGCTGGACAAGGCCCGCGACGTCAAGATGGAGCTGATCACCAAGAGCGGCAAGACCATCGTGCTCAAGCCCAAGGTTTCGCTGCAGGACGGCGAGATCATCGACAGCATGTTCATGAGCAAGAAGGCCCTGTGCGCCTTCTATGAAGAGCAGTTCGAAGACGCGCGCAAGACCGGCGTGATGCTGTCGCTGCACGTCAAGGCGACCATGATGAAGGTGTCGCACCCGATCGTGTTCGGCCACGCCGTCAAGATCTTCTACAAGGAAGCCTTCGCCAAGCACGGCGCGCTGTTCGACGAACTGGGCGTGAACGTCAACAACGGCCTGGTCAACCTGTACGAGAAGATCGAGTCGCTGCCCAGCTCCAAGCGCGAAGAGATCATCCGCGACCTGCACGCCTGCCACGAGCATCGCCCGGAACTGGCGATGGTGGATTCGGCCAAGGGCATCTCGAACCTGCACGCGCCGAACGACGTGATCGTCGATGCCTCGATGCCGGCCATGATCCGCATCGGCGGCAAGATGTGGGGTGCCGACGGCCGTCCGAAGGACACCAAGGCCGTGATCCCGGAAAGCACCTTTGCCCGGATCTATCAGGAGATCATCAACTTCTGCAAGACCAACGGCAACTTCGACCCGACCACCATGGGCACGGTGCCGAACGTCGGCCTGATGGCGCAGAAGGCCGAGGAATACGGCTCGCACGACAAGACCTTCGAGATCACCGAAGACGGCGTTGCCAATATCGTCGACCTGGCCACCAATGAAGTGCTGCTGACGCAGAACGTCGAGCAGGGCGACATCTGGCGCATGTGCCAGGTCAAGGACGCGCCGATCCGCGACTGGGTCAAGCTGGCCGTCACGCGCGCGCGCAACTCGGGCATGCCGGCCGTGTTCTGGCTGGACCCGTACCGTCCGCACGAGGCCGAGCTGATCAAGAAGGTCGAGGCCTACCTGAAGGACTACGACACCAACGGCCTGGACATCCAGATCATGTCGCAGGTGCGCGCCATGCGCTACACGCTGGAGCGCGTGATCCGCGGCCTGGACACCATCTCGGTGACCGGCAACATCCTGCGCGACTACCTGACCGACCTGTTCCCGATCATGGAACTGGGCACCAGCGCCAAGATGCTGTCGATCGTTCCGCTGATGGCCGGCGGCGGCATGTATGAAACCGGCGCCGGCGGCTCGGCTCCGAAGCACGTCAAGCAACTGGTGGAAGAGAACCACCTGCGCTGGGATTCGCTGGGCGAGTTCCTGGCGCTGGCGGTGTCGCTGGAAGACGTCGGCATCAAGACCGGCAATGCCCGCGCCAAGATCCTGGCGAAGACGCTGGATGCCGCCACCGGCAAGCTGCTCGACAATAACAAGAGCCCGTCGCCCAAGACTGGCCAGCTGGACAACCGCGGCAGCCAGTTCTACCTGGCGATGTACTGGGCCCAGGAACTGGCCGCCCAGTCGGACGACGCGGAACTGGCCGCCAAGTTCGCGCCGCTGGCCAAGACGCTGACCGACAACGAGCAGAACATCGTGGCCGAGCTGGCCGCGGTGCAAGGCAAGCCGGTCGACATCGGTGGCTACTACCAGCCGGACGCAGCCAAGCTCAGCGCAGCGATGCGCCCGAGCCAGACGCTGAACGCCGCGCTGGCGTCGGTCACGGCCTGATGGATGCCGGCCCGCATGACGGGCCGGAGCAGCGCCGCAACCCCGAGGACGAGGTCCCCGGGGTTTTTTCTTTTCCGGGCTAAGTGTCCTGTTGTACTTCCCAGCCTTGTTCCGTGCCCTTTTTCTGGTCGCGGTAAGTCCAGCGCGCGCCGCAGTCCTGGCACACAAAGGTGCTGATGGTGATCGCGGCTGACCCGGGCGGCTTGATGCGCTGGGTATCGGTAATGCGCAGCGCGGCGTGCCCGGGGGCGCCGCGGCGGTGGCGTTCGATGGCCTGGCAGGCAGTGCAGAGTGTCATCCGTTCTTGTCCGTTCGATGCGGCACTGTAGCATGCACGGACAGCGCGGCCCGCAGCCAGCGCATGCGGCGCTTATTGCCGCAATTTCCTGCCGATCTGCCGAAGTGCATTGACCCTGGGTAGCGGCACCTGTATAAGGGTGGATGCAGGTCTTTCAAGCAGCAATCTCGAAGTCCAGGTGCTTGCCCACACGGCGCCACTTTCTCTCCAAGTTACTTCCTTGATCGTCATGCCTTGCCGGCGCTTTTGCCAGGCAGGAAATACTTTTTGAGGAATCCAGCATGGAAACCGGTACCGTTAAGTGGTTCAACGATTCGAAGGGTTTTGGCTTCATTACGCCTGAAGCAGGCGGCAACGACCTGTTCGCGCACTTCTCCGAAATCCAGGGCAGCGGTTTCAAGTCGCTGCAAGAAGGCCAGAAGGTTCGCTACGTCGCCGGCGTTGGCCAGAAGGGCCCGGCCGCGACCAAGATCGAGCCGATCTGAGTCTGAACGACTGCCATTGCACTGAGCGCCTCGGCGCCGGTTCAGTCAAGAAGCTCCGCCAGCGCGGAGCTTTTTTGTTTTGTGTGGCGCTATCTTGTACCGGCATGAAATAAAGCCACTCTTGACGTTGCAACAGGCGTAGAGTGAGGGGAACACCACCAACCGCCGGAGGCCGACATGGATGTTTATCCAGCTGCGACTTACAAGGGATACGACGTCTATCCCCTGGTGTACAAGCATGCCGTCGCGCGGGTGTGGCCGGAGCCCAGGCCCGACCGCTCCTTCGATGCCGCGGTGGTTATCTGCCTCGCCGGCGAATCGCCTGAAAGCGCGCAGGCACGCACGTTCCGCCTGGATGCCGCTCCCTGGGACAACGTGGGCGGCGCGCGCCGCGGTGCACTGCGCTATGCCGAGGACATCATCAACGGCACGGTGCCTGGGGTGTCGCTGGTCATGGCGCAATAAGAATACTCCTCCGCATCAACGCGGCACGATGCCGCCGGCGCCAGCGTGCGCGGCAGCATCCGTCAGCCAGCAGGGAATTCGTACATGGACATACGTTCGGGATCATCCGGTTTTCTGTGCACGTTGCCCGGCGAGGGCAAGGGCATCACCTACCACGTTGCGGTCTGCTTCATCGATGCGCAGCGGCCCACCGGTGTGCTTTTCACCAGCTTTGTCGGGGTCGGGCGGCGCGCATTCGCCGTGCTGGCCGAAGCCGATGCATTGCCGGACCAGCTTGGCGCCAGCGGCGAAGCGCTGTGCCGGCTGGCCATCGGCCAGGTGGTACGCGACCAGCTGCATGACAAGGCGCGGGAAGGCGACTATGTGCTGGACCTCGGCGCTGCGCCGTGGGACGGCGAACTGAGGCCGGTCGGCAGCGGCGTCCGGGCCGGACGGCCGCATGTGCGCGTAGTGGGCTGAGGCGACGCTCAGGGGCGCTCAGGCCGCTCGTGCCGGCACGCGGCAACACGGCGCGATTCCTGTCAGATCTTGAACACCGGGGCGCCGTGGCGCTCCAGCAGCGCTTCGATCAGCGCCATGTCGGCGATTTCGGGCGTGCGGTCTTCCACCGCGCGCGACGGGCCGCAATAGGTCGCGGTCACGTGGCGCCTGACCGTCAGTACGCCGGCGGCCGGCGGCGCGATCTGTACCTCCTGCCACGGTGAGTGCCGGTAGGTGCCTGCCTGCCAGCCTTCCGGCGTCAGGTGCAGGGCTTCCCATTCTTCGATGGTCGACATGGTCGGTTCTCCTATGCGATGAAATGACGTGTTGGGGTGGCATGCGCCGGTGCGGCACATGCCATGGCGGAAAACGCGGCCTACGACTTGTGTCGATAGTTGATGCGTCCCTTGGTCAGGTCGTACGGCGACATTTCCAGCGTGACGCGGTCGCCGGCCAGCACGCGGATGCGGTTCTTCTTCAGGCGGCCGGACGAATAGGCCCAGACCTCGAACCCGTTTTCCAGCACGACGCGGAAGCGATTGTCCGGC
The DNA here is from genome assembly GCF_015549295.1 of Cupriavidus sp. IK-TO18. NCBI lineage: Bacteria > Pseudomonadati > Pseudomonadota > Betaproteobacteria > Burkholderiales > Burkholderiaceae > Cupriavidus > Cupriavidus sp. IK-TO18. Next base: position 155,398 of record NZ_JADGMP010000001.1, read on the forward strand.
AGCACCTCGGATACCTTGCCGCCAAATTCCACCAGTTCTTCTTTTGCCAAAGAGGCTCCTTGCGAGAGCGGCGCCGGGATGGCGCACGCCGTTGTGACGGCCCGTAGGCCGGAAGATCGGTGGTTACCGCAGGCGCAGCCGCGCCGCGGCGCGTTCCCCGGCACGCCGCGCGGCCAGGCACGCACGGGCTTCGGTGCGGTGCGTGTCGTGGCGCATGGCCACGTTGGCGACGATGCGCTCGGCGCCGTTGCGGTATTCGGCAATCATGTAGGTCGCGAACCAGAGGCCGGGTTCCTGCTGGATCGGATAAACCGAAACGGTGTACGGGTCCTGGCTGAGTCGGTTGTCGAGGCGTTGGTTGTGGTGGTGGTTGTGTGGCTTCAATGTGTTGTCCGTTCAAGAGGCGCGGCCGCGCGCGGCGCGGTGCATCGGTCCGATGCAGGCGGCGCAGGATTGGCGACCGTTCGCCGTTGCTGTAGGCCAGCGTCGGGGCCCGCGCGCGGCGCAGGCAGGGAGTCTGGCGGGAGTGGACCATGCCTGCGCAACCGGTGCGCTGCGAGGGGCGCGGTGGTTGCGGAGCGGGCGTGCCGCCGGTCGGATAGGGTGAGGGGCGTTGCCGCCCTGGGAATGCCGGGATCGGGCCCGGCCACCGCCGATGTACTTTTTGTGGGATGGTCCTGCGGCGGGCGCACTGGCGTCGGGCGTTGCCGATCCGTGCGAACGAAACCGAATGATACCACTTCTGGCGCGGGCCGTTCCCGCATGCCGGACAGCGCACGTGGCGCGCGCCCTGCCAGACGCTCAGGTTTCGCTGATCTGCGCGAACCGCTGCGACAGGAAATCGATCAGCTCGCGCACTGAGGGAAGCAGCCCCCGCCGCGACGGGAACACCGCGTGGATCACGCCGCCCTTGATCGACCAGCCGGGCAGCACCCGGACCAGGCGGCCCTCGCGCAGTTCGTCGCTGACCATCATCACCGGCAGTTGCACCAGCCCGGCGCCGGCCACCGCGGCGGTGCGCAGCATGATCATGTCGTCGGTGACCAGCCGGGGCTTGTGGTGCAGTTCGGCGCTGGCGCCGTCGGGGCCGTGCAGCGCCCACACATGCGTGGGGCGCGGCGGACCCAGGTCCAGCGTCGACAGCGGGTTCAGGTCGGCCGGCGTCAGCAGCGGGGGCCGGCCCTCCACCAGCCTGGGGCTGGCGAGGATGCACCAGGCACGCTCGGCCAGCACCCGCATGACCAGGTCGCTGTCGTCCAGCGGCGGCACGCGCACGCGGATAGCCAGGTCCACGCCTTCGGCGACCACGTCCACGCGGCGGTTGGTGGCCTCCAGGTGCACCGTGACCTTAGGGTTGGCGGCCATGAAATCCGCAATCATTTCGCCCACGCGGGTATGCAGCAGCGCCACCGGGCAAGTCATGCGCACCAGGCCGCTGGGTTCGGCGCGAGTGCGCTCGATCACACTCTCGGCGGCCTCCGCCTCGACCAGCATCGCCTTGCAATGCGCGTAGTAGGTCTGCCCCAGTTCGGTCACGGAAAAGCGGCGCGTGGAGCGCTGGATCAGGCGCACGCCCAGCCGCTCTTCCAGCATGGCCACGCGCCGGCTCAGCTTGGACTTGGGGATCCCTAGCTCGCGCCCCGCCGGAGCAAAGCCCTGGTGGTCGACTACCTGCGCAAAGTAATACAGGTCGTTGAGGTCCGGATGCAACGGCGGCTCCTGTCGTCCTGCCAGTAGGACGCTGAGGGCGGATTTTCAAGCCTACCGGGGCAATCTGCCAAGACCTATGCTCTTGCCACACGGTCGGTTCCACGGCGTCGGCGCCACGGCCACCGTATCCCAGTCCACTGTGCAAGGAGAAAGCGAGATGACCACCCCCGCCAATTTCAATGGCAAGCGCCCCGCAATCGATCCCGCCGATACGGCCATGCTGCTGATCGACCACCAGAGCGGCCTGTTCCAGACCGTGGGCGACATGCCGATGCCCGAGCTGCGCCTGCGCGCCGCCGCGCTGGCGAAGATGGCAACGCTGTGCAAGCTGCCCGTCATCATCACGGCCTCGGTGCCGCAAGGCCCCAACGGCCCGCTGATTCCCGAGATCCACGAGAACGCCCCGCATGCCAGGTATGTCGCGCGCAAGGGCGAGATCAACGCGTGGGACAACCCCGACTTCGTTGCCGCGGTGAAGGAAACCGGCAAGAAGACGCTGATCATCGCCGGCACCATCACCAGCGTTTGCATGGCGTTCCCGTCGATCAGCGCGGTCGCCGACGGCTACAGGGTGTTCGCCGTGGTCGATGCCTCCGGCACCTATTCCAAGATGGCGCAGGAAATCACGCTGGCGCGCATCGTCCAGGCCGGCGTGGTGCCGATGGATACCGCCGCGGTCGCCTCCGAGTTGCAGCAGAGCTGGAACCGCCCGGACGCGCAGCAATGGGCCGAGGTCTATACTAAGATCTTCCCCGCCTACCAGTTGCTGATCGAGAGCTACATGAAGGCGCAGGACGTCGAGAAGAAGCACGAGGTGCTGGACTCCCAACGCTGACATTGTTCGCACAGGCAAGGCTTTTACCCACGGAAGCGGCCGGTGAGAAATCCTCCGGCCGTGCCCGTTTTCACAGGAGCACGCCATGAGCAAGACCTACAAGCGCCTGGACAAGAGCCAGGCAGCTGTCCTGATGGTCGACCACCAGGCCGGCCTGCTGTCGCTGGTCCGGGATATCGAACCCGACAAATTCAAGAACAACGTGCTGGCATTGGCCGACCTGGCCAAGTATTTCAAGCTGCCGACCATCCTGACCACCAGCTTCGAAGACGGCCCCAACGGTCCGCTGGTGCCCGAGCTGAAGCAGATGTTCCCCGACGCGCCGTTCATCCCGCGGCCGGGCCAGATCAATGCCTGGGACAACGAAGACTTTGTCGCGGCGGTGCGCGCCACCGGCAAGAAGCAGCTGCTGATCGCGGGCGTGGTCACGGAGGTGTGCGTGGCATTCCCGGCGCTCTCGGCGATCGAGGAAGGCTTCGACGTCTTTGTCGTGACCGATGCCTCCGGCACCTTCAACGAAATCACGCGCGATTCCGCGTGGCGCCGCATGTCGGAGGCCGGCGCGCAGCTGATGACGTGGTTCGGCGTGGCCTGCGAGCTGCACCGCGACTGGCGCAACGATATCGAGGGACTGGGCACGCTGTTCTCGAACCATATCCCCGATTACCGCAACCTGATCACGGCATATACGACGGTGAAGGGCGGGAAATAATCCGCATTGCCTGCAGGACTGCCGGTTTGCTCCCCTCCCGCTTGCGGGAGAGGGCAGGGGAGAGGGGCAGGGGGAGAGGGCAGGCCGTGGGTATGCCCGTGGATGTGCCGACGGGCGAGATAACACTCAAGCCTGCTTCACCGCGCCCCCCACTGGCTCCCGCTCGACCTCGCCCTGCGCCGAGGCCGACCGGCGGTGGTCGATCAGCGACACCGCCAGCACCGCGATCACCGCCGGGATCGCGATCGCCATGAAGTTCTGCTGCAGCGGCAGCGACATCCCCACCAGCACGCCGATCACGATCGGCGCCAGGATCGCGCCGCTGCGGCCCACGCCCGAGGCCCAGCCGATGCCCGTGCCGCGCACCGCCATCGGGTAGAACTGGCCGGCATAGGCATAGGTGACGATCTGCGTGCCGATGGTCGAGGCACCGGCCAGTCCCACCACCACGAACAGCGCGGCGGTCGGCATCGGGTAGCCCAGCAGCGTGATCGAGATCGCTGCCAGCGCGTACATGCCGATCAGCACATGCTTGATCGGCAGGCGGTCGGCCAGCCAGCCGCCGCCCACGGCGCCGATCATCGCTCCGAAGTTCAGCACCAGCACGAAGGTCAGCGCGGAGCCCAGGCTGTAGCCGGCGGCGGCCATCAGCTTGGTCAGCCACGAGCTGAGCGCATACACCATGAACAGGCACATGAAGAACGCCACCCAGAACATGGCCGTGCTGAAGCCGCGGCCGTCCTGGAACAGGCGGCGGATCGGCGCGCTGCCTGACTTGTCGTCGGCGGGCAGCGTGAAGACGTCGCCGGCCTGCGGGCGGTGCGATGGCACCAGCCGTGCTACCACGCCCTGCAGCGTGGCGGTCTGCCTGGTGCGGATCAGGTAGGGCATCGACTCCGGCAGCGCGCGCAGCACCAGCGGAACCAGCAGCACCGGCAGCCCCGCGGCCAGGAACACCGACTGCCAGCCATAGCTTTCGATCAGCCCCTTGCCCAGCAGCGCGGCCAGCATGCCGCCGACCGAATAGCCGCTGAACATCAGCGTCACCAGCGTGCCGCGCAGCTTGCGCGGCGAGTACTCGGTCATCTGCGCCACCACGTTGGGCATCACGCCGCCGATACCCAGCCCCGCCAGGAAGCGCGTGACGCTGAACGCGACCGGATCGCTGGCAAGGCCCGCGGCCGCGGTGAACACGCTGAACAGCCCGATGCAGATGGCGATGGCGCGCCGGCGGCCGATACGGTCGGCAATGGTACCGAGGAAGATCGCGCCGAACATCATGCCGAACAGCGCGGAACTGACCATGAAGCCCGCGCTGGTCGCGGTGACGCCCATCTCCTTCATGATCGACGGCAGCGCGATGCCGGCGACGGCCAGGTCATAGCCGTCGAAGATGATGATGAGCGCGCACCAGAACAGGATTTGCGCATGGAAGCGGTTGAAGCGGGCCTCGTCGGCCAGCTGGTGGACATCGATCTGACGCATGGTTGTCTCCGGTAGGGTGGGATGGCGCGTGCTTACGCCACTGCTATGGCGCGCTCTGCGGCGGCCTTCAGTTCGCGCTCGCGCAGCACGAAGCGCTGGATCTTGCCCGTGGCGGTCTTGGGCAGCGTGTCGACGAATTCGATCGCACGCGGGTATTTGTACGCGGCCAGCCGCTCCTTGACGAAGGCCTTCAGCTCGCCGTCGCCCAGCTGCGCGCCGGCCTTCAGCACCACGAAGGCCTTGGTCTTGACCAGCCCTTCCTGGTCCGGCACGCCGATCACCGCGGCCTCCAGCACGGCGGGATGCTGCACCAGCGTGGCCTCGACCTCAAACGGCGAGACGTAGATGCCGCTGACCTTGAGCATGTCGTCGCTGCGGCCGGCGTAGCTGTAGCTGCCGTCCGCGTTGCGCACGTACTTGTCGCCGCTCTTGGTCCAGCCGCCGCGGAAGGTCTCGCGCGATTTCTCGCGGTCGGCCCAGTACATCATCGCGGTGCTGGGGCCCTGGATATAGAGATCGCCGATCTCGCCGTCGGCAACGGGCTGGCCGCATTCGTCGCGCAGCTCGATGGCGTAGCCCGTCACCGGCCAGCCCGTGGTGCCGTAGCGCACCTGACCGGGGCGGTTGGAAAGAAAGATATGCAGCATCTCGGTGGAGCCGATGCCGTCGATGATCTCGCAGCCGAAATGCGCGGTGAAGCGCTGGCCGATCTCGGCGGGCAACGCTTCGCCGGCCGACGAGCACAGCCGCAGCGCCACGTCGGCGCGCGCGGGCAGCGCGGGGTTGGCCAGCATGCCGGCGTAGCCGGTGGGCGCGCCGAAGAACACCGTGGGTTTGTGTTCCAGCCAGCGGCGGAAGGTGGCCTCGGGCGTGGGCCGCTCGGCCATCAGCACCACCGTTGCGCCAACGCTCAACGGAAAGCTCAGGCCATTGCCGAGGCCGTAGGCGAAATACAGCTTGGCCGCGGAGAAGCAGATGTCGTCCTCGCGCAGGCCCAGCACCGGGCCGGCATAGAGCGCGGCGGTCCAGTACGGGTTGCCGTGGCTGTGCACCACGCCCTTGGGCTGTCCGGTCGAGCCTGACGAATACAGCCAGAAGCCCGGATCGTCGCAACTGGTCGCGGCGGGCGCGGCGAGCGGGGTTTGCGCGGCGAGCACCGTGTCGAGCGGCACCATGCCCTCGGGCAACTGCCCTTGCGCGCGCGACACGAACACCTTGCCCACCTCATGCCCGGGCACCGCCAGCGCGTCCCGCAGCACCGGCAGCAGCGCCGCCGACACCAGTACCGCCTGCGCGCGGCTGTGCTGCAGCATGTAGACGTAGTCATCCGCGGTCAGCAGCGTGTTGACCGCCACCGGCACGACACCGGCGTACATCGCACCCAAAAAGCTCACGGGCCAGTCGGTGCAGTCGTGCATCAGCAGCAGCACGCGTTCCTCGCGGCGCACGCCGGCGCCGAGCAGCGCGGCGGCCAGGCGCCGCGCCTGCTGCGCCAGCTCGCCGTAGGTAAGCCGGCCATCGTCATCGATATAAGCGGTCTTGTCCGGGCGCCCGGCATTGCACGCCAGCAGGTGCGCGGCAAAGTTGAAGGACGCGCCCGGCGGCTGCACCGGGACGTCTGCGGTGGTGGCGGTCATGCTTGTCTCCCCGTTACTGGTGTACGGTGTGCTGCGCGCCGCCATGCGAGGACGGCGCGGTGAAGGAGGGTGAAGGCGTGTGGAACCGGCGCTCAGGCCAGCGTGCCAAGTACCTCGGTGCTGGCCTGGATCGCGCTGCGGCGATGGTAGAAATGCAGCGCGCGCAGGCCGCCCAGCTCCTCGCCGCCGCCGGCGCGGCCGGGGCCGCCATGCAGCGATTGCGGCATCACGTTGCCGTGGCCGGTGTGCAGCTGCGCGACGTCGGGAGAGATCACATGCACGCGGCCGTGGCTGTCGGCCAGTTCGACCGCGGCGGCGCCGAGCGCAGCGGCATCGCTGCCATAGAGCGAGGCCACCAGCGAACCCTGGCCGCGGCGCACCAGTGCGAGCGCATGCGGGGTATCGCGATAGGGCAGAAGCGTGGCGACCGGGCCAAATACTTCGGTGTCATGCACCGCCGCGGCCGCATCGGCATCGCTGGCGCCGAGCAGCGTCGGCCCGAGGCAGCAGGCCACGGCCGGATCGGCGTCGACCAGCGGCTGCCGCGTGCCGTCGTGCAGCACCTGCGCGTGCCGGCGCAATGCCGCCAGCGCCGCGGTGACCGCATCGAACTGCGCGCGGCTGACCAGCGCGCCCATGCGCACCGAGTCGTTGCGTGGATTGCCGACGATGACTTTCGAAAGCCGCGCGCCGATCGCTTCGGCGGCCTGCCCGTAGAGCGCCTCGGGCACGAACACGCGGCGGATCGCAGTGCACTTCTGCCCGGACTTGACCGTCATCTCGCGCACCACTTCTTTCACCAGCAGCTCGAACGCGGCGGTGTCCGGCCCCGCCTGCGGCAGCAGCACCGCGCTGTTGATGCTGTCCGCCTCGATATTCACGCGCACCGAGCGTTGCGCGATGGCCGGATGCGAGCGGATCACCGCCGCGGTATCGGCCGAGCCGGTGAACGACACCACGTCGAACGGCTGCAACTGGTCCAGCAATCCCGCCGAGCTGCCGCAGACGACCGACAGCGCGCCCGCCGGCAGCACGCCGGCCTCGACCACGTCGCGCACCATGCGCTGCGTCAGCCAGGCCGTGGCGGTGGCGGGCTTGGCGATGACCGGCACGCCGGCCAGCAGCGCGGGCGCAGCCTTCTCCCACAGTCCCCAGCCCGGGAAGTTGAAGGCATTGATAAACAGCGCCACGCCGCGCGTCGGCACCAGCACGTGCTGCGACTGGAACAGCGGATCCTTGCCCAGTCGCGCGGCCTCGCCGTCGGGCAGGAAGCGGCGGTCGCCGAGCGCATCGCCCAGCTTGGCATAGGTGCCCAGCGTAAAGATGCCGCCATCGATATCGACCGCGGAGTCGTTCTTCACGGTGCCGCTGTTCGCGGTGGCAATCTCGTAATAGGCATCGCGGTTGGCCTGCAGCACCTTGACGATGTCGGCCAGCAGCGCGGCGCGCTGTCGGTAGGTCAGCGCGCGCAGCGCGGCACCGCCCTGTTCGCGCGCGAAGGCAAAGCCGGCGGCGAGATCCAGGCCGGCCGCATCGACCCGCACCAGTTCATCGCCCAGCACGGGATCGAACAGCGGCGTGCCGGCACCGCTGCCGGCCTGCCACTTGCCGCCGAGGTAGTTGGAAAGCAGTTCGGTCATGGCGGTCCTTAGCGGGTGGAGTCGCGGGTGAAGTCGATCAGGCCTTCCGGCAGCAGGTAGAGCACCAGCGCGCGGCCGTTGCTGACAGTGGGGCGGTGCGCGCTGCCCGCCGGGCATACCAGCCAGCCGGCGGGGCGGCCGTCGAATTGCGCATTGCTGCCGTCCAGCGGCATGATCAGGTCGATCTCGCCATTGGGATGCGTATGGTGCGGACCGGCAATGTCCTGCATGTCGACCACATCGACTGAAAATCCGTGCAGGTCGTCGGCGGGCTTGAAGATGCGGCCGTAACGGATGCCGCCGCCTTCGCGGTCGCACAACCAGCCTTCGGCCACGCCGGCCTCGCAGCTCGCCTTCAGTTGTTGGTAGGTAGCGCTGCCGGCGCCGTGCTCGGCATTGAGCCACGCGTCCAGCGCGGTATCGAGCGGCCGGCCGGCAAGCTGCGCGGTAAGTTGCGCAATCTGCTCGCGGAAATGCTTTGGAGAGAGGGTGAGGGACATCCAGGGGGCTCCGTCTGATTCAGCCATTGCTATCGAAGGCTTCATGCATTATTGTGCATGTATGAAAAATAGGACCACCGAGAAATCATGTCAAGCACTATATTGCATGAATCTGGGTTAACCCGGGATGAACGCCTGCAAGATGATTCAGGCGCGGCGGCCGCCAACGGCGCCGAGAAAAACCCCTTCCTGGTGGCGCTGGGCGAGCGCGTGCGCGACCTGCGCGCGCGCCGCGGCCTGACGCGCAAGGCGGCGGCGCAGGCGGCCGGGGTGTCGGAGCGGCACCTGGCCAACCTGGAATATGGCAGCGGCAACGCGTCGATCCTGGTGCTGCAGCACATTGCCGACGCGCTGCAGTGCTCGCTGGCCGGGCTGCTGGGCGACGTCACCACGTCCTCGCCGGAATGGATCCTGCTGCGCGAGTTGCTGGAGCACCGCGACGAAGCCACGCTGCGGCGCGTGCGCATCGCCGTGGGCGAGATGCTCGGCACCGGCGGCGAGAATGCCGCGCAGGCGGCGCGCAGCCCGCGCGTGGCGCTGATCGGCCTGCGCGGCGCCGGCAAGACCACGCTGGGCGGCATGCTGGCCGAGGACCTGGATTTCCCGTTCGTCGAACTGAGCCGCGAAATCGAGAAGTTCGCCGGCTGCAGCATTGCCGAGATCCAGGGGCTGTACGGCATGAACGCCTACCGCCGCTACGAGCGCCGGGCGGTGGAAGAGGCCATCCAGATCTATCCCGAAGCCGTCATCGCCACGCCGGGCGGCCTGGTGTCCGACCCGGCCACCTTCAACCTGCTGCTGGCCCACTGCACCACGGTCTGGCTGCAGGCCGACGCGGAAGACCATATGGAGCGGGTGCGGGCGCAGGGCGACTTCCGCCCGATGGCCGCGAGCAGGGAGGCGATGGAAGACCTGCGCCACATCCTGGCCGGCCGCGCCGCGTTCTATTCCAAGGCGGAGTTCTCGCTGAATACCAGCGCGCAGCCGCTGGAGCCAACCTTCGCGGCGCTGCGCGAGCTGGTGCGCACGGCGTTGCAGATGCCGGGCTGAGGGTTCGCCCGTCACCCGGGGTGTAATCCCCGCAATTTCCGACTGCGTGCCCCTCTCCCGCCTGCGGGGAGCAAGCCGGGCGGGTGCGTTTTCCGTCCCTCCTAAAAATCTGCACAATAGTGCTTGCATAAAATCTGAACGATGAACTATAGTTCGCATCACCAGATTCCAGTTCATGCACTATGGTGCAGTTCCACCGAGGAGACACCGCCGTGACCACCGCCCCCCGCGTCGAGTACCAGACCACCCCCGCCCAGTACAAGCACCTGAAGCTGAAGTTCGAAGGCCCTGTCGCCACGCTGGCGGTGGATATCGACGAGAACGCCGGCCTGCGTCCGGGCTACAAGCTCAAGCTGAACAGCTACGACCTCGGCGTCGATATCGAGCTGAACGATGCGCTCAACCGCATCCGCTTCGAACACCCCGAAGTGCGCACCGTGGTCGTCACCAGCGGCAAGGACAAGGTGTTCTGCTCGGGCGCCAATATCTTCATGCTCGGCGTCAGCAGCCATGCGTGGAAGGTCAACTTCTGCAAGTTCACCAACGAGACCCGCAACGGCATCGAAGACTCGTCGCAATACAGCGGCCTGAAGTTCCTGGCCGCGGTCAACGGCGCCTGCGCCGGCGGCGGCTATGAACTGGCGCTCGCCTGCGACGAGATCCTGCTGGTGGACGACCGCTCGTCCGCGGTGAGCCTGCCGGAAGTGCCGCTGCTGGGCGTGCTGCCGGGCACCGGCGGCCTGACCCGCGTGACCGACAAGCGCCACGTGCGCCACGACCTCGCCGATATTTTCTGCACCACCACCGAAGGCGTGCGCGGCCAGCGCGCCAAGGACTGGCGGCTGGTCGACGATATCGCCAAGCCGGCGGTGTTCGCGCAGAAGGTGCAGGAGCGCGCGCTGGCGCTGGCAGCGCAGAGCGACCGCCCGGCCGATGCGCAGGGCGTCGCGCTCGCGCCGATCGAGCGGACCATCGAAGCCGATGCGCTGCGCTACACGCATGTGACGGTCGAGATCGACCGCGCCGGCCGCACCGCCACCTTCACGGTGAAGGCGCCCACCGGTGCGCAGCCGCAGGATATTGAAGCGATTGTCGCTGCCGGCGCCAGCTGGTACCCGCTGCAACTGGCGCGCGAACTGGAAGACGCGATCCTGTCGATGCGCACCAATGAGCTGGACATCGGCACCTGGCTGATCAAGACCAGCGGCGACGCCGCCGCGGTGCTGGCCAATGACGAAACGCTGCTGGCGCACAAGGACCACTGGTTCGTGCGCGAGACCATCGGCCTGCTGCGCCGCACGCTGAGCCGCCTTGACGTGTCGTCGCGCAGCCTGTTCGCGCTGATCGAGCCGGGCTCCTGCTTTGCCGGCACCTTCCTGGAACTGGCGCTGGCCTGCGACCGCAGCTACCACCTGGCGCTGCCCGACGACGAGGCGCGCGCGCCGAAGATTACCGTGGCCGAAGTCAATTTCGGCCTGTACCCGATGGCCACCGGCCAGAGCCGACTGGGACGGCGCTTCTACGACGAACAGCCCGTGCTCGATGCCGTGCGCGCAAAGGCCGGCCAGCCGCTCGATGCCGACGCCGCCTGGGCGCTGGGACTGGTCACCGCCAACCCCGACGATATCGACTGGACCGACGAAGTCCGCATCGCGCTGGAAGAGCGCGTGGCGATGTCGCCCGACGCGCTCACCGGCATGGAGGCCAACCTGCGCTTCAACGGCCAGGAAAACATGTTCACCCGCATCTTCGGCCGCCTGACCGCGTGGCAGAACTGGATCTTCCAGCGCCCCAACGCCGTCGGCGACAAGGGGGCGCTCAAGGTCTACGGCAAGGGCGACAAGGCCGCCTTCGACTGGAACCGCGTCTGATCCCGCACCCACCGCGAACCCAACGACAACCGAATCGTCCTCCCCAGGAGACCACCATGTCCGGCATCAACTACAGCGACAAGATCCCCAACAACGTCAACCTGAGCGAAGACCGCACCCTGCAGCGCGCGCTCGAGCAGTGGCAGCCCAACTACCTGAGCTGGTGGAACGACATGGGCCCGGAAGGGTCGCACACCCATGACATCTACCTGCGCACCGCGATCAGCGTCGATCCGCAGGGCTGGGCCCACTTCGGCCACGTCAAGATGCCGGACTATCGCTGGGGCATCTTCCTGAACCCGGCCGAGGCCAACCGCAAGATCCACTTCGGCGATCACAAGGGCGAAGACGCGTGGCAGGACATTCCCGGGGAATATCGCGCCAACCTGCGCCGCATCATCGTGACGCAAGGCGATACCGAGCCGGCATCGGTGGAGCAGCAGCGCCACCTGGGCCTGACCGCCCCCAGCATGTACGACCTGCGCAACCTGTTCCAGGTGAACGTGGAAGAGGGCCGCCACCTGTGGGCCATGGTCTACCTGCTGCACAAGTACTTCGGCCGCGACGGCCGCGAAGAAGGCGAAGCGCTACTGGAGCGCCGCAGCGGCCAGCAGGACAACCCGCGCATCCTGCAGGCGTTCAACGAACAGACGCCCGACTGGCTGTCGTTCTTCATGTTCACCTACTTCACCGACCGCGACGGCAAGTTCCAGCTGTGCGCGCTGGCCGAGAGCGCCTTCGACCCGCTGGCACGGACCACCAGGTTCATGCTGACCGAGGAAGCGCACCACATGTTCGTCGGCGAGAGCGGCGTGTCGCGCGTGATCCAGCGCACCTGCCAGGTGATGAACGAGCTGAAGACCGACGACCCGGCAAAGCTGCGCGCCGCCGGCGTGATCGACCTGCCGACCATCCAGCGCTACCTGAACTTCCACTACAGCGTCACCATCGACCTGTTCGGCGCCGATGAGTCGAGCAACGCCGCCACCTTCTACAGCACCGGCCTGAAGGGCCGCTACGAAGAAGGCAAGCGCATGGACGACCACGTGCTCAAGGGCCAGACCTACCGCATCCTGCAGGCGCAGAACGGCCAGCTGACCGAGAAGGAAGTGCCGATGCTGAACGCGCTCAACGAGGTGCTGCGCGACGACTACATCAAGGACAGCATGGCCGGCGTCGAGCGCTGGAACAAGGTGATCGAGAAGGCCGGCATCCCGTTCCGCCTGAAGGTGCCGCACAAGGCCTTCCACCGCAATATCGGCGCGCTCGCCGGTGTGAAGGTATCGCCAGACGGCCGCGTGGTCTCCGACGCCGAATGGCGCGATTTCCGCGACCAGTGGCTGCCCACCGAAGGCGACCGCGCTTTCGTCGCCAGCCTGATGGGCCGCGTGGTCGAGCCCGGCAAGTTCGCCAACTGGATCGCGCCGCCGGTCATGGGCATCAACCGCCAGCCGGTGGATTTCGAGTACGTGCGGTTTAACTGAGCCACGGCGTCATCAACCGCGTTCGGTTTGCTCCCCTCTCCCACTGCGCGGGAGAGGGGAGCGTCCGCGGCGGGCCTCGGCAAGCTCAAGCGCAGTGCCCGCGAAGCACTCTGATTCTGGAGACCGCCATGGACATGGCAGAAATTCAAGTCATCAAGCAGCACCTGATCGATCCCGAGATCTGCATCCGCTGCAACACCTGCGAAGCCACCTGCCCGGTGGGCGCGATCACCCATGACTCGCGCAACTACGTGGTCGACGCCGACAAGTGCAACCTGTGCATGGCCTGCATTGCCCCGTGTCCGACCGGCTCGATCGACAACTGGCGCGACATGCCGAAACTGCGCGCCTACAGCATCGAAGAACAGCTGACCTGGGACACGCTGCCCGCAGAGCTTTCGCCCGAGCAACTGGCCGACCTGGCCCCCGGCGCCGGAACGCAGACCGCCGCTCCGGAGATTCCCGCCACGTCGCCGCTCGCCGGCACCGGCGAAGATACCTTCAACAGCGCGCGCTACGGCGCCACCGTGCCCCCCTGGTCCGCCGCGCATGCCTACACCAACCTCTATGGCGCCAAGTCCGCGCACAAGACCATCACCGCCACGGTGACCGGCAACGTGCGCGTGACCGAAGTCGGCCGTGAATACGACACGCACCACATCGTGCTGGATTTCGGCGCGACGCCGTTCCCGGTGCTCGAAGGGCAGTCGATCGGCATCGTGCCCCCGGGCACCGACGCCGGCGGCCGCCCGCACCACGCGCGCCAGTACTCCATCGCTAGCGCGCGCAACGGCGAGCGGCCGGGCTACAACAACCTGTCGCTGACAATCAAGCGCGTGCTGCAGGACCACGACGGCAACCCCGTGCGCGGCGTCGGCTCGAACTACATGTGCGACCTGAAGGTGGGCGACAAGGTGGAAGTGATCGGGCCGTTCGGCGCCAGCTTCCTGATGCCCAACCATCCGCGCTCGAACATCGTGATGATCTGCACGGGCACCGGCAGCGCGCCGATGCGGGCGATGACCGAATGGCGCCGGCGGCTGCGCAAGGCCGGCAAGTTCGATGGCGGCAAGCTGATGCTGTTCTTCGGCGCGCGCAGCAAGGAAGAGCTGCCGTACTTCGGGCCGCTGCAGAACCTGCCGAAGGATTTCATCGACATCAACCTGGCGTTTTCGCGCACGCCGGGGCAGCCCAAGCGCTATGTGCAGGACCTGATGCGCGAACGCGCGGCCGACCTCGTGGCGCTACTGGCTTCAGCGGATACGTACTTCTATGTCTGCGGGCTGAAGAGCATGGAGGAGGGCGTGGTGCTGGCCTTGCGCGATGTGGCGCAGCAGGCGGGCCTGCATTGGGAAGCGCTGGCTGAAGGGCTGAAGCGAGAAGGGCGGTTGCATCTGGAGACGTACTGAAGGCGAGGCGTCGCAGATAGCGCCATCGCCGCTCGCACAGGCTCCCCTCGCCCGCTTGCGGGGGAGCAAACCGGCGGCCTTCGCCGGGATGTCAGGCATGCTTGAACCGCTTGCGCAATTCGTTGGACGCATCGGCCAACCCGCCCTCCGCCACCTCCACCACCTCATGCAGGTACTTCTCGCTCGCCTCCAGCAACGCCCCATACATCCCACTACACATCCCCCGCGCCGTCCGCCCCGGCCAGTCCTGCGGCAGCAGCGCCTCCGGCAGGTTCGGGTCGCGCAGCAGCACGCGCCGGTATTCATGGACCAGCAGCGTCCGGACAAAGAAGGCATCCACCGGCGGCAAGTCTGCCGCTTCGTCCGCCAGCGGTGAAAACCGCCGCAGCAGCGCCTGCCACGCGTGCGCCACATCGCCCAGCTTGAAGGTCTGGTGCATCAGCGCCTGCAGCGGGCGCAGCGAGAACGCCTCCAGGCTGCTCGCCTCCATCACTGCCACATACTCCTGCGCGCGCGCCGCCTGGACGATCTCGCGCAGCGAGGCCAGGTCCGCGTTGGGGTGCGCCAGCACGCCCGGCGCGATGGCGCCGAAGCCTTCCCACAGCAATTCGCGCTTCAGCTTCTGCCGGATGGTGGCGCGTACGTCACCGCGCACCAGCACCATGGTCCAGCGGCCGTCCCAGGCAGGCGCCTCGCCGGCATAAATGCGCTTGCCGGCGTGCAGCATGCGCTGCAGGCCGGCCTCCGACAGCCCGTAGTAGCTGCGCCGCCCGATCCGGGTCGCGGCCAGCCAGTCGTCCGCCGCAAGGCGGAAAGTGGCCGTGCGCACCAGCCTGTCATTGATGCCGAACGGCGCCGCGAGGCGGATCAGGCTGCCCAGCCAGATCGCCTGTGGCCGCGGCGCCACCACGTCGCCGAACAGCGTCGACAGCATGGCATTGGCCCCGAGCTTCAGGCCGCGTGCCAGCCGGGCAATGCGCGGGGAGGGCAGTTCCGGAGCCGGGGAAAGCGCCATGATGGTTCTCGAAAGTGATACACATTCGTCGATTGCTTGAATCAAATTGTATCACTACCATCCATTGCAACTGACGAGCTTGATGCAAATCAAGCGCCCGTCAAGCTTCAGACAAGGCCCTTACAAAAGCGGAGCAGGCATGTACGCACAGCTGGTGGAGACAGGAGCAACAAGGCTCCGCGCGATGGAAGAGATGGACCCGCAGGAGCGCGCGTTCCAGTCCCGCGTGGATGACGGCATCAAGATCGAGGCCAAGGACTGGATGCCCGAGGCCTATCGCAAGACCCTGGTCCGCCAGATCTCCCAGCACGCGCACTCGGAAATCGTCGGCCAGCTGCCGGAGGGCAACTGGGTGACCCGTGCCCCCACGCTGGAGCGCAAGGCGGTGTTGCTGGCCAAGATCCAGGATGAAGCCGGTCACGGCCTGTACCTGTACAGCGCCGCCGAGACGCTGGGCGTGTCGCGCGACCAGATGCTGGGCGACCTGCATTCGGGCAAGGCCAAGTATTCCAGCATCTTCAACTACCCCACGCTGTCCTGGGCCGACATCGGCATGATCGGCTGGCTGGTCGACGGCTCGGCCATCATCAACCAGGTGCCGCTGTGCCGCTGCTCGTATGGCCCGTATGCGCGCGCCATGGTGCGCGTGTGCAAGGAAGAGTCGTTCCACCAGCGCCAGGGCTACGACATCCTGCTGAAGCTGTGCAACGGCACGCCCGAGCAGAAGCGGATGGCGCAGGATGCGCTCAACCGCTGGTGGTGGCCCGCGCTGATGATGTTCGGCCCGTCCGACGGCGATTCGCCCAACAGCGCGCAATCGATGCAATGGCGCATCAAGCTGTTCTCCAACGACGAACTGCGCCAGAAGATGGTCGACCAGACCGTGCCGCAGGCCGAATACCTGGGCCTGACCATCCCTGACCCGAAGCTGAAGTGGAACGAAGAACGCGGCCACTATGACTTCGGCGAGATCGACTGGTCCGAGTTCTACAACGTGATCCAGGGCAACGGCCCGTGCAACCGCGAGCGCCTGCGCACCCGCGTCAAGGCCTGGGACGACGGCGCATGGTTCCGCAACGCGCTGGTGGCCCACGCGGACAAGCAGGCCGGCAAGCAGGCGCAGCAAGCCGCCGCCTGATTTCCGCCTGATCGCACGCGGCGCAGCGCGCCGCTCCCCACATCGAATCGCTTTACACAGGAGGTTGCCATGAAAGAGTGGCCGCTTTGGGAGATCTTTATCCGCAGCCAGCACGGCCTGGCCCACAAGCACGTGGGCAGCCTGCACGCGCCGGACGGCGAAATGGCGATCAACAACGCCCGCGACGTCTACACGCGCCGCAACGAGGGCGTCAGCGTCTGGGTGGTCAAGGCCAGCGACGTGATGGCCAGCAGCCCCGGCGACAAGGGCCCGCTGTTCGAGCCCGCCAACAGCAAGGTCTACCGCCACCCCACGTTCTTCCCGATGCCGGAAGCGGTCAAGCACATCTGAGGCGGCCCGGACCATGACGAACCACAAGCTCGAATATTTGCTGCGCCTCGGCGATTCCACGCTGGTGCTCGGCCAGCGCCTGTCGGAATGGTGCGGCCGCGGCCCGGCGCTGGAAGAGGACATCGCGCTGACCAACGTCGCGCTCGACCTGATCGGCCAGACCCGCCTGTGGCTGGGCTATGCCGCCGAAGTGGAGGGCGCCGGCCGCAGCGCCGACCAGCTGGCCTTCCTGCGCGACGCGCACCAGTTCCGCAACCTGCTGCTGGCGGAACAGCCCAACGGCAGCTATGCCGATACGCTGGCGCGCCAGTTCCTGTTCGATACGTGGCACTACTTCCAGCTCGAAGCGCTGCAGCGATCAACCGATGCGCGCATTGCCGAAATCGCCGCCAAGTCGCTCAAGGAAGTGACCTACCACGTGCGCCGCAGCGCCGACCTCGTGGTGCGCCTGGGCGATGGCAGCGAAGAAAGCCACCGCCGCATGCAGGATGCGTTCGACGACCTGTGGATGTTCACCGGCGAACTGTTCGAAGCCGATGCGGCCGAGGCCGCTCTGGCGCGCGCAGGCGTGATCCCCGATCCCGCCACGCTGGCCGAGCCCTGGCAGCGTCATGTCGGCGAGGTGCTGGAGGAAGCCACGCTGCGCGTGCCTGCGAGCCAGTGGGCGCAGAGCGGCGGCCGCCACGGCCGCCATACCGAACACCTCGGCTACCTGCTGGCCGAGATGCAATTCCTGCAGCGCGCCTATCCCGGCGCGCGGTGGTGAGCATCATGACCGCGCAAGCGCTGGCGCGTCCCGCCGTGGAGCAGGTCTGGACCTGGCTCGACGCGGTGCCGGACCCTGAGATTCCAGTGATTTCCGTGGTGGATCTCGGCATCGTGCGCGACGTGGCGTGGGAAGGCGATGCCTGCGTCGTCACCATCACGCCGACGTATTCAGGCTGCCCGGCCATGACCGTGATCCGCGAAGGCATCGAAAGCGCGCTCGCCGCGCAGGGCGTGGACAAGGTGCGCGTGCGGACGCAACTGGCGCCGGCGTGGACCACCGACTGGATGACCCCGCGTGGCAAGGCCAGCCTCACCGGCTATGGCATCGCGCCGCCGGCGCAGCAGGTGATCGATATCAGCGGCATCAGCCGGAAAGCGGCGCCGGCCCTGGTGGTGGCCTGCCCGCACTGCGGCTCGCGCCATACGCGGCTGGTCAGCCAGTTTGGCTCGACCGCGTGCAAGGCGCTGTACCGCTGCGGCGACTGCAAAGAGCCGTTCGACTACTTCAAGGCTCACTGAGAAGGAAAGGTGGGGAGATGAGCAAATTCCATGAACTGACGGTGGCCTCGGTCACGCGCGAAACCCGTGACGCGGTGGCCGTGACCTTCGCCGTGCCGGACGAACTGGCCGACGCCTACCGCTACGTGCAGGGCCAGCACCTGACGCTGCGCACCGGTATCGACGGCGAGGACGTGCGCCGCTCGTACTCGATCTGCTCGGCGGTGCAGGATGCGCAGCTGCGCGTGGCGATCAAGCGTGTCGACGGCGGGCTGTTCTCCAACTGGGCCAACGAGCAGTTGCAGCCGGGCATGAAGCTGGAAGTGATGCCGCCGTCCGGCCATTTCCACGTGCCGCTGTCCGCCACGCACGCGAAGCACTACGTCGCCTTTGCCGCCGGCAGCGGCATCACGCCGATGCTGTCGATCATCAAGACCACGCTGCAGGCGGAGCCGGACAGCCGCTTCACGCTGTTCTACGGCAACCGCGCCTCGTCGTCGGTGCTGTTCAAGGAAGAGCTGGAAGACCTGAAGGACACCTACCTGCAGCGCTTCAACCTGGTGTTCGTGCTCAGCCGCGAGCAGCTCGACATCGACCTGTTCAACGGCCGCATCGACGGCGGCAAGGTCAACGCGCTGCTCAAGCACTGGGTCAGGCCGCAGGACATCGACGTCGCCTTTATCTGCGGCCCGCAGTCGATGATGGAAGAAGTCTCGCAGGCGCTGCTCGACAACGGCGTCGACAAGGCCCGCATCAAGCGCGAGCTGTTCGCCACCAGCATCCCCGCGGCGCGGCCCGCCGCGCATGCGCACAAGCAGGTCGGCCAGCAGCAGTGCGAGGTGACGGTGATCCAGGACGGCCGCACCCGTTCCTTCACGCTGGAAAAGAACAAGGAAACCGTGCTCGACGCCGCGCTGGCGCAGGGCATCGAGCTGCCGTACTCCTGCAAGGGCGGCGTCTGCTCGACCTGCCGCTGCAAGCGCATCGAAGGCGAGGTCGACATGGACGTCAACTTCGCGCTGGAAGACTACGAAGTCGCGCGCGGCTTCATCCTCAGCTGCCAGAGCTACGCCGTCAGCGACAAGCTGGTGATCGATTTCGACCAGGAAACCTGAAGCGTTTTCCTGCCATTCCCAATACCCAGATTCAATCTCGCCCCCGGAGCAAGCCGTGTCCCACCCGTTTTTCGAACGCCACCAGGCGCTGCTGGAACAAGCCACCCAAGCCATTGCCACGCGCGGCTACTGGAGCCCGTTCGCTGAAATGCCGAGCCCCAAGGTCTATGGCGAGACCGCCAATGCCGATGGCAAGGCCGCCTTTGAGGCCCGCCTGAACCAGCCGTTCGCGTTGTCGCAGTCCGGCACCGCCGGCCAGGCCGGCAAGGAAGTCTCGCCGTATGGCCCGGAACTGGGCATCACTTATCCTCGGCCTGATCTCGATCAGCTCTTTGCCGGCGTGGCCAGGGGCATGCCCGCATGGCGCAAGGCCGGACCGGAGGCATGGGTGGGCGTATCGCTGGAAATCCTGCAGCGCCTGAACCGCCGCAGTTTCGAGATTGCCTACGCGGTCATGCACACCACCGGCCAGGCCTTCATGATGGCCTTCCAGGCCGGCGGCCCGCACGCGCAGGACCGCGGCCTGGAAGCCGTGGCCTACGCCTGGGACGAACTGCGCCGCATCCCGAAGCTCGCCACGTGGGAGAAGCCGCAGGGCAAGAACGAGCCGCTGCGCATGGAAAAGCGCTACACCGTGGTGCCGCGCGGCGTGGGCCTGGTGATCGGCTGCTGCACCTTCCCGACCTGGAACGGCTATCCCGGCCTGTTCGCCAGCCTGGCGACCGGCAATGCGGTGGTGGTCAAGCCGCACCCGGGCGCGATCCTGCCGCTGGCGATCACCGTCGAGGTGGCGCGTGAAGTGCTGGAAGAAGCCGGCTTCGACCCGAACATCGTCACGCTGGTGGCCAACGACCCGAGCGAGCGCATGGCGTCGAAGCTGGCGTTGCGCCCGGAAGTGCGCCTGATCGACTTCACCGGCAGCACCGCCAACGGCGACTGGCTGGAGCGCAACGCGCACCAGGCGCAGGTGTACACCGAGAAGGCAGGTGTCAACCAGATCGTGATCGACTCCACCGCCGACTTCAAGGGCATGGTGCGCAATATCGCTTTCTCGCTGTCGCTGTACTCGGGCCAGATGTGCACGGCGCCGCAGAACATCTACGTGCCGAAGGACGGCATCGACACGCCGGAAGGGCGCATCAGCTTCGACCAGGTTGCCTCGGCGATCGGCGAGGCCGTTGGCAAGCTGACCAGCGATCCGGCCAAGGCGGTCGAACTGATCGGTGCGATCCAGAACGACGGCGTGGCGGAACGGATCGAAGCGTCGCGCGCGCTGGGCGAGATCGTTGCCGACAGCCGTGTGCTCGAACATCCCGAGTTTCCGGGCGCGCGCATCCGCACGCCGCTGGTGCTGAAGGTCGATGCCAGCGACGAGGCGAAGATCATGCAGGAACTGTTCGGCCCCATCTCCTTCGTCGTGGCGACCGACAACACGGCGCACAGCATTGAACTGGCGCACCGCGGCGCGAAGACACACGGCGCGCTGACGCTGTCCGCATACACCACCGACGCGGGCGTGACCGAAACCATCCGCGATGCCGCGGAAGACGCTGGCGTGGCGCTGTCGCTTAACCTGACCGGCGGCGTGTTCGTCAACCAGTCGGCCGCGTTCAGCGATTTCCACGCTACCGGCGCCAACCCCGCGGCCAATGCATCGCTGTCGGATGCGGCCTTCGTCGCAAACCGCTTCCGCGTGGTCCAGAGCCGCTCGCATATCTGATCGCAAGGCCTGCAGTACCCCGGCGCCGGCCCCCCTTCGTACGCGGCGCCATCATAACGAGATGGAGTAGACAATGGTGCAACGCAACCCCAACCCCAATGAGCTGGAGCCGATCGAGCGCGCCAGCCGCGACGAACTGCAGGCGCTGCAGCTGCAACGGCTCAAATGGAGCGTGCGCCATGCCTATGACAACGTGCCGCATTACCGCAAGGCGTTCCAGGCGGCCGGGGTGCACCCGGACGATTTGAAGTCGCTGTCCGACCTGTCGAAGTTCCCGTTCCTGACCAAGCAGGACCTGCGCGACAACTATCCGTTCGGCATGTTCGCGGTGCCGCGCGAGCAGGTGGCGCGCGTGCATGCGTCGAGCGGCACCACCGGCAAGCCGACCGTGGTCGGCTATACCGCGAAGGACATCGACACGTGGGCAAGCGTGGTGGCGCGCTCGATTCGCGCCGCGGGGGGCCGCGCCGGCGACCTGGTCCATGTCAGCTATGGTTACGGGCTGTTCACCGGCGGGCTGGGCGCGCACTACGGCGCGGAGAAGGCGGGCTGCACGGTGATCCCGATGTCGGGCGGACAGACCGAGAAACAGGTACAGCTGATCCGCGAGTTCCAGCCCAACATCATCATGGTGACGCCGTCGTACATGCTGAACCTGATCGAGGAGATGGAGCGCCAGGGCATGGATCCTTCGGAAAGCTCGCTGAAGGTCGGCATCTTCGGCGCCGAGCCCTGGACCGACGCGATGCGCGCGGAGATCGAGGCGCGTGCCGGCATCGACGCGGTGGACATCTACGGCCTGTCCGAGGTGATGGGGCCGGGCGTGGCTTGCGAATGCATCGAGAGCAAGGACGGCCCGGTGATCTGGGAAGACCATTTCTATGCCGAGATCATCGACCCGGTGACCGGCGAGGTGTTGCCGGATGGCTCCGAGGGCGAGCTGGTGTTCACCTCCCTGACCAAGGAAGCACTGCCGGTGATCCGCTACCGCACGCGCGACCTGACGCGCCTGCTGCCGCCGACGTCGCGCTCGATGCGCCGCATCGGCAAGATCACGGGGCGCTCGGATGACATGCTGATCATCCGCGGCGTCAACGTGTTCCCGTCGCAGATCGAGGAACTGATCCTGAAGGCGCCGGCGCTGGCGCCGCAGTACCAGCTGGTGGTGACGCGCGACGGGCACCTCGACAAGCTGGAGGTGCGGGTCGAGGCGCGGCCCGAGCGCTCCGCGTCGCTGTCGGCGGATGACCGGGCGGCGCTGGAGCGGGATCTGAAGGACCAGATCAAGACCTATGTCGGCGTGACCACGCGGGTGCAGGTGGTGGCGGCTGCAGGGATCGAGCGCACCACGGTCGGCAAGGCAAGGCGCGTGGTGGACATGCGGCCGAAGGTTACACACGAGCAGCCGGTCGGCGCGATCTGAGGCGCTGCTTTTCACCCATACCGCTGGCATAGGCTCCCCTCTCCCGCAAGCGGGAGAGGGGAGACCGTCGGTAGATCGACGCCTCAAACAAGAACCAAACTGATGGCAGCCACCAGAGCCGCCACACCACCCCCCCTGCGCCAAAGGAGACACCATGGACGCGCGACAACTGGAAGCCATCCAGAACCACCCCGACTTTATCCGCCTGATCCACGGCCGCACGCGCCTGGGCTGGTCGCTGACGCTGGTCATGCTGGCGGTCTACTTCGGCTTCATCCTGCTGCTGGCCTTTTCGCCCGCCACGCTCGGCACGCCGGTCGCCGGGGGCGTCATGACGGTGGGCATCCCCGTAGGCGTTGCAGTGATCGTTGCCGCCGTGCTGCTGACCGCCATCTACGTCCACCGCGCCAACCGCGACCTGGATCCGCTCAACGAACGCGTGCGCAAGGAGTGCGAAGCATGAAGCCGGTACACCTTTCCCTCGGCGCCGCCCTGTGCGGTCTGGCAGCCAGCGCCGCCACTGCAGCCCCCGCGATCCAGGGCGAGGCCGCGCAGCGGCCGCTGAACTGGAGCGCCATCGTCATGTTCATGCTGTTCGTGCTGTTCACGCTCGGCATCACCCGCTGGGCCGCGCGGCGCACGCGTTCGGCGTCGGACTTCTATGCGGCCGGCGGCGGCCTCACCGGCTTCCAGAACGGCCTGGCGATCGCCGGCGACATGGTGTCGGCCGCGTCCTTCCTTGGCATCTCGGCCATGATGTTCGACAAGGGCTACGACGGCCTGATCTACGCGCTCGGCGTGGTGGCGGGCTGGCCGATCATCCTGTTCATCGTCGCCGAACGGCTGCGCAACCTGGGCCGCTACACCTTTGCCGACGTGGTCTCGTACCGGCTGGCGCAGAAGCCGGTGCGCATCACCGCAGCGTGCGGCACGCTGACCGTGGTCATCATGTACCTGGTCGCGCAGATGGTCGGCGCCGGCAAGCTGATCGAGCTGCTGTTCGGCACCAGCTATGAATCGGCGGTGGTCATCGTCGGCGCGCTGATGGTGCTGTACGTGATGTTCGGCGGCATGCTCGCCACCACCTGGGTGCAGATCATCAAGGCGCTGCTGCTGCTCGGCGGCGTGACCTTCATGGCGGTGATGGTACTGGCCTATTTCGGCTTCAGCCCCGAAGCCATGTTCGCCAGCGCGGCCAGGGTGCATGACAAGGGCACGGCGATCTTGTCGCCGGGCGGGCTGGTGTCCAACCCGATCGATGCGATCTCGCTCGGCGTCGGCATGATGTTCGGCACCGCGGGTCTGCCGCACATCCTGATGCGCTTCTTCACCGTGGCGGATGCGAAGGAAGCGCGCAAGTCCGTGCTCTACGCCACGGGCTTCATCGGCTACTTCTACGTGCTGATCCTGGTGGTGGGCTTCGGCGCGATCGTGATGGTGGGCGCGGACCCGGCCTATCGGGACGCGGCCGGCAAGCTGATCGGCGGCAGCAACATGGTGGCCGTGCACCTGTCGCACGTGATCGGCGGCGACCTGTTCCTCGGCTTCATCTCGGCGGTGGCGTTCGCGACCATCCTGGCGGTGGTGGCCGGGCTGGCGCTGTCGGGCGCGTCGGCGGTGTCGCACGATCTCTACGCCAACGTGTTCCGCCGCGGGCAGGCCAGCGAGAAAGACGAGATCCGCGTGTCGAAGCTCGCCACGCTGGTGATCGGCCTGCTGGCGATGGTGCTGGGCGTGATGTTCGAGAAGCAGAACATCGCCTTCCTGTCCGGGCTGGTGCTGGCGATCGCCGCGTCGGTCAATTTCCCGGTGCTGTTCCTGTCGATGTTCTGGAAGGGGCTGACCACGCGCGGTGCGGTGGCCGGCAGCCTGGCGGGGCTGGTGTCGGCGGTGCTGCTGCTGGTGCTGGGCCCGACCGTATGGGTGGGGATCCTCAAGCACCAGCAGGCGATCTTCCCATATGCCAACCCGGCGCTGTTCTCGATGACGCTGGCCTTTGCCGCCGCCTGGCTGGTGTCGGTGCTGGACCGCTCGGCGCGGGGGAGCGCCGAACGCCAGCGCTACGGCGCGCAGTTCGTGCGCGCCATGACCGGCATCGGCGCGGCCGGTGCCAGCCAGCACTGAAAACCAGGCCAGCACCGGGCTGGTCAGTCGGTGTCCTGCTGCGCCTTGTGGCGGGACGCCATCTTCTCCTGCTGTCCCGGCGGCACGTTGTCGTAATGGCTGAACTGGATGGTGTAGCTGCCGTGGCCGCCGGTCATGCTGTTCAGCCGTGACTGGTAGTCGTTCAGCTCCGACAGCGGCACCTGCCCGGCAACGATCACGCTGTTGGCGGCGCCGGTGCGGGTGCCATGCACCTGGCCGCGCTTGGCGGACAGGTCGCCGATGACATCGCCCATCGCGGTGCCCGGCACCGTGACCTCGATCTCGACGATCGGCTCCAGCACGCTGGGGCGCGCCTTCATCACCGCGTCGATAAACGCCTTGCGTCCGGCCGTGGCGAACGCCACTTCCTTGGAATCGACCGGGTGGCTCTTGCCGTCGTACACGGTCACGCGCACGTCCTGCATCGCAAAACCGGCCAGTGGACCGCTTTCCAGCACCTGGCGGATGCCTTTCTCCACTGCGGGGATGAACTGGCCGGGAATCGCGCCGCCCTTGACCGCATCGATGAACTCGAAGCCTTCGCCGCGCGGCAGCGGCTCCACGCGCAGCATCACTTCGCCGAACTGGCCGGCACCGCCGGTCTGCTTCTTGTGGCGGTGGTGGCCCTCCGCCTTGCCGGCAATGGTCTCGCGATACGCGATCTTCGGCGGCCGCGTGGCGACTTCCAGCTTGTACTGCTCGGTCAAACGCTCCAGCGCGCAGCGCAAATGGAACTCGCCCAGTCCGAACACCACGGTCTCGTTGGTGCCGGCCGGATGCTCGATGCGCAGGCAGGGATCTTCGGCGCTGAGCTTGTGCAGCACCTCGGCCAGCCGCTGCTCGTTGCCGCGCCGCGCCGGCTCGATCGCCAGGCCGTAGATCGGCGTGGGAAACTCCAGCGGCGTCAGGTGGATGTCGCCATCCTCGGTGGCGTCGTGCAGCACCGCGTCGAAGCCGAGTTCATCCACCTTGGCCACCGCGCAGATATTGCCCGGGCCGGCGCGCTGCACTTCCTGCGTCTCCTTGCCCTGCAGCAAGAGCAGGTGCGCCACCTTGAACGGCTGGCGGCCCTCGCCGATATAGAGCTGGCTGTCGCGCGTGACCGTGCCCTGGTGGATGCGGAACACCGCCAGCTTGCCGACATAGGGATCGACTACCACCTTGAACACATGCGCCAGCACGTGCTTGTCCGGCACCGGCTCGGCGCGCACCGCCTTGCGTTTCTCGGTACCATCCTCGGCAGTGCCGGTCGAGCGGTAGAACAGCGGCGGGTTGCCTTCGGTGGGATTGGGCAGCAGCCGCACGAAGACATCGAGCAGTTCCGCGATACCGGCGCCGGTGGCGGCCGAGGTAAAGCAGATCGGCACCAGGTGGCCTTCGCGCAGCGCACGCTCGAACGGCGCGTGCAGTTGCTCCGGCGTGATGGCCTCGCCTTGCTCCAGGTACACCTCCATCAGCTCCGGATCGATCTCGATCACCTGGTCGATCAGCGCTTCATGCGCCGACGCCACCGATAAAAAATCCGACTCTCCGGCCGGATTGAAGAAGCAGTCCACCACCTTGCCGCCGTTTCCGGCCGGCAGGTTGATGGGCAGGCACTCCTTGCCGAACGCCTCCTGGATCTCGGCCAGCAGCCCCGGCAGGTCGACCTTCTCGCCGTCGATGCCGTTGATAACGATCATCCGGCACAGTTGCCGCGCCTGCGCCCAGGCCATGGCGCGGCGCGTGGTCATTTCGATCCCGGTCTGCGCGTTGATGACGATGGCCGCCGTCTCGACCGCCGCCAGCGCACTGATCGCCAGGCCGGAGAAATCCGGGTAGCCCGGCGTGTCGAGCAGGTAGATGCGGGTGCCGCGGAAGTCGACGTGGGTGATGGCGGAACTGAGCGAGCGCTTGTACTTGCGCTCCAGCGGATCGCTGTCGCTGACGGTCGAGCCGCGCTCCACGCTGCCCGGGGTGTGCAGCGCACCCCCCTTGTGCAGCAGTGCTTCGACCAGCGAGGTCTTGCCGCTCCCCGCATGCCCGAGCAGGGCAACGGTGCGGATGGCATCGGGACTGTCGTGCATGGTGGCTCTCTCGTCCGGCAATGGCTGTCAGGGCATTATTGGCGAAATTCGCCGGAAACGACATATGCCAGTGTCGGCATCGGGACAAAGCCTGATAGGCGCAAGGGTGTGAAGTGGTGCATGCGGCGCTTGGGCCCGGCCGGCAACCCGCGCCTCGCGCATGGCTGCAGCGCAGCAATCCAGGATTCAATAAGATTGCTGCGCCGCAACAGATCAGGCACTGGCGTGGTCGGTCGAGACCGCCACGGCATGCCATGCCGCCAGTTCGCTTTCCACCTTGCGGTTCTTTTCCGCGATGCGGGCCACCGTATCGGAGCCCAGCGGCAGCCGCACCGGCGGGTTGTCGCTGTCGGCAAGGGCGAGCAGCGCCACAGCCAGCTTGGCGGGATCGCCGGGCTGCTGGTGGTTGGCCGACGCCATGTGGCCGCGCATCGCGCCGACGGTTTCGGCGTATTCGGCGATCTCGGTGCCGACGCGGACCAGCGAGCTGGCATCGAGGAAGTCGGTGCGGAAGAAGCCCGGCTCGACCACGGTGGCGCGCACGCCCAGCGGCGCCAGCTCGGCGTCGAGCGCTTCGGTCAGCCCTTCCACCGCGAACTTGGTGGCGCCGTAGACGCCCCAGCCGGGATAGGCCGCATAGCCACCGATCGACGAGATATTGACGACATGCCCACTGCGCTGGCGGCGCATCTGCGGCAGCACCGCGCGCGTGACGTTCAGCACGCCGAATACGTTGGTGGCGAACTGCTGCTCGACTTCGCGCGCCGACGCTTCCTCCACCGCGCCCAGCAGGCCGTAGCCGGCGTTGTTGACCAGCACGTCGATGCGGCCGAAGCGGGCCACGGCGGCCTCGGCCGCGGCGATGGCCTGCGCTTCGCTAGTGACGTCGAGCGCCACCGGCAGCAGGTTGTCATGCGCGCCCACGGCGCCGGTGATCGTTTCGGGGCGGCGCGCGGTGGCGACGACACGGTCGCCGCGGGCCAGCGCGGCGCGGGTCAGTTCCAGGCCGAAGCCGCGCGAGGCGCCGGTGATGAACCAGACCTTGCCGGCGGCGTTGGTGACGTTGGTGGCGTTGGTGGCGGTGTTGGCAGCGATGGTGGTGTTGGCGGACATGGTGAATCTCCTTTGCTCGGTTTGACTTCGGTGTCTGATGGCGGGGGCCACGGAGACAAATTTAGGCGCGCTCGGTCAGCAACACTAGGCGGTGTAATTCCGTTTCAAAGACAACCAGAAGTTGTCAATAAATGCGAGCGATGTCGATTGAGCAATTCTCAACCGTATGGCAGACTCGCCGGCATGGACAAACTGCCTCCCCTGAACGCCCTGCGCGCCTTTGAAGCGGCGGCCCGGCACCTGAGCATCACCACCGCTGCGGAAGAGCTGCACGTGACGCCGGGCGCCGTCAGCCGCCAGATCCGCTCGCTGGAAGAAGGCCTGGGCGTGCAGCTGCTGCATCGCGGCCACCGGCAGATTTCGCTGACCCGCACCGGCGAGGACTACTACCGCGCCGTGACCCGGGCCATGGACGACCTGCGCGAGGCCACGCGGCGGCTCGGCAAGCGGGCCAGGCGCAAGCAGCTCAAGGTGCGCGCCTACACTACTTTCGCCATGCGCTGGCTGATCCCGCGGCTGTCGAGCTTCCATGCGGCCAATCCCGGCATCGAGGTGCTGCTGACCGCCTCGCTGGACCCGGTCGATTTCCGCAAGGAAGACATCGATGGCGCGATCCGCCTAGGCGACGGCAAGTGGAGCGGCGTGAATACCTACCGGCTGGTGTCCAACATCCTGGTGCCGGTCTGCAGCCCCAGCGTTGCGGCCGGCAACCCGAAGGTGAAAAAGCCTGCCGACCTGCAGCGCCAGACGCTGCTGCATTCGATTGCGCGTCCGGACGACTGGGCGCACTGGCTGAAGGCGGCGCGCGCCGACGCGCAGGTCGACGCGCGCAGTGGCATGACGTTCCAGAGTTCCGCCATGGCTTATGCGGCGGCAGTGGAAGGGCAGGGTTTCGCCATCGCCCAGCGCTTCCTGGTCGCGGGAGACCTGGAGGCCGGGCGGCTGGTCGCGCCGTTCCGCCAGAGCGTCGACATGGGCGACTTCACCTACTACCTGCTGACGCCGGCGGACCGCAAGGAAAGCGCCAGCATGGCGGTGTTCCGCGAGTGGCTGCTGGCGCAGTGCGAGACGCAAAGCTAGCGCGGCGCTCGCCGGTCACCAGCCGGCGAAGCAGGCAAATCCCTCCACTGGCTCGCGCGCAGTACGCAGCCGGTTGGCCGGCTCGGCGGGATCGGCGTGTCCGAGCGACATGCCGCACACCAGGATTTCATGGTCGGGAATGGCAAGCTGCGCGCGGATGACCCGGTGGTAGCGCGCGAACGCCTGCTGCGCGCAGGTTTCCAGGCCGTGCCCCAGCGCCGCTAACATCACCGCATGCAGGAACATGCCGAGGTCCAGCCACGCCGCCTGTCCCTGCCCGCGCTCGATGGTGAAGAACAACCCCACCGGCGCGCCGAAGAACGCGTAGTTGCGGGCATACTGCCGCGCCATGCCGGCGGCGTCGCCGCGCGGGATGCCAAGCAGGCCGTACAGCGCCTTGCCCAGTGTGCGGCGGCGCGCCAGGTAGGGCTCGCGCCACGCCGGCGGGTAGTAGACGTATTCCTCGCGATGACCGCCGCCATCGCTGTCGTGCAGCGCCAGCAGGGCATCGCTGAGCCGGTCGCGCACGGCACCGGCGCAGGCGTAGACCCGCCATGGCTGGGTGTTCGACGCGCTCGGGCTGCGCGCCGCGTCGGCCAGGATTGCCGCCACGGTCTCGCGCGGTACCGGCGTATCGAGAAAGCCGCGCACGCTGCGGCGGGCGTGGAGCGCGGCGATGATGTCGGCGCGGTTCATGATGCCGTTGCCGTGAGCGGTGCCTCGATGGTATCGGCACAATGGACCGCGCCGCGCGCCTGCAAGGCGGCGATCTGTGCCGCGCTAAAGCCAAGCCCGGCGAGCACCGTTTGCGTATGTTGTCCGCACGCCGGCGCCGGCCGCGCGGGCAGCGCGTTTTCCTGGACGCTATTGATCGGGAAGCCTGGCATGCGGATCTCGCCCAGCGTCTCGTGCGGGATGCGCTGCACCATGCGGTTGGCCGCCACCTGCGGGTGCGCCATCAGGTCTTCATAGGTGGCCACGCGCGCACACAGGATGTCGGCATCCTGCAGCACGGCCAGCCACGCGTCGGTGGGTCGCGTCACCAACACGCTGGTCAGCGCCTCGACCATTGCCGCCCGGTTGGCGACGCGCAGCGGCGAGGTGGCGAAGCGCGGGTCGTCGGCGAGCGCCGGCAGGCCCAGCACGTCGCACAGCCGGCGCCAGCGCTCGGGCATGTAAGCGGCGATCATGATCCACCCGTCGGCGGTGCGGAAGGCCTGGTTGGGCGCCGAATAGGGCGCGGCACTGCCCGCCCGTTCCGGCAGCCGCCCGTCGGCGCAATAGCTGGTGAGCGACGATTGCTGCAGCGCCAGCGCGGCGTTGAGCAGGCTGACGTCGAGATGCCCGCCCTGGCCGTCGCGTGCCCGCTGCGCCAGCTTGCCCAGGATACCGACGCAGGCGACGTAGCCGGTCATCACGTCGACCACCGGCGCCTGCACCTTGCACGGCTCGCCGTCGGGCAGGCCGATCAGGCTCATCAGCCCGGAATCGGCCTGGATGATGCCGTCGACGCCGGCACGGCCGGCATACGGGCCGTCCTGGCCATAGGCGGAGATCGAGCAGTAGACCAGCGCCGGGTTCAGCGCCGACAGCTCGGCATGGCCCAGCCCGAGGCGATCCATCACGCCCGGGCGCATGCTTTCCACCACGATGTCGGCTTCTGCCGCCATCCGGCGCGCCACGGCGAGACCTTCGGGGGATTTCAGGTCCAGCGCCACGCCCAGCTTGTTGCGGTTGAAGCCGTGGAACAGCGCGCTGTCGTCGCCCAGCCAGCCGGGGCCGAGCCCGCGGCCCAGTTCGCCGCCGGGCGGCTCGACCTTGATGACCCTGGCGCCCATGTCGGCCAGCAGCATGGTGCAGGTCGGCCCGGCGCCGATCTGCGTGAAGTCGATGACGGTCAGGCCGTCTAGTGCATCGCGCAGCATGTCATGTCTCCGGAAGGATGCGGGATCGTTTGAACGTGCCCTGCGCGGTGGCGACCAGCACGCCGGCATCGGTGGCCAGTTCGGCCGTGGCAAAGTACAGGCTCTTGCCGGCGCGGCTCACCGTGGCGGTGGCGCGCAGCCGGCCCGCGCTGGCCTTGCTGAGGTAGCTGATGGCCAGCATTACCGTCACCGCGTGGCCGAGGGCGCCGTCGGGGCCCGTCGGCAGGCCGGCGTAGCCGCAGGCGGCGTCGAGCAGCGTGGCGATCACGCCGCCCTGCACGCTGCCCTGCCGGTTCAGGTGGCGCGGCTCGATGTCGAGCTCGAAGGCGCAGCGGCCGTCGCCGACGCTGGCCAGGCGGATGCCAAGGTAGTCCAGCAGCGGGTTGTCGGTGGGCGGCACCATGGGGTGTTCAATCGGCGCGTTCACAGCGCCACCTTGATGTTGTTGTCCTGGATCACGCGCTGCCAGCGCGACATTTCCTTGCCGATATGCGCCTTCAGCTCGGCCGGCGTGGAGGCCTGCGGCTCGAAGCCCTGCTTTTCCAGTTGCCCGGCAACGTCGGGCGACTTCAGCGCGGCCACCAGCGCGGCATTGACCTTGTCGACCACGGTCTTCGGCGTGCGTGCCGGCGCCAGCAGGCTGTACCACAGCTCCGCGTCGTAGCCGACGATGCCGGCCTCGGCAAAGGTCGGCAGGTCTGGCATCAGCGCGCTGCGCTTCTTGCCGGCGATGCCGAGCGCACGCAGCTTGCCGGCGCGCACGAACTGGATCGACGAGGCAAAGGTGGCGAACGAGATCTGCACCTGGCCGCCCATCAGGTCGCTGATCGACGGGCCGGTGCCGCGGTAGGGCACGTGCAGCAGCTCGGTCTTGTTTAGCTTGGCGAAGACCTCGCCCGCCAGGTGCTGCGGCGTGCCGGGCCCCGGGCTGCTGTAGCTGAGCTTGCCCGGGTTGGCGCGGGTGTACTGGATGAACTCCTGCAGCGTGCGGAACGGCTGGTCGGGATTGGCGACCAGCATGATCGGCACCGACGCGATGCGCCCGACCGGCTCGAAGTCGCGCTCGACCTGGAACGGGACCTTCATGCCGAGGAACGGGTTCATCGTGATCTGGCTCGACGCGATCACCAGCGTGTAGCCGTCCGGCGCGGCGTGCGCGACGTAGTCGGCGCCCAGGTTGCCGCCGGCGCCGGGTTTGTTCTCGATCACGATGGTCTGGCCCAGCAGCTGGCTCATCTTGGGTGCGATGGCGCGTGCCAGGATGTCATTGCCGCCGCCCGGGGCGAACGGCACCACCAGCGTGATCGGCTTCTGCGTGGGGTAGGGTGCCTGTGCCGCTGTGCTCAGCGCCGTGACTGCCAGCACGCCGGCCATTGCCGCGCGCATGATTCGGGAAATACCTGCCATGGTTGTGTCTCCTGCGTGGTTCTTGTCGGTCCGCTCAGCGTCCCGTGTAGTGGGGCTGCCGCTTTTCGGCGAAGGCCTGGCGGCCTTCGGCGCGGTCGGCGGTATCGCGCAGCACGCCCCAGTAGAGTTCGGTGAGTTGCTGCGCGTCGGTCTCGCTGAGGTGGCTGGTCTGGCGCGACAGCTTCTTGACCGCCTGCACGGCCAGCGGCGCGTTGGCGGCGATGCGCGCGGCCAGCGCCAGCGCACGGTCGGGCAGGGCATCGGGCGCCATCGTCTCGGTGACCAGGCCGATGCGCGCGGCGTGCGCGGCATCGATGCGTTCGCCGGTCAGCACCATCTGCATCGCATGCGCCGCGGGCACCGCCTTGAGCAGCCGGTGCAGGCCGGACACCGCCGGGATCGAGCCGACCGCGACTTCGGGCAGGCCGAAGGTCGCCTGCGTCGACGCGATCCGCAAGTCGCACTGCAGCGCGAGCTCCAGCCCCGCGCCGAGGCAGTGCCCGTTGACCGCCGCGACCAGCGGCTTGCCGAGGCCGAGGTCGGTCAGATCCATCAGCCGGATATAGAGCCCAAGGTCAGCAGCATGCTCCGGCGCGCGGAACAGCGCCTCGGGGTAGGTGGCGGCGGAGGTGCGCGTGCCCTTGAGGTCCGCGCCGGCGCAGAAGGCGCGCGTACCGGCGCCGGTCAGCACCGCGACGCGCAGGTCGTCGCGGTCGCGCACCTCGGCCAGGTGCGCGCGCAGTTCGCGCAGCGTGGTTACATCGAGCGCATTGAGCGCGTCGGGCCGGTCGACGGTCAGCACCGCGACCGCGCCTTCGATGTGGCGTTGGATGGTCATGATGGCTTCCTTACACGCTGGGCGACGACAGGCTGCGCCCGCCGCAGACGTAGAGCGTCTGGCCGGTTACGTACGACGATTGCGGATCGAGGAAGAAGCTGACCGCATTGGCGATATCGTCGGCGGTGCCGATGCGCTGCACCGGCACCGACTTCTGCAGCCGCGCCTGTACCTCCGGCGCAAAGCCACGGAACAGCGGCGTATCGACGATGCCGGGCGCGACCGCGTTGACGGTGATGCCCTTGCCGGCGAACTCGATCGCCAGCGAGCGCGTCAGGCTGACCACGCCGCCCTTGGCCGCCGAGTAGTTGGCCTGCCCGAAGCCGCCCAGCCAGGCCCGCGACGAGATATTGACCACGCGCCCGTAGCCGCGCTCGACCATGCCGGGCAGCGCCGCGCGGCAGCACAGGAACTGCGAGCGCAGGTTGGTATCGATGACCAGGTCCCAGTCGTCGTCGGTCATCTTCAGGAAGCGCATGTCGCGCACTGCCCCCGCGTTGTTGACCAGGTAGTCGACGCGGCCGGCGCGGGCCGCGACTTGCGCAAAGGCGTCGTTGACCGCGGTGGAATCGGTCAGGTCGGCGGTGGCGCCGAAGGCATTGAGCCCTGCGGCGGCCAGCGTGCCGACGGCCTCGTCCAGCGCACCGCCATCGCGGTCCAGCAGCGCCACGGTCAGCCCCTGCCGCGCCAGTTGCGTGGCGATGCCCAGGCCGATGCCGCGCGCGGCGCCCGTGACCACGGCCACATGCGTGGGATCGAATCGTTGCGTACCCATGTCAGACTCCCAGCAGGTGGACGGAAGAGGCGGCGTGGTCGACACCCGCGATGCCGCCGCCGGTGCATTGCGTCAGCCCGACGCGCGCGTTCTCGACCTGGCGCTCGCCGGCGCGCCCTTGCAGGTGCCAAAGGATTTCGACCATCTGTGCCACGCCGGTGGCGCCCAGCGGATGACCCTTGGCCAGCAGGCCGCCGCTGGGGTTGACCGGCACGCGGCCGCCCAAGCGGGTTGCGCCGGACTTCAGCAGCGGCACCGCTTCGCCTGGCTCGGCCAGGCCCAGCGCTTCGTAGTAAAGCAGTTCGGCGATGGTGAATGCGTCGTGCAGCTCGACCACGTCGACATCCTGCGGCCCCAGCCCCGCCTGCTCGTACGCCTGGCGCGCGGCACGCGCGGTGATCTCGGCATCTAGGATGTCGTCGTCGGCCTCTTCGCGCAGGCCGGAGACCACCACCGACGACAGCACCTTGACCGGACGCGCCTGCGCCGGACGGCGCGTGCTCAGCACCACCGCGGCGGCGCCGTCGACCTGCGACGGGCAGCACTGCAGCAGCGTCAGCGGGTCGGCGATCATGCGCGAGCCGAGCACTTCTTCCACCGTGGTGGCCTTGCGCTGCTGCGCATACGGGTTGAGCGAGCCGTTGTAGCGGTTCTTGACCGCCACTTCCGCCAGGTCGGCGGGCGATGCGTCGCGCTCGTGCAGGAAGCGCGTGCCGCGCATCGCATACACCGCGGGCAGCACCATGCCGGCCTTGGCATAGAGGTCCGTCTTGTGGTCGTTGCGCTGCAGCGGGATGGTGCCGCCACCCAGCGCGGTCAGTTGCTCGATGCCGAACACCAGCACGGTGTCGTATTGCCCGGCCAGCAGCGCGTGCCGCGCCAGGTGCGCGCCGGTGGCGCCGCTGGCGCAGGCGTTCTCGACGTTGTAGACCGGGATACCCTTCAGCCCCAGGTCGCGCACGATCAGCTGGCCCAGGATCATGCCGCCCAGCACATTGGCGCAATACACCGCCTGGATGCGGCCGAGCGGCACGTCGGCGTCGGCCAGCGCCTTGAGGATGGCCTGTTGCGCCAGTTCCGGCGCCAGCACGCCGGGGTGGCGGCCGAACGGCGTCATCGCGCCGCCGTGGATGTAGATGTCCTGCATGTTGCTTTCCCTTTCCTTCTGCATTCTTTCGATCGGTCAGGCCGTGACGGCCTCGAAGACATAGCCGAACTCGGCGTCCGGGCGCGCTTCATAGCGGTCGCCGATCGCCGGGCGCGCCTTGCCCTGCAGGCGCCCGAAGATGCGCACCGGGCCGACGAAATCGACATAGCCCAGCGCGTACGGCGGCTGGCCGCTCTTGGGCGCGGGATGGATTACGGTGAAGCTGTAGACCACGCCGGAGCCGCGGATGGCGACGGGGTCATGCTCGGCGGCGAGCGGCGAATCGGCCGGCACTGCCGGGAAGATCCATTCGCCGGTGGCGCGGTGGCGCGAGGCGATCAGGTGGGGAAGGGGGTCCGCACTCCAGAGCGGATAGGCTTGGTCTGACACGGCAGTCTCCTGTGTTGGTGGGCCTTGGCGTAATGGTTGTCGCTGGCGGCGCGTGCGACAAACGACATTTCCGGCGCGTTCGCTTGAGAAAAAATCAAACGAAGGGCCGGCGCAGGGCGTCAGGAGAAGGGTGTTGGAAGGAAGTGTGGGTGGGGCTGCTTCGCGCCGGAAGGCTCAGGGCACCAGGCCCACCAGCCGCGACAGCGATTGCTCCGCGCCGCGCCCCGCTTCCACTACGAAATCGATGAAGCGCCGTACCCGCACCGGCATCTGGCTGCGGTGCGGGTAGTACATGTACAGCCCGACATTGCTGCTGCTGAATTCCGTCAGGATCGCCTTGAGCCGGCCGCTGACGAGGTCGGCGTGGATCATGTAGGCGGACAGCTGGCCGATGCCAATACCGGCGCGCACCGCCTCGACCTCGGTTTCCACGTCGTTGAAGCTGGCGACGGCGGGCACCTCCTGGTAGACCAGCGCGCCGTCGACCTGCAGCTCCCACGGCACCATGCGCCCGGTGGCCGGGCGGCGGAAGCCGGTGCACTGGTGCTGCAGCAGTTCGTCCAGCGTGGCCGGCTCGCCGTGCCGTGCGAGGTAATCGGGAGCGGCGCAGATGACCAGCGGCAGGTCGCACAGCCGGCGCGCCACCAGGTTCTGGCCGGGACTGGTGCCGGCGCGGAAGCCGATATCGATGCGGGACTCGACCAGGTCGGTGAAGAGGTCGCTCAGCACCACGTCGAAGGTGATGCCCGGATGCAGCCCGCGGAAGGCGCGCACCAGCGGCACCAGAACGCGGCTGCCGACCGACGGCGGCGCGGTCAGCCGGATCAGCCCGTCGTCGTCGCTCTTGCTGCTGCGCACCTGGTCCAGCGCCTCATCCAGCTGGCGCATGCCCGGCGCGGCCAGCTCGAACAGCCGCGCGCCTTCGGTGGTGAGGCTGAGCTTGCGCGTGGTCCGGTGCAGCAGGCGCACGCCGAGGTCGTCTTCCAGCGTGCGCACCGCCTTGCTGACGGCCTGCGGGGTCACGCCGGCTTCTACCGCGGCGCGCTGGAAACTGCCGGCGCGTACCACGCCGATGAAGAGGGTGAGGACGCGGGCTTTGTCCATGATTGGCAACTGGCGGTTGGGAATGTGCCGATGATAGTGCGTAACCGGCCTTGCTGGCTCGAAAAGGCGGGCTTTCGTACAAGTGACGGGACCGGGCGGCGTTGCGTAGCATTGAGGGCACACGCGCGCCGCGGGGGAGCAGGGCGCGCTGCATTTCGGCAAGCGGCTGATCGGGCGGAACCGGGCGTATCAATCACCGCCAGATGCCAGCCGCCAGGAACAGAATCCCGGCGGCCAGCAAAATGCCCACCCCCCTTACATCCTCCCCTTCCAGGGCACCAACCACTTCGCCATCTTCCTCATCAGCAGATCAAACACATAAGCAATCAACCCGATCAGCACGATCCCCATGATCACAACGTCGGTACGCAGGAAGTTGGACGCGTTCAGCACCATCTGCCCGAGCCCGGCGGTGGCGGCCACCATCTCGGCCGCCACCAGCGTGGTCCACCCGAAGCCGATCGCAATCCGCATGCCTGTCAGGATGTCCGGCAGCGCGGCGGGCAGCACCACGTGCCGCACCACCTGCCACGGCGTGGCGCCCATGGAGTAGGCGGCATTGATCTGCTCGATGGTCACCGACCGCACCCCCGCCTGCGCCGACATCGCCAGCGGCGCGAAGCACGCCAGGAAGATCAGCAGCACCTTCGAGGTCTCGTCGATGCCGAACCAGATCACGATCAGCGGCAGGTACGCCAGCGGCGGCAGCGGGCGGTAGAACTCGATGGGCGGATCGAAGATGCCGCGCGCGATGCGCGACACGCCCATCAGCACGCCGATCGGCACCGCCGTGACCACCGCCAGCCCGAACGCGCCAAATACGCGCACCATGCTCGCGGTGAAATGCTCGGTCAGCGGCTGGCCGCCTTGCAGGTTCCCCTGCCAAGCATCGATGAAGGCGGTGACGATCGATTCCGGCGTGGGCAGGAACAGCGGCGGCAGCCAGCGCAGGTGGCTGGCGACCCACCACAGGACGAGCAGGCTCGCAACGGTTACGGTGGAGATGCGCGAGCTGGAGCCTTCGCCGGGCAGGCGGTAGCCCGACACGGCTTTCATCGGCTTGCTGGAAGGCACGGCCGCAGGTGCTGCGCGCGGCGCGGGTTCGATGCGTTGGGCGGAAGCGGGCATCTTGAATTCCTCAGGCGGTGGCATGGATCAGGTCAACGATCTCTTCGCGGTAGCGGATGAATTCCGGGTCGGACTTGACCTGGCGGGCATCGCCGCACTCGATGAAGCGGCGCGCGAAGGGCAGTTCATAGGTATGCGCGATGCGGCCCGGCGACGGCGTCATCACGATCAGCCGCGTCGCCAGGAACAGCGCCTCTTCCACGCTGTGGGTGATGAAGAACACGATCTTCTGCTCCTTCGCCCACAGCCTGAGGATCAGCGCCTGGATCGATTCGCGCGTCAGGGCGTCGAGCGCGCCCAGCGGCTCGTCCATCAGCATCACGGCCGGGTCGCAGGCCAGCGCGCGCGCGATCCCCACGCGCTGCTGCATGCCGCCGGAGAGCTGGTAGACCGGCTTGGCGGCCGCCGCATCCAGTCCCACCGCGGCCAGTTTTTCGCGGGCGATGCGCAGGCGTTCGGCGCGCGGCACGCCGCGCAGGCGCAGGCCCAGCGCCACGTTGTCGGCCACGCTCAGCCACGGCATCAGCGCATGCTTCTGGAACACCACGCCGCGCTCGGCACCGGGTCCGCGCACGGCCTTGCCGTTCAGCCGGATCTCGCCTTCCGACGGCTCCATGAAGCCGGCGATGCACGACAGCAGCGTGGTCTTGCCGCAGCCCGAGGCGCCCAGCGCGACGACGAAATCGCCGCGCTCCATGGTGAGATTGACCTGCGACAGGGCCAGCGTGCGGGCGCCGCCGGCGGCGCCGTAGTTCACGCTGAGGTTATCGATTTCAAGTTTGTTCATGACGATTTCCGCTGCTGTTGCCGTTCCACACACCGCGCGCGTTACCGCAGCGCTCGTTTGGCCCATTCCGCATTGACGCCCTTGCTGTAGTCCGGCAGCACTGTCTGGATGGTCCCTTGCTCCTTCAGGAACTGCGCCGCCGACTGCAGCGCACGCGCCGCGCCGCCACCGAGCCAGCGCTCCGAGACCTGCTCTTCCAGCGTCGGGAAGGCATACAGCGCCATGCTGGCCGGCACCGTCTCGGCCTTGGCGCCCGAGACCTTGGCCACCGCCTTGACCATCGGCGAATCGGCGGTCCATGACGCCTTGTTCTTGCGGTAGTTGTCGTCCGCGGCGGCCAGCACGCGCACCAGCTTGACCATGAACTCCGGGTTTTCCCGCGCGAACTTCTTGTTGGCGATCATCCCGTCGAAGGTCGCCTTGCCGGTATCGGCGGCGATCTGCCCGGAGGTCGTCAGCACCGTTCCCGACTGCTTGAGCTTGGCCAGCACCGGATCCCAGATAAAGGTCGCGTCGATGTCGCCGCGCTCCCACGCGGCCGCGACCTCGGGCGGGCGCATGTTGACGATGCGCACGTCCTTGGGATTGACCCTGGCGCGCTCCAGCGCGACCAGCGTGTGGTAGTGCGTGGTCGACACGAACGGCACGCCCACGCGCTTGCCCTTCAGGTCGCCGATGCTGGCGATCTTGCTGCCGTTGCGCGCGACCATGGCCTCGGCCGCGTTGATGTCATCCAGGATCCAGAACAGCTCCACGTCCAGTCCTTGCGACAGCGCCGAGGCGATCGGCGAAGTGCCCGCCTCGCCGATCGCGATCTGGCCCGACGCCATCGCGCGGATCACGTCGCCGCCGCCGCCGAACTGGCGGAACGAGACCTTGTAGCCGGTCTGCTTCTCCAGCTCCTTCATGTCTTGCGCATAACGCCAGGGCACCACCATGTCCTGGTAAGCAATGACCACATCCTTGCTTTGCGCGTGGGCGGCTGGCACCAGTGCTGCTGCCAGGGCGAAATACGTCGCAAGTCGCTTGATCCACCGCATGGTTCTGCTCCTCGAAAGGAAAGGGGTTGAAGGTCTCGGCTTTATAGGTGAGCGCCGATCCAGCTCTATAGGACCAGTTGGCCGGATTCGCTGGGGCCAGCCTCGCCGCGGCGCCGGAAATGGCGACAGGCCGGGCGGAGCGGTGGCCCGGGCCAGCGTCAATCATGGAAATCCTTAGCGGCCCGGAAGTGCGCCGGCGCGCATCCAAACTCATCGGTTCCGACGACGAGCTTTGTGGCGTGACGGGTCAACAATGTCCGGTCGAGGCAGCGACCCACCATCCGAGGAGACAGACATGAGCAAGCACCCCTTCGACCTGGCAGGAAAAGTGGCCCTGGTGACCGGCGGCAACGGCGGCATCGGGCTGGGCATCGCCGAGGGCCTGGCCGCGGCCGGCGCGGACATCGCGATCTGGGGCACCAACGCGGACAAGAACGCCGTGGCCGCCGACCGGCTGGCGCAGCATGGCCGACGCGTGCACACCGAGGTGTGCGACGTGGGCGACGAGCAGGCGGTCGATGCCGCCATGCAGCGCACGGTAGCGGCGCTGGGGCGGATCGATGGCTGCTTTGCCAACGCCGGCATCGGCGGCAACAAGGGGCCGTTCGATGCGATGACGGCCGAGGTATGGCGCAAGACCATGCGCGTCAACCTGGATGGCGCCTTCTTCACGCTGCGCGCCGCGGTGCGGCAGATGCTGGTGCAGGGCGAGGGCGGCGTGCTGTGCAGCACCGCGTCGGTCGCGGCCATCGAAGGCGCGCCGCGCACCGAGCACTACGCCGCCACCAAGGGCGGCGTGATCTCGATGATGCGCGGCCTGGCCGTCGAATATGCACGCAAGGGCATCCGCGCGCATTCGATCCTGCCCGGCTGGATCAAGACCGAGATGACTGGCGCCGCGCAGGCCAACGATGCCTTCCAGGAGATGGTGCACAAGCGCGTGCCGATGCGCCGCTGGGGCGAGGGCAGCGATTTCGCGGGCATTGCGGTCTACCTGATGAGCCCGGCGTCGGCCTACCACACCGGCGACACCTTCGTCATCGACGGCGGCTACACGCTGTTCTGAGGCCTGCTCTGAGCGCTGTACTAAGGCGCGCGGCCAACCGGCCAGACACGGCCGCCGCCGACCACGTAGACGCGTTCGTCCGGCTGCGGCCGCACCGTGGCGTGGCCGGTGAAGGCGCCGAAGGCGGGCAGGATGGCGCCGCACGGGCCGAACAGGAAGCACGGCAGGCGCAGGCTGTCGGCGCCGGCACCGCGCAGCCGGCACGCCGGGTGCAGGTGGCCGGCCAGCACGTAGCCCAGCGGCGATGCCCCGGGCATGTGGCACAGCGCGAACGGGCCCGCCGCGGCCGGCTCCGTCACTACGCGGATCTGCAGCGAAGCGGGCGGGTCTCCCGCGCGCGCATCATGGTTGCCTCGCACCAGCGTGCAGCGCACCGGCGGAGGCAGGATGCGGCGCCAGCCGTCCAGCGCCGCCAGCACCGCCGGCGTGCGCGCGGCGCGGGCGTGCAGGAAGTCGCCGAGGAAGACCAGCTCCTCGATGGGCAACTGCCGCGTCAGCTGCGTCAGCAGGCCGAGGTTGTCGCCGGTGGTGCCGTGCGGCACGGGTTGTCCGAGCGCGCGGAATGCCGCGGCCTTGCCGAAGTGCACGTCGGCCACCATCAGCATGCCCGCCGCCGGCCACCACGCCGCGTGCTCGGGCAGCAGCCACAGCGTTTCTCCCGCCACCTGAATGGGGCAGGCGCCGTTGGCCTGCAGGGTGCCGGCATCCGGTGTCATAGCAGCGGCAAGGGTCTGGAGGGCTTGCGCGCGCGACGCGGCTTGCGCGGCGTGCGGCCGGACGGACCGGCGTGGTCGGCCATGCCGAAGCGCGCCGCTTCTGCCACGGCGTCGGCCTGCATGCCGGCGGCTTCGCCGGGCTCGGCGCCAGCGGCCAGTTCCAGCTCGGCGAGCATGCGCGCGATGCGGTCGGCCAGCTTCTCGGTGCTGAGCTTCTCGCGCAGGAATTCCACCACCAGCGGGAACGACAGCGGCGTGGGGCGCTTCAGGGCGTGCAGGTCTAGCCTGAGCGTTGCCAGCCGTTCGAGGGTTTCAGCGAGCCGGTGTGCGTCCAGTTCCTGCATCAGCACTTCGCGCTCGGCCTGGCCAAGCAGCAGGTTGCCGGGATCGTGCTTGCGGAAGACCTCGTAGAACAGGCTCGACGACGCCTGCAGCTGCCGCGCGCTCTTGGGCGCGCCCGGATAGCCCTGGAAGATCAGCCCGGCGACGCGCGCGATCTCGCGAAAGCGCCGCAGCGACAGCTCGCCCGCATTGAGGCTGCCGAGCACGTCGGCGGCCAGGTCGCGCCGGCGCTCCTCGGCCAGCACCTGCGGCAGCCAGTGGCCCCAGTCCATCGGCGCTGAGGCGAGCAATTCGAGCCCGTAGTCGTTGACCGCGACCGAGAACGTCGCCGGCACCTTCTGCCCGAGCCGCCATGCCAGCAGGCTGCCCAGCCCGAGGTGCACCGAGCGGCCGGCGAAGGGGTAGAGGAACAGGTGCCAGCCCTCGCGCGAGTGCAGCGACTCGGCCAGCAGCGTCTGGCGCGTGGGCAGCGCCGACCACTGCGCCTGCAGGTCTACCAGCGGCTGGATCAGCGGCAGCTCGGGCGTGGTGCGCGGATCGAGCCGCCCCGCGGCGGCGGCTTCGAGCGTGTCGATCACCGCTTCGGCCAGCTCGGTCGACATCGGCATCTTGCCGCCGTTCCAGCGCGGCACCACCGGGCGCCTGCCGGTGGCGCGGCGCACGTAGGCGGTCATCTCCTGCACGCGCACCAGCTCCAGCAGGCGGCCGCCGAACAGGAAGCAG
This sequence comes from Cupriavidus sp. IK-TO18, assembly GCF_015549295.1. Taxonomy (NCBI): domain Bacteria; kingdom Pseudomonadati; phylum Pseudomonadota; class Betaproteobacteria; order Burkholderiales; family Burkholderiaceae; genus Cupriavidus; species Cupriavidus sp. IK-TO18. The sequence continues at coordinate 197,551 of NZ_JADGMP010000001.1, forward strand.
TCGCCTGGCGCCAGCCGGGCGATAAAGCCTTCCTCCACCGATCCCAGCGAGGCGCCGCCGCTGCCGGCGCGGCTCCAGTAGCGCACCTGCATGGTGGCGTCGCTGACGATGGTGCCCACGCTCATGCGGTGGCGCCGCGCCAGCCCGAGGTCGGGCACGCGCCAGACGCCTTCATCGTCGGGCACCGCGCGGCGGAAATCGGGATAGGCGGACAGCGTGGCGCCGCCCTGGCGCACGAAGTCCAGGCACCACTGCCATTCGGCATCGGTCAGGCCGCGGTAGGCCCAGGCGCCGCGCACCTCGGCCAGCAGCGCCTCGGGCCGGAAGCCGCCGCCCAGCGCCACCGTCACCAGGTGCTGCACCAGCACGTCGAGCGGCTTGTCGGGCGACTCGCGCGCCTCGATCCGGCCCGCCTGCACCGCATGCCGCGCGGCCACGGCTTCCACCAGTTCCAGGCTGTGCGTGGGCACCACCGTCACGCGCGACGCGCGGCCCGGCGCGTGGCCGGAGCGCCCGGCGCGCTGCAGCAGCCGCGCCACGCCCTTGGGCGAGCCGACCTGCAGCACGCGCTCCACCGGCAGGAAGTCGACGCCGAGGTCCAGGCTCGATGTGCAGACCACCGCGCGCAGCTCGCCGTTCTTAAGGCTCAGTTCCACCCACTCGCGCACCGCGCGGTCGAGCGAGCCATGGTGCAGCGCGATCTGTCCTGCCCAGTCGGGGCGCGCATCGAGCAGCGCCTGGTACCACAGCTCGGCCTGCGAGCGGGTGTTGAGGAAGACCAGCGTGGTGCCGCTGTGCCCGAGCTCCTCGACCACGTGCGGCAGCATCGACAGGCCCAGGTGGCCGGCAAACGGGAAGCGGCTGGCATTGCCGGGCAGCAGCGTGTCGATGACGAGGGGCTTGGGGGTGTGGCCGTGCACCAGCACGCGCAGGTCTTCCGGCACGCCGCACAGCAGCACGTCGGCGGCATGCGGCAGGTTGCCGAGCGTGGCCGACAGCCCCCACACCATCAGCGCCGGCTGCCATTGCCGCAGCCGCGCAAGCGCCAGCTGCGCCTGCACGCCGCGCTTGTTGCCGATCAGTTCGTGCCATTCGTCGACCACCACCATGCGCACGCGCCGCAGGGTTTCGTGCGCGTCGGCGCGGGTCAGCATCAGCGTCAGGCTTTCGGGCGTGGTCACCAGCGCGGTCGGCAGGCGGCGTTGCTGCGCGGCACGCTCGGCGCTGCCGGTGTCGCCGGTGCGCAGCGCCACGGTCCAGTCGAGATCGAGTTCCGCCAGCGGCGCCTGCAGCGCGCGCGTGGTGTCGGCGGCGAGCGCGCGCATCGGTGTCAGCCACAGCACCGTCAGCGGCGGCGCGGGCTTGTCGTGCGACAGCGCGGCGCGCGGCGTGCCGAATGCCATCAGCGCGCCCAGCCATGCCGCATAGGTCTTGCCGGTGCCGGTGGTGGCGTGCAGCAGGCCGCTCTGGCCGCGCGCGATCGCGGTCCAGACTTCGCGCTGGAACGCGAACGGCTGCCAGCCGCGCGCATCGAACAGTGCCTGCAGGCCCTGCGCGACGGTCAGCGGCTCGGTGGCGTCCTCCGCCGGCTTGCGCGCGGCACGCGGCGGGGTCATGCGGCATCCTCCCGTGGCGTGGCAGCGCCAGGCAGCATGGCTTCCAGCGTGGCCAGCGTGTCGGCTTCCTCGATGGGCTTGTCGGTGCGCCAGCGCAGCATGCGCGGGAAGCGCACTGCGATGCCGCTCTTGTGGCGGCCGCTGCGGGCAATGCCTTCGAAGCCGAGTTCGAACACCTGCGTCGGCTCGACGCTGCGCACGGGGCCGAATTTCTCGACCGTGGTGCGGCGGATGATGGCGTCGACCGCGCGCATCTCCTGGTCGGTCAGCCCGGAATAGGCCTTGGCGAACGGCACCAGCGCGCGGCCCGGCGTTCCCGGCGGCGCGTTCCACACCGCGAAGGTGAAGTCGGTGTAGAGGCTGGCGCGGCGGCCGTGCCCGCGCTGCGCGTAGATCAGCACCGCATCGACCGAATAGGGATCGATCTTCCATTTCCACCAGACCCCCACGTCCTTGGTGCGGCCGGCGCCATAGGCCGCATCGGCCGCCTTCAGCATGAAGCCTTCCACGCCCAGGTCGCGCGAGGCATCGCGCAGCCGCGCGTAGTGCTCCCAGCTGCCGGCGTCGACCAGCGGGCTCAGTTCCAGCGCGGGGTGGATGTGGCCGGCCACCACCTGCTCCAGTCGCGCGCGGCGTTCCGCCTGCGGCCGCGCGCGCCAGTCCTCGCCCTGCCATTCGAGCAGGTCGTACGCCATCAGGATCGCCGGCGCATCGCGCAGCAGCTTCGCGCCCAGCGTCTTGCGGCCGATGCGCTGCTGCAGCAGCGCGAACGGCTGCACGCGGCCGTCCTGCCAGATCACGATCTCGCCGTCGAGCACGGTGCCGTCGGGCAGCGCCGCCGCGGCGTCGATGATCTCCGGGAAGCGCTCGGTGATCAGGTCCTCGCCGCGCGACCACAGCCAGGTCTGCCCGTCGCGGCACACCAATTGCGCGCGGATGCCGTCCCATTTCCACTCGACCAGCCAGCCGCCAGGCGCGCCGAGCACGTCGCCGAACTGCTCGACGGGCGCCTGCAGCGGATGCGCGAGGAAGAACGGGTAGGGCTGGCCGCCGGCGCGCAACTGGCGGTCGTCATCGCTCTCCGGCGCCAGCAGGGCGAGGAAGCGCGCGGCATCGGGGCGCGCCGACAGGTCGGTGTAGCCGACCATGCGCTCGGCCACGCGCTTGGGCTCGATGCCCGCCACCTCGCCCAGCGCGCGCGTGACCAGCAGGCGCGACACGCCGACCCGGAAGGCGCCGGTGATCAGCTTGAACAGCACCAGCCGGCCTTGCGCGTCCAGCGGCCGCCACAGCGCATCGAGCCGCGGCATCAGGTCTTCAGGCGGCAGGCTGCGCAGCGGCAGCAGGCGCTGTTCGACCCATTCGGCCAGGCCGGCGTGGTCGGCATCCATGGGTTCGGGCAGCAGCAGGGCGATGGTTTCGGCAAGGTCGCCGACGGCCTGGTAGCTCTCCTCGAACAGCCAGTCGGGCAGGCCGGCGGCCTCGCGCGCGAGTTCGCGCAGCACCGACACCGGCACGATCTGCCGCGGCTTGCCGCCGGCCAGGAAGTACACCGCCCACGCCGCGTCCTGCGGCGGGGCGGCGCGCAGGTAGTCGACCAATGCTGCGAGCCGGGCCTTGGTGGAGGTGGTGCCGTCGAGCGCGGCGTAGAGGTCGGCGAAGGCCTTCATGGGGCGGCTTCTTCGTTGCTGGCTTCGCTCACGGCTTCGGCCTGCGCCTCCACGCGCACCGCTTCATCGTCGTCGCCGTACTCGGTCTCGAACGCCTGCGCCTGCCAGCCGCGTTCATTCAGGTAGCGCACCATCACCGGCACGTTGCCGTGGGTCACGATGATGCGGCCCGCGCCGGTGGCGCTGATCGCCTGCAGCAGCCCCGGCCAGTCGGCGTGGTCGGACAGCGCAAAGCCGCGATCGACGCCGCGGCGCCGGCGCGTGCCGCGCAGCTGCATCCAGCCGCTGGCAAAGGCATCGGACGCATCGCCGAAGCGCCGCAGCCAGGGCGAGCGCTGCGCCGACGGCGGCGCCACCACCAGCGCCTGCCGCAGCAGCGGGCTGCGCGGCGGCAGTTCGGACGCCAGCGCCATCGGCGGCAGCGCCACGCCGGCGTCGGCATAGGCCGCGTTGAGCGTGGTCAGCGCGCCGTGCACGATCACCGGCCCGGGCAGGCCATCGACGCCGGCATGGTGCAGCAGCCCATGCAGGATGCGCTGCGCCTTGCCGAAGCTGTAGGCGTAGACGATGCTGGCGCGGCTGGCCTGCACATTGGCCCGCCACCAGTGGAAGATCTCCGCCATCAGCGTTGCCTGCGACGGCCAGCGGTAGATCGGCAGGCCGAAGGTGCTTTCGGTGATGAAGGTATCGCACGGCACCGGCTCGAACGGATCGCAGGTGCCGTCGGCCTCCAGCTTGTAGTCGCCGGAGGCCACCCATACCTGGCCGCCATATTCCAGCCGCACTTGCGCCGAGCCGAGCACGTGCCCGGCCGGATGCAGGCTCAGCGTGACGCCGTGGTGGGTGATGCGTTCGCCGTAGGGCAGGGTGTTCAGGTGGATGCCGGGCAGGCGCGCCAGCAGCACGCCGCGGCCTGGTTCTGAACAGAGGTAGTGCGCATGCCCGAAGCGGGCGTGGTCGGAGTGGGCGTGGGTAATGACGGCGCGCTCGACCGGGCGCCACGGATCGATATGGAAATCGCCGGGCGGGCAATACAACCCTTCGGGCCGGGCGACGACCAGGTCGCCGGGGCGCGCGGGTTCGGACGGAAACGGCCGGGGCTGGTCCAAGCGTGCCTCCTGATGCACTGCGGCCGCCATGCGGCTGCGATGCTCCCGGGGCGGGAGACTTGGGCATCATACTGCGGCGGCATGCGGGGTGAGGAGGCGGCGGGGTCCGGTTTGGGTGTCGGTGGTGGTCCGACAAGGCGTGCAAGATTGATCGCCAACTGATGCGGTGGCGGCGGGGAGTTGGCACCCTATGGGAGCTTCACCTCTGGGCAGTTCATGTTTGATGAATAGATTGCCGTCGCGTCGTCTGTATCGAAATAGATCCCATCATAATGATCGCCCCTGAAATAATGCGAATAAATTATGCGGCGCTTGAATTGACCTCTCAATCTAAAATCTGGCCATGCGCAATATGGGCCGTTCCTTGATATGGTGTCGAGGGAATTCAGTAATCCATCGGTATTTCTCTTGTAATTTACGACGACGTCCCATCCGAGGTAGCGAAATGGCGTATTGCTTTCTGATTCGTAATCATGTTTGTCAATGAAATTTCCGCTATCCTTGTCAAGGACCCGGGTAACTCGTTCTTGTACATAACATTCTCCGCAAGCATAAGACATGTGGCGGGTTTCTATAATTATGTTCGGCTCAGATAAGGGGAAGGGATAGATTGATATCGCGCATGCACCGCCCGCGATACAGGCCATTGCGCAAAAAAACCGAAGCATTTTTATTTTTGGGATTTTCATTGTGTCAACCATTTTTCGTCTATTGCACCTTTTTGTTTTGTTAGTTTTATTAGTCGGCCGCCCTTGAAAATCGCTCGGCTGCCGTGCCTTTAGTCCTGTCTTGGTTTGTCGTCAGCGTCAATTCCGGGGACGGCGTTCGTCGTGTGGCCGATTACGGACGACTTGATCTTTCCCGCCTCTTTCAGTCGTCTCGAGAAATCTGCTGCAATATTGTCTTCGTCTTTTGGATTGGCGGACGTCTGGCATCCATGGAACTCGATTTTCGCCTCGTTGGTGAAATTTGAAAATTGAATTTTCGAAAGATCGGGGCGCGAAAGAGATGCATTGTGGACAGCGTAGCGGTACCAGCGAAAATTGTTAAAACCTCCATTATTTTCCTCGCGCACGGATACCATATAGAGGTGATCCGGGCCGCCATGCGTAAATACGTCCAGTGATCGAATGCTGTTGACCTTTTGCTTGTTTATCGTCGCAATGAATTCCTGTGCGGAATCGATTTGCACATCAATGATTTCCAGTGTATTGTTATCGGATTGCTTGTAATCCTTTGTCACTTCGCGCTTGGCTCTTTCGAATGTATGGTTGTCACTTGTTGCATAGGCCCCGCCCCACAACAAAAGACGTACCTTGCGGGCTAGCGCATGAACGGAGCCCTTTTTGGTATTGGTTTTGGCAGTATGGGTCATACGTTACATCCGTGGCTCGGCATCGTCACCAGTATAAATCGTCAGCGTTTCAGCCTTTGCTGTCATGATGCGTTGGCAGAAACCGTCTTCGTCGGTGTGGCCGCTGTAGCTGGTCCCGTCCGACACATCAATGACATAAGCGACGCCAGCCAAGGGTTTCTGTGTAATTTCATCTACCAGGTGCACTTGTTCGTCATAATCGGCCGAGGCAGGCTGAGCCGGTTTTGACGAGGCCAGTGGCGAGGCCTCTGGCCGAAGTAATGCCTGCCGACCACTCCGGTTTACTTCGATGACGAAATCGCTGCGTGAGTGAGTGACGATCGGGTTGATAGCGCATTTGCAGTGGACACGCGCTCCTGTTACTAATACCTGCTTGCCATCAATATCGAAGGCCGGGTAGCAGTCGTTCATGACCGGCCCGCCAGCCTTGCAGGCGGGGCATGTTGCGTGATCGCCTTCTACACCTACGATTGCGTCACGGTGGAATACACTGCGGCCTGTCGCGATAAGCACGCCGTTCGTACTGGTCTTGTCTCCGTTTCGGAGCGCGCAGCGATTGTCGACCATAACTGCCCCTTGTATGCGAACAGGGTAATAAGCGGGAGCGCATCGTTGCTCCTTGAGTCGGTTTTTTTGCTGAGTAACTAATGAATCCGGATTGGCAACGGAACTCAATCGGAAAAATCAGAATTTGCAGCGACATCTAAAAAAGCCGCAGACTCGGCAGCACGCTATGGCGCCTTCTGTCGTACTGCTAGATTGTGTGTTGCGCGTGGCAATGGGTCGTGCGCGATGCAACGCACGCTACGAGTTATCCCTGCGAGGGGTATGCCAGTCCGGCTCGTGTGGGAAGTTTGTACCGTACGATTAGTGCTTGCTTCAGCGCCTTAGAAATACGATCACAAGGACATCGCATCGCCGGTGCTAGTGAACGCGAGAATGTGATGCCTGCTGCGCTGGTTGCGTATGCCTCGCGCGAGTGGGGGTCTCGGAGTGAGATGCCCAACCGGGAAGCGGGCCGGAGACTCTTCGGCGGTATGAATGAGGGACCAGGCACGTCCAAGCGGCTCAAGAACATGGTCTTGACCTGATCCCTGCAAGAAAGGAATGAGTTAGCAGCGGTCCCTTTGGATGGAAGCAACCGGCATCATCGGTGCTGTGGCCGCTTCAAAACACATCATCCTTCCAGTGATACCAGTGATACAGCGCCCGCTGCCCCATCCGGCGGAACGGCGCGAACATCCGCGACTCCGCCATCTCGAGCACGTTCGGGAACGGCAGCGGCGAGCGGAAGATCGGCAGCTGCGGCAGCGACGACTCCTTGCCGGCGATCAGCGTCGCCAGCCGCTTGCCCGCCTGCGCGGAGTACATCACGCCATTGCCGCCATACCCCATCGCGTAGTAGATCGATTGCGACGGGTCCGGCTGCGTGATACGCGGCATCATGTCGTGGCTGACATCGACCCAGCCCCACCACGAGTAGTCGATCTGGATGCCGCGCAGCGCCGGGAACTTGCGGTACATGTCGGCGATCAGCTTCTGCTTGTACTGGTCCTGCGGCGCGTCGTTGCCGGTGATGGCGCTGCGGCTGCCGATCTGCAGGCGGCCGTCGGGCATCAGCCGGTAGTAGTGGCGCAGGATGCGCGTGTCGGTGATGACCTGCGTGGTGCGGAAGTTACACGCGGCAATTTCGTCGGGGGTCAGCGGGCGCGTGACGATCGAGTTTGACAGGATCGGAAACAGCCGGTTCTTGAGCTGGCGGTGCAGCGACTGCGAGGTGTAGCCGCCAGTGGCCACGCCCACGGCGCGGGCGCGCACGATGCCGCCGGGAGTGCGCAGGTAGTGGACGCCGTTGCGCGTTTCCCAGCCGGTCACGGGGCTGGACGGATGCACCTTGGCGCCCAGCTCGCGCGCGCGGCGCAGGTAGCCGAAAGCCAGCTTGCCGGCGTGGATGCCGATGCCCTCGGGCTCGTGCATGGCGCCCGCGGCTTCCTTGTCGTCGACGTATTCGCGCCGCACGGTGCTGGCATCGAGGATGCGCGCGTCGTAGTTGAAGACTTCCCGCAGGATTTTTGCTTCCTTTTCCAGCCCGGGCATCACCTTGTCGCGGTGCGCGATATACAGGTGGCCGCCCGGCTGCGGATCGCAGTCGATGTCCTTGATCAGCCCCTTGAAGGTCTCCATGCCGTCGCAGACCTCTTCATGCAGGCGCAGCGCGGTGTCCAGCCCATAGCGCTGGATCCACTGCGAACGCTTGAGGCGCCCCGACGCGCATTGCGCCTGGCCGCCGTTGCGCGTGCTGCAGCCCCAGCTGACGCGGTTGGCTTCGAGCACGGTGGCCTTGATGCCGTACTGCTGCGCCAGGAAGATCGCGCAGGTCAGGCCGGTGAAGCCCGAGCCGATGATGGCCACGTCGACGTCGATGTCATGGGTGATCGGGCCGTCGTCGGCGGGCGGCGTGCCGGCGGTGCCGATCCAGTAGGTGGGCGCGTACTCGCGGCCCTGTCCGGGGGTGGGGGTATGCAGCGGGTCGTAGGCGGGGTCGTACGGACGCGACGGCGCGGTCGTGTGCTCGCCGCCCAGGGAACTGCGGGGGACTACGGCTTCCATGGCGCGTCTCCTGCGTTCAGGCTTGCGCTGCCACTACGGGCGCAACCACGGGCGGGCGGTCCTTGCGGTAGGCGTTCTTCACGGCGATCTTGCCGTCGCGGAAGGTGAAGACGTCGACCATGCGCGCCTCGATGCGGGCGCCGTCGGCGCGGGTGCCTTTGAAGGTGGATTCGCTGACGCCGCGGTCGCCCACGACAAAGTGATCGCCATCGACCCATTGCGCGTCGGGAAAGGTCTGCCAGGCGAGCTGGAAGCCTTCGCGCACGGCGTCGCGGCCGATAAAGCTGCGGCCGAGCAGTTCGCTGCCGGCCACGCCGTGGAAGGCGCAGTCATCGGCCATGAAGCCCATCAGGGCGTCGAGGTCATGGCGGTTCCAGGCGTCATTGAAGGCTTGCAGCAGTTCGATGCCGGCGGCGGTGTTGCGATCGGACATGTCTTGGTCTCCTGAGTGTTGTCCACCGGTCCGCGCAAGAAGGCGCTGCGGTAACCGGCCATGACTCGAGGATAGGGAAGCCGGCCGCGGCGCTGTAGCGCCAGTTCGGGACAATCGCTTGGGCCAGCCGGAGCGGGTCCGTTTCAGGCCGCCGGGCGGGCGCGGGACGTGACGGTGGCGTCCGCTACGGCTGCGCCGGCGCCGCCGGGGGTGGCCTGCAGTTCACGCGCGACACCCGCCAGCACGCGGATGCCGGGCTCGATCCGGTCCAGCGAGATCGAGGAGTAGCCCAGCCGGAACACGTTGCGAGGCGCCGGCTCCTCCATGAAGAAGACGCTGCCGGGCTCGATCAGCACGCCCTGCAGCTCGGCAAGGCGCGCGAGCGCGTTGGCGTCGAGCCAGGGCGGCCCTTCGATCCAGCAGGACGCGCCGCCGGCGATCGGCACCGGACGGAAATCGGGCATATGCGTGGCCAGCGCCGCCAGCACCGCCTCGGCGCGCTCGCGGTGCGCCGCCGACAGGCGCCGCAGGTGCGCGTCATAGTGGCCCAGCGACAGGAACAGCGAGAACGCGCGCTGGATATACGCCGAAGGGTGCCGCAGCATCAGCCGCCGCGCCGCGCGCAGCTCGGCGATCAGCGGCGCCGGCCCGACCACATAGCCGATGCGCAGCCCCGGCGCCAGGCTCTTGGACAGGCTGCCGACGTAGATCACGCGGTTGCTGCGGTCCAGGCTCTTGAGCGTGGGCGTGGGGTCGCCCTCGAAGCGGCTCTCGCTTTCGTAGTCGTCCTCGATCAGCACGAAGTCCGCTTCCTCGGCCTGGCGCAGCAGCGCCTGCCGGCGCGCCAGCGGCATGGTCACGGTGGTGGGGCACTGGTGGCTGGGCGTGACATAGACGTAGTCGCACGCGCGCTGCGCGTCGGACAGCACCAGTCCGTCGCCATCGACCGCCAGCGGTACCAGGTGCGAGGTATGCGAGCCGAAGATATTGCGCGCATCCGGATAGCCGGGATCTTCGATGCCGACCGGCGTATCGGGGCTGACCAGCAGGTCGGCCAGCAGGTACAGCGCCTGCTGCGCGCCCACGGTGACCACGATCTCGTCGGCGCCGGCCCATACGCCGCGGCGCGGCAGCACACGGGTGCGGATCTGCTGCACCAGCGACTCGTCGTCGCGCAGGATCATGTCCTGGGCCCAGTCGTGGATGTCGAGCACGCTGAGCGCCTTCAGGCAGCATTCGCGCCAGTCGGCAGTGGGGAACAGCGTGGGGTCGTACTGGCCGTAGATGAACGGGTACGGGTAGTCGCGCCAGTTGGCGCGCTTGACGATATTGCGCTGCTGCGTGGGGCGGAACACGAAGCGCCGCTCCCAGTCCGGTTCGCCGCCGCGCGCCGGCACCGGCTCGCCGCGCAGCGAGGCCACGCCGCTGACGCGCGTGCCGAGGATCCCGGGATTGACGAAATAGCCGCTGCGTTCGCGCGCCACCAGGTAGCCTTCATCGACCAGCTGCTGGTAGGCCAGCACCACGGTGTTGCGCGCCACGCGCAGCTGCGCGGACAGCTCGCGGCTGCTCGGCAGCGGTTCGCCCTGCGGCAGTTGCTCGTCGAGGATCGCCGACACCAGCATCTGGCGGATCTTGCCCTGCAGGCTCAGTCCGGACAGGGCGTGCTGCTGGAACAGCTGGAACCACATGGTGGCGGGAGACTTGAGGCTCATGGTGCGGGAGCAATAACAACGACACTGCAAACGACACAGCGCGCCAGCTTACTGCACTGGCGCGCCGCGTGGCACATCAATACTTGTGAAGATCGGGCCTTGGCATCTCGGCCAGCGGGACTACCGGCTCCGCGCCACGGCGAAACAGTTGCCGCGCACCGTAGGCAATCAGCAGGATCAGCAGGCTGATGACCCCCAGCGCAAGCGGCGTGCGCTGGTCGGGGATAAAGGCCATGGCGATCACGATGCCCAGCATGCCCAGGATCGCGACATAGGTCAGATACGGGAAGCACCACATGCGCACGCGCAGCAGGCCCGGCGCCTCGCGTTCCAGCCGCGAGCGCAGGCGCAGCTGCGAGATCGCGATCAGGATGTAGACGAAGATGGCGACGGTGCCGTACGAGTTGACCAGGAAGGCGAACACCGTATCGGGCGAGACATAGGACATCACCACCGCGCCGTAGCCGAACAGCGTGGCCACCAGGATGGCGCGCACCGGCACGCCGTTGCGGCTGACGCGGGCCAGCGACTGCGGCGCATCGCCGCGGCGGGTCAGCGCGAACAGCATGCGCGACGAAGCGTACAGGCCGGAGTTGAGCGCCGACAGCACCGCGGTCAGCACGATCGCGTTCATGATCTGCGCGGCGGCGGGAACGCCCATCACGTTCAGCGCGCTGACGTACGGCGTGGCGATGCTGTTGGAGTTCCACGGCACCAGGCATACCACTAGCAGGATCGAGCCGACATAGAACACCAGCACGCGCGTGATCACCGAGCTGGTGGCCTTGGCCACGGCCTTCTGCGGCTCGGCGGTCTCGGCGGCGGCGATGGTGACGATCTCGGCGCCGAAGTAGAAGCCGGTGGCCGCGACCGCGCCGGTCAGCACCGGCACGATGCCGTTCGGCATGAAGCCGCCGTTGGCGGTCAGGTTGGCCACCTGCATGCCGTGGGCGCCGGGAGCGAGACCCAGCACGTACACGCCTGCGACGAACAGGAACACGATGATTGCCGCGACCTTGATCGAGGCGAACCAGAATTCGAACTCGCCGAACGACTTGACCGACACCAGGTTGGTCAGCGTCAGCATCACCAGCAGCACCAGGCTGATGATCCAGTTGGGCACGTCCGGCAGCCAGTAGCGCACCAGGTCGGCGCCGGCGACGGCTTCGAGCGCCACCACGATGACCCAGAAGTACCAGTACATCCAGCCGGTCAGGAAGCCGGCGAGGTTGCCCACCCTGGGGCGGTCGCGCCAGGCTTCGCGCGCATACTCGTAGAAGCCGCCTGTGCCGGGCAGCGCGCACGCCATCTCGCCCAGCATGCGCATGACCAGCACGACCAGCAGGCCGGTGATCAGGAAGGAAAGGACCGCGCCGGGGCCGGCCGACTTGATGACGACGCCGCTGCCGACAAAAAGGCCGGCGCCGATCACGCCGCCAAGCGCGATCATGGTCATGTGGCGTTGCTTGAGGCCGTGGGATAGTCCGTTGCCGGACTCGGGTTGTTGGATCATGGTGTGTCTCCTGTGCTGCGCGTGCTGCCGGTGCTACTTGCAGCCAGACCAGCGTTTTTGGCAGGCGCCACGGCTTCTCTTCTGTATAGGTGGCGGCGCGGGAAACGCCAGCCGGGGCCGTGGTCGGTTCAGTGTTTGCAATCCCGGGTACGGGATGCTTATCCGTCCATGTCGACTAGTCTCCGGTGTCTACTTAAAAATCCGGAACCAGTTGTTCCGAAAACTTATTGTTTCACCGGAATGTAGGCCCTCCTCGGCGGAAGGTCAACCAGAAGTTTCGATAATTGATATGATTTGACTCTGAAAATGAAACTTACCTATGATGGAGCCAGGCATGAACGATATGCGCCTCGCCAAAAGTGACGCCAGGCCGGACGGAGACACGCCGGCACTGCGTTTGTTCGGCCTGCTCGAAGTCATCGCGGAGAAGGACCAGTCCTTCAACCTGCAGGCGCTGGTGGAAGAAACCGGCCTGCCCAAGCCCACGCTGCACCGCATGCTGCAGCAGCTCGAGGCGGCGGGGCTGATCCAGCGCAACGGCGACGGGCGGCAATACGGCACCGGCCTGCGGCTGCGCCGGCTGGCGGAGAACCTGTTGCTCAACAGCACCTCGCACGGCGCGCGCCACATGGTGCTGCGGCGGCTGGTGGAAGAGGTGGGCGAGAGCTGCAACCTGACCGCGTTCTCGGGCGGCGAGGTGCTGTACCTGGACCGCGTGGAAACCGCGGCGCCGCTGCGCTTCTACCTGCATCCGGGTTCGCGCGTGCCGGCGCACTGCTCCGCCACCGGCAAGCTGTTCCTGGCGCAGCTGGCGCCGGCGCAGCGGCAGCGGCTGCTGGCCCATGCGGAGCTGGAGCGGTACACGCAGAACACGCTGACCGACCACGCGCAGCTGGAAGCGGAACTGGAGCGCGTGAAGCGCGACGGCTACGCGCTGGATGACGAGGAGTTCCTGCCCGGGCTGGTCTGCATCGGCGTGCTGGTCCCGGCCGTGGACGGCGGCAAGTCCAACCTCGGGCTGGCGCTGCAGGCCCCGGTCATGCGCGTGGCGCGCGACAAGGTGGTGCAGCTGTTGCCGGCGCTGCAGCGCGCGGCCAGCGCGCTGGCGGCAATCGAGGCCGAAAGCGCCAGCAGCTGGCATGGCGGCGCGGATAGCGCCGAAGAGGACGAATAGCGCGCACGGCGTCACGCGGGGTTGCCCCGCTGGTCGCGGTGCCGATGTGATAGCAGGCATGGCGACCAACGAGGAGCATGAGGTGACGCAAGAGCAGTATGGCAAGCCGGACCGGATGATTCCGGTGCGCGCGGTGTTCGGCATCGATTCCGGCCTGATGGTGCCGGCCTTCAGCCTGCGCGACGACCACGTACCGGAGATCGACCCGGCCTACCGCTTCCACCCGGAGGTGACGCTTGCGATCCTGTCCGGCTTCATGCGCGACCGGCGCGTGATGGTGCAGGGGCTGCATGGCAGCGGCAAGTCCACCCATATCGAGCAGGTGGCGGCGCGGCTCAACTGGCCGTGCGTGCGCGTCAACCTGGACGGGCATATCAGCCGGCTCGACCTGGTCGGCAAGGACGCCATCGTCGTGCGCGACGGGCGCCAGGTGACCGAGTTCCAGGAAGGCATCGTGCCGTGGGCGCTGCAGCGGCCGGTGGCGCTGATCTTCGATGAATACGACGCGGGCCGTCCCGACGTGATGTTCGTGATCCAGCGCATCCTGGAACGCGATGGCAAATTCACGCTGCTCGACCAGAACCGCGTGATCCGGCCGCATCCGTCGTTCCGGCTGTTCGCCACCTCCAATACCGTGGGGCTCGGCAACGTCAACGGGCTCTATCACGGCACCCAGCTGCTCAACCACGCGCAGATCGACCGCTGGAACGTGGTCGCCACGCTGGACTACCTGCCGCACGAGGAAGAGGCGGGCATCGTGCTCGCGCGCGTGCCCGAGCTGGACAACGATGCCGGCCGCGCGCTGGTCGACGCCATGGTGGCCATGGCGGGGCTGACGCGGCGCGGGTTTGCGGCGGGTGACCTGTCGGCGCTGATGTCGCCGCGCACCGTGATCAGCTGGGCCGAGAACTGCCAGATCTTCCGCGATCCGGGCCTGGCGTTCCGGCTGACCTTCCTGAACAAGTGCGACGAGGCCGAGCGGCCGGTGGTGGCGGAGTATTATCAGCGCTGCTTCGGGCAACTGCCCGGGGAGCCCGCCGCGGTTGCGGCAGCGTCGGAGTCCGCGCCATGACCACGGCGTCGGCAGCGCAGCAGCTGCGCCGGCGCCAGCGGCAGGACGAACTCTCCGGCGCCGCCGTGCGCGCGCTGACCGGCGATGCGGCGCTGCATTTCCGCGACGGCCAGCTCTGGCGCGCGATGCGGCCGGTGCCGCAGCATGCGCCGCACCTGCGCACCGATCCGGGCACTGACACGGCTGCCTGCCTGCGCGGCGCCGCCGACGGCGCGGCACTGCGGCAGGCGCATTCCGATGCCGCGCTGCACCGCAGCCTCTGCCCCGCCGATCCGGTGGAGCGCCTGCTCTTCGAGCTGCTCGAGCAGCTGCGCTGCGAGACCCACCTGCCGCGCGGCATGGCCGGCGTGGCAGCCAACCTGCGGCACGGCTTCATGGCGTGGTCGCGCGCGTTCCATCGCTCGGGGTTGACCGAGGGCCATCTCGGCATCCTGCTCTACACGGTGGCGCAGGTGGCGTGGTCGCGCCTGAGCGGCGAGCCGGTGCTGGAAGAGACCGAAGACCTGATCGAGGCCACGCGCGCTGCCATCGTTCCCGTGCTGGGCACGGCGCTGGCAGGCCTGCGCGCGCAGCGCCGCGACCAGTCCGCGTTTGCCGTGCATGCGCTGGCGCTGGCACGTGCCGTCGGGGACATGGTCCGCAGCGAAGCGCCGCGTGCCGGCGAGGACGACGACAACGCCGTTTCATCGGCACGCGCGGGCTTTGCGCTGTGGCTCGATTTCGACGAACCGCCCGCTGAAGCCTTCGCGCTTGCCGACAGCGGCCACAGTCGCGTGCTGGCCGACGCAGCCGATGGCTACCGTATCTTCACCACGCGCTACGACCGCGAAGTGCGCGCCGCCACGCTGGTGCGGCGCGCCTTGCTCGATGAGTACCGCACGCGTCTGGACGCACGCATCGCCCGCGCGGGCGTCAACGTGGCGCGGCTCGCGCGCAAGCTGCGCGCCGCGCTGGCGCAGCCGCGCGTTGATGGCTGGTCCTTCGGCGAGGAAAGCGGCCGCATCGACGGCCGCCGGCTGGCGCAACTGGTCAGCTCGCCCGCCGAACGGCGCCTGTTCCGCCGCGAAGCGCACAAGGCGCACGCCGATTGCGTGGTGGGCTTCCTGGTGGATTGCTCGGGATCGATGAAGGCGCGGGCGGAGCCGCTGACTTTGCTGCTCGACCTGCTGGCGCGTGCCCTCGACCAGGCCGGCGTGGCCACCGAGGTGCTGGGCTTCACCACCAACGCCTGGAACGGCGGGCGCGCCCGCGCCGACTGGCTCGCGCGCGGCCGGCCGGCGCACCCCGGCCGGCTCAACGAAACCTGTCACATGGTGTTCAAGGATGCCGCGCGCAGCTGGCGCCGTGCGCGCACCGACATGACCGCCTTGCTCAAGGCCGACCTGTTCCGCGAAGGCATGGACGGCGAGGCGGTGGAGTGGGCCTGCGCCCGGCTGCACGCCACCGGCAAGGCGCGCCGCATCCTGCTGGTGGTGTCCGACGGTAGCCCGATGGACACCGCCACAGGGCTGGCCAACGATGCGTGTTATCTCGACAACCACCTCAAGGCCGTCGTGGCGCGGCATGAGGCGTTGCGTGATGTGGAGGTGCTGGGGCTGGGGGTTGGGCTGGATCTCAGCCCGTATTACCGGCACACGCTGGCGCTGGACCTGACGCAGCCGGTGGACATGGCGATGTTGGACGAGGTGGCGGGGTTGATCGCCGCGCGGCGGCGCTGAACTCAGGCGCGCACTGCCTCCCTGGGCTGCCACGACACCGCGATATCGCCCTCGATGAACGTCTGGCAAGCCAGCCGGAAGCCCCCTGCGAGTTCTTCTTCCGTCAGCAGTTTCTTTTCCTTCGGCTTGACCGCGTCGGTATGCTCGCGGCCTTTGTCGATGCGGCACTTGCAGGTGCCGCACAGGCCGCCGCCGCACTTGAACGGGATGCCGCCCCGCTCGCGCAGCGACACACGCAGCAGGTTGCTGTTCACCGGCGCGCTGACCGTCTTGCCGTGGTTGGTGAGGAAGGTGATCTGGATCATGGCGATGAATGCGTAGCGTGCGTGTGGGAGGCTTCAGGACTGGCCGCCCACGGCGACCGGCGTGGGCACGAGGGCGATGTCCATGCTGCCGAAGCTGGCCAGCTCGCGCAGCGCGGCGCGGGCGGCCTCCAGCGTGGCGTACTTGTCGAGGAACTTGGTCGATATCAGGTTGACGATGCCGGGTGGGGCTTCCTCCTGCACTCGTACCTTGCTTTCGGCTGTATCGGCCGCCAGCTCGGCGATGACGAAGCGTGCAGTGCGCTTGCCATAGAACACGTAGTCGTATGCCTCGACGGCGGTCATGCCGTCGGTGGGCTCGGTGCGGAACTGGCCGGGGCGGCTGGTGAGCAGCACGAACATGTCAGGCTCCCGCGCTTGCCGTGGCGAGGGCGGCGGGGGCCGGCAGGTCGTCCTGGGCCAGCTCGATGTCATGCTCGATCCAGAGCTGGCACGCTAGCCGGTAACCCTGCTCGAGCCGTTCGCCGAGCTGCTTCTTTTCCTTCCAGTTGGGCGGCGGCAGGTGCTCGGCCCCGGCGAGCACGCGGCAGGCGCACTTGGAGCATTTGCCCATGCCGCACTCGTAGCGCAGGTTGGGGTAGGGGAACTGCCGGATGCCGGCGCGGACAACCAGGTTGGTCTGGGGCTTGACCTCGTCGACAAAGGTCTCGCCGAGCTTGTGGAAGGTGACTTTGGGCATCGTCAGGTCTGGGAAAAGTCAGGAAAAACAGCGGTAGCGATGCTTGCGGGCGCCTACGACCACAACACCATCGCCGCCACGGTGGAGCAGCCCAGCCCGATCAGCACCGGGATCAGCAGCGCGCGCACCGCTTCCAGCACCGGCACCCGGGCGAAGCCTGCCACCGCGATCAGCGACGACCACGCCACCAGCGTGCCGCCGCCGGTCCAGACCGCGCCCATCTGGCCCACGGCCGCCAGCGTGGCCGGGTCGAAGCCGACCACCGGCCCCAGCGCGCCGGCCAGCGTGCCGGTCAGCGGCAGGCCCGCGAAACCTGAGCCGTCGATGCCGGTGATCATGCCGACCAGCAGCACGCCGAAGGCGACCAGCACGTGGTTGTCCGGGATCATGTGCTGGTAGGCCTGGATCAGCTCGAACAGCAGGCTCGGCGCCTTGCCCGGCGGCAGGCCGAGGATCTGCGCGGCGGTCTCGCCGGCGCCGACGAAGAAGAAGCCGGCGATCGGCAGCACCGAGCCCATCGCCTTGAAGGCGAAGACGAAGCCGTCGGTGATGTGCTCCGGGCAGACGTCGAGCATGCGGCGCGGGCCTTCGGCCGCCAGCGTCGCCAGCATCATCAGTACCGCCGCGACGCCGCCGACCAGCGCGGCCGCGTCGCCGCCCTTGAGATCCTGCACGCCGGTGCCGAGCTTGGGCAGCACCATCACGGCGACCACCGCGAGGAAGGCAACCGGCGTCACGATGGCAAAGCATTTCGACCACTTCACCCGGCGCCTTGCCACCATCGACAGGCTTGCCTCGATATTGCTGTCGGTGGCAAGCGGTTCGGTGTGGGCGGTGCCCCTGGCGATCTCGGCCTTGTCGAAGGTGATGCCGCCGTCGATCGCTTCGGCGGTGCCGCCCGCCTGCGCCTGCCAGCGGTCGAGCAGGGTGCCGCAAGCCGGCACGATGTGCTTGCGCATCGACAGGTACGCCAGGCACAGCGCGATGCAGCCGGTGATGATCGACAGGGCCAGCGCGCGGTCGGCCACCACCGCGGCGCTGACCGCCGCACCGGCGGCCTTGGCGCTGATGCCCGGCGCGACGCCGATCACATAGTCCGACGACAACGCCATGCCCTGACCGGCAATGGCGATCGCCATCGCGCCCGCCAGCGGCGGCAGCCCCGCCGCGATCGCGGCGGGCAGCAGGATGGCCGAGACCAGCGGCACGGCCGGCGTCGGCCAGAAGAACAGCGAGATGACGTAGGTGATGCCCGCCAGGATAAAGAACGCCGAATGCCCGTTCTTCATCACCACGCGGAAGGGCTCGACCATGCGGATGTCGGAGCGCAGCGTCTTGAGCGCATTGAGCAGCGCCGTCATGAATGCAATCACCAGGAAGATATTGAACAGCTCCTTGGCGGCAACCAGGCTCGCGGAAAACACCCCGCCCAGTGCCGACACCGGGCTGCCGGTCAGCGCAAAGACGACCAGGGCGGTGCCGACGATCGACGGGACAACAACATTGGCGCGCAGGATCATCGTCAGCACGATGACTGCTACCCCTGACAGATAGATCCAGTGCGCGGCACCGATCACGACTTGTTGTGACATGAAGACTCCCTGGGGGCGGAGGGTTTGTGGGGCGGATGGACTGGGCTGCGCTGCACCCGTTTCGGTATACTATATTCCATAATGTCTTCGCGCCAAGCGATTTCGCATCCGGACTTACGCTTACGCGAGAATGGTGCGGATCGCTCTAAGGCGCACATTTATTGGGAATTCGCCCGCTTTCACGGTCCTCCCATTGGTGCATCCCATCGGCGGGCCGGTTGCCCGGCACATCCTCAGTATGTAGACTGTATACCGTTATGTATCGATTTCGGCGGGACAATCGAGCCAGATGAGCAGGACGCATGCCCGTTCCCGGGCAATCCGCCCACTCAGCCTGGCCGTCCGGCTATTCCCGCCACTACCGTTTCCGCCATGCCCGATCCGTTGCTCGCGATGCTGCCCGCCGGCCTGTCCGTCCCGGCCTACCTGTCGATGGGACTGCTCATCCTGGCGGGAGCCTGCCTGCAGGGTGTGGGCGGGATCGGCTTTGCCATGCTGTCGGCGCCGCTGGGCGCGATCTTCTTCCCTGACCTCGTGCCGGGGCCGCTGCTGGCGATGGGCTGCTGCCTGTCGCTGATGGGCGCCCTGCGCGAGCGCGAGGCCATCGTCTGGAACATCGCCGGCCTTGCACTGGCCGGCCGTGCGCTGGGCGGCGCCGCGGCGGTGCTGACCATCGCGTGGCTGGCCCCGGGTCCGCTGGCGCTGCTGTTCTCGCTGTCGATCCTCGCCGCCGTGGCGCTGAGCCTGCTCGGCTGGCGCCTGCTGCCTAGCACCCGCAACGTGGTCGTGGCGGGCACCTTGTCTGGCTTCATGGGGACGATCACCTCGGCCGGCGCGCCGCCGTTCGCGCTCGTCATGCAGCACATGGCGCCCGCGCCGTTGCGCGCGACCATGGGCTGCATCCTGTCCGGCGGGGCGGTGCTGTCGCTCGCCATGCTGGCGCTGGCCGGGCGCTTCGGCCTGCCGCAACTGGTGCTGGCGCTGGTGCTGGCGCCGTTCCTGCTGGCCGGTTTCGCGCTGTCCAACCGGCTGCGCGGGCGGGTGTCTCCCACTGCGGTGCGCCGCCTGCTGCTGGGCCTGTGCGCGGCCGGCGCGCTGGGCGTGCTCGGCCGCGCGGCATTTGCCTGATGGCGCCGGGCCCGCGGCGCTTCCGAATTTTTCCAGCTCAACCTAACCAGCGGAGTTTCCATGCAGCACATCACAGACGCGATGATCGATGCCCACGTCACCCCGGAAGATGCCCGGCAGGTCATGGAGGCGGCGTTTTCCAGCTTCGGGCGCGGCGACGCCGCGATGCAGGAGCGCATCCGCACCGAGGCCGGCGGCGTCAAGCTGTCCACGCTGGGGGCGGTGATTCCGCAGCAGGGCGTGGCCGGGGCCAAGGTCTACACCACCATCAACGGCCAGTTTTCCTTTGTCATCCTGATCTTCTCGACCGAAGACGGCCGGCCGCTGGCTTCGTTCGACGCCGGCGCCATCACGCGCCTGCGCACCGCGGCGTGCACCACGCTGGCGGCGCAGCGGCTGGCCCGTCCCGGCGCGCGCACGCTGGCCTTGTTCGGCGCCGGCACGCAGGGCGCCCAGCACGCGCGCCAGCTCGGCGCCACGCTCGGGCTGGAACGCATCCTGGTGTCCGATCCGCATGCGGACGCCGGCATGCCCGAGCGCCTGTCGGCGCTGTGCGGCATCCCGGTGGCGCTGGCCGAGCCCGATGCGGCGGTGGCCGAGGCCGACATCATCGTCACGGCCTCGCGCGCGACCACGCCGCTGTTCGCCGGCACGTCGATCCGGCCGGGCGCCTTCGTGGCCGCCATCGGCTCCAGCCTGCCGCATACGCGCGAACTGGACGACGCCGCGCTGCGCCGCGCCGCCGCGGTCGTGGTGGAGTGGCGGCCGCAATCGACCCGCGAGGCCGGCGATATCGTGCTGGCCGATCCGCAAGCGCTGCCGGCGGACAAGATCGTGGAACTGGCGGACGTCGTGCTCGGCAAGGCGTCGCCAAGGCAGCGCGACGACGACATCGTGATCTACAAGTCGGTCGGCGTGGGGCTGGAAGACGTGGCGCTGGCTGGTTTCGCCTGGTCGCGCATCGCGGGCGGGGCAGAGCGCCGCGCCGCCTGAGCGCGGTCGCTCGCTCCAGCGCCGGGTAAACACCGACGTGATTAGTCAACAGAGCCCTTGTCGTCTCCGATTGACTGTATATAGTATACAACCATGCCGAGACCGATCCGCCATGCGAGCCGGTCCCGGCATCCAACCCACCGAATCGCCCCGTATCGCCAACCAGGAGCCCCCGTCATGGCCGAACTGATGAACCGCGAAGATTTCCGTGCCGCCCTCGAAGAAGCCATCAAAGGCAAGAGCGCCAACAAGGCGCCGTTCAGCGTGGCCTGGGCCAGCGGCAAGCTGACCCGCGCCCATCTCGCGCGCTGGGCCGAGAACCACTACCACTACGTCGGCCCGTTCGCGGACTACCTGGGCTACATCTACGCCCGCACGCCGGACCGCTATACCGAAGCCAAGGATTTCCTGCTCGCGAACATGTACGAGGAAGAGATCGGCGGCGACCGCCACACCGACCTGCTGATCCGCTTTGCCGAAGCCTGCGGCACCACGCGCGAGCGCGTGACCGACCCGGACAACATGTCGCCCACCACGCGCGGCCTGCAGAGCTGGTGCTATGCGGTGGCCATGCGCGAAGACCCGATCGTGGCGGTGGCCGGCCTGGTGGTGGGGCTGGAATCGCAGGTGCCGTCGATCTACCGCAAGCAGACCCCGACGCTGCGCGACAAGTACCAGTTCACCGACGAAGAGGTCGAGTTCTTCGACCTGCATATCGTCTCGGACGAGATCCACGGCGAGCGCGGCTACCAGATCGTGCTGGAGCACGCCAACACGCCGGAGCTGCAGCAGCGCTGCCTGAAGATCTGCGAGATCGGCGCGCAGATGCGGCTGCTGTACACCACCGCGCTCTATCACGACTACGTCGAGAAAGAACTGCCGCTGCCCGAACTCGACATGGCAGCCTGAGCGCCGCCACGCAACGGGATCGACGATGACCGTATTCCTGAACCATATCGACGGCGAATGGACGGCCTGCCAGTCGGGCCGCACCTTCGACAACGTCAACCCGGCCGACACCGCCGACCTCGTGGGCCGCTTCCAGGCGTCGTCCGCGGTCGACGCGCAGGCGGCCGTGGCGGCCGCGGCGGCAGCCTTTGCCGGCTGGAGAAAGACCCCGGTCGGCAAGCGCGCCGCCATCCTCAACCGCGCGGCGGAGCACCTTGAAGCCAACGCCGACAGCATCGCCGCCGAGCTGACCCGCGAGGAAGGCAAGGCGCTGGCGCTGGCGCGCGACGAGGTGCTGCGCTCGGCCCAGACGCTGCGCTTCTATGCCGTGGAAGCGCAGACCTTCAACGGCGAGGTGTTCCCCAACGACGACCCTGACCAGCTCGTCTACAGCCAGCGCGAGCCGCTGGGCGTGGTGACGGTGATCGCGCCGTGGAATTTCCCGGTATCGATTCCCGCGCGCAAGATCGCGCCGGCGCTGGTGACCGGCAACACGGTGGTGTTCAAGCCGTCGTCCGAGGCGCCGCTGTCGGGCTACCGGCTGGCCGAGGCGCTGGTCAAGGCCGGGCTGCCCAAGGGCGTGCTGAACTTCATCACCGGCAGCGCCGCCGAGATCGGCGCAACCATCACCGAAGCGCCTGTGGTGCGCGCGATCTCGTTCACCGGGTCGTCGCGCGCCGGCGAGCAGATCCACCGCGCGGCGCCGCTGACCACGCGCACGCAGATGGAACTCGGCGGCAAGAACCCGCTGATCGTGATGGAAGACGCCGACCTGGATCGCGCCGTCGACCTGACCATCAAGGGCGGCTTCTCGCTGTCGGGGCAAGCCTGCACCGGCACCAGCCGCGTGCTGGTGGCCGAATCCGTGAAGGCGGCATACACCGAGCGCCTGCTGGCGAAAGTCGCAACGCTCAAGGTCGGCAGCGGCATGACGCCGGGCATGGATCTCGGGCCGCTGGCCTCGGCCAGGCAGCTGGAGACCGTGCTGCGCTATATCGACATCGGCAAGTCCGAGGCGACGCTGCTGTCCGGCGGCACGCGGCTGACCGGCGGCGATCTCGACAAGGGCTATTACGTCGCGCCGACGGTGTTCACCGACGTGACGCAGCAGATGCGGATCGCGCGCGAGGAGATCTTCGGGCCTGTGATCGCCATCATCGGATTTACCGGCTACGCCGACGCCATCGCCAAGGCCAACGATACCGAGTACGGGCTGGCCGCGGCCATCGTCACCAGCAGCCCGCGCTACATCCACCACTTCGCCACCGACATCGAGGCGGGCACGGTCAAGATCAACCGCACCACCACGGGCAACCTGGTCAACGCGCCGTTCGGCGGGGTCAAGAGGTCTAGCACCTCGACCTTCCGCGAGTCGGGCCGCACCGGGCTGGAATTCTATACGCAGGTCAAGACGGTCTACCGGGGCGCCTGAGCCCGGCCGTCGCAAGGAGTCTTACCGATGAAGAAAGCCATCAAGCTGGAACTGCGCGAAGCGCGCCACATGGTTGCCGCCGCGATCCGGCGCTCGGAGGAAATCGGCGTGCTGGAGTCGATCTGCGTGGTCGACGAGGGCGGCTACCCGCTCGCGCTCGAACGCATGGACGGCGCCCGCATCACCGGGCCGCAGATCGCGTGGAACAAGGCGTTCACCGCCGCGGGCCACAAGCGCTCCACCCACCTGTTCACCACGCCGCCGAACGGGCCGGCGCTGCCTGGCAACGAGGCCTTCGGCATCCAGTGGAGCTTCGAAGGCAAGTTCGCGGCGTTCGTCGGCGGCTTCCCGATCGTGGTCAACGACGAGGTGATCGGCGGCATCGGCCTGTCGGGCGGCAACGGCGAGCAGGACACGCAGGCCGGGCTGGCCGCGCTGCAGGCGCTGGCCGAACTGCTTGCGCCGCAGGACCTGAAGGTGCTGGTGCAGGCCGATATCAAGAAGTAAGTACAAGTTCGTCTTAGCGGAGGTTCCATGTCGTACCGCATCCAGATCGCCGATACGCAGCAGGTCTTTTTCGTCGAGCGCGGCGAGACGCTGCTGCAGGCCGCGCAGCGCGCCAGCATCGCCTTGCCGCACGACTGCCAGCTGGGCGGCTGCGGCACCTGCCGCATCCGCCTGTTCGACGGGCAGGTGCGCTACGACGAGGAGCCGTTCGGCCTCGCGCCGGACGAGGCTGCCGCCGGTTACGCGCTCGCTTGCCAGGCACAGCCGCTGGCCGACCTCGTCATCGGCACCGCACGTGAGGGCGAGGCCTGCGCCGAGCCCGCGCGGCACCGCGCGGTGGTGCAGGCGGTGCGCCCGCTGTCGGCGGACGTCATGCACGTCGAACTGGAGGTGCCGGACGCGGGCACGCTGGACTATCGCCCCGGCCAATACCTGAAGCTGGTGAGTACCGACGGGCTCGCGCGCAGCTTTTCGATGGCGTCGGTGCCGCGGGACGGGCGGGTCGACCTGCACGTGCGGCGCATTCCGGGCGGCGCCTTTACCGACGGCATCCTGCCGCGCATGCGGGCTGGCGATGCAATCGACGTCGAACTGCCGCTCGGCAACTTCTTCTACCGGTCCCGCGACTACCGGCCGCTGCTGATGGTGGCCACCGGCACCGGGCTGGCGCCGATCAAGGCGATCCTGGAATCGCTGATGGGCGATCCCGACTGCCCGCCGGTGTCGCTGTACTGGGGCATGCGCCAGCCGCACGACCTGTACCTGCACGACGCCATCCCCGCGTGGGGCGAACGGCTCTATGACTTCCAGTACGTCCCGGTGCTGTCGCGCGCCGGGACGGACTGGCAGGGCAGGCGCGGCTATGTGCACGACGCGGCGCTGGCCGACCTGGGCGACCTGAGCGAGCACGCCATCTACCTGTGCGGCTCGCCCGACATGATCCGTGACGCCCGTGCCGCTTTCCTGGCGCACGGAGCCAGTCCTGACCACCTCTACGCGGACAGCTTTACCTTCCAGCACCTTTGTTAAGACATGACGGTATGCAAGGATGGCTGGTATACAATGACGCCAGCCTTTCCGCCTACGCCTCTGCCGACCCATGTCCCTCACTCCGTCTCCCGCCGCGCCCGCCGAGCCGCTGAGCCTCGGTGCCAGCCACTCGCCGCTGTTTGCCCTTGTCACCGACAAGGTGCGCGAAGGCATCCTGAACGGCAAGTACGCGCCGGGCGAGCGGCTGGTGGAAAACAAGCTGTCGGCGGAACTGGGCGTATCGCGCATTCCCGTGCGCGAGGCGCTGCGCGCGCTGGCCAGCGAGGGCCTGGTGCTGATCGAGCCGCGCCGCGGCGCCACGGTGGCGAGCCTGTCGCCGGTGATCGCGCGCGAGATGGTGGAGGTGCGCGCCACGCTGGAAGGCCTCAACGCCAAGCTCGCCGCGCAGCGGCGCGACCCGGCGCTGGTGGCGGAACTGGAAACGGTGCTGCGCCAGGGCATGGAGGCCGCCGCGCAGGGCCGCGCGGATGAACTGCTGGCGCTCAATACCCGCTTTCATGAGGTGCTCGGCACCATCGCCGCGAACAGCGTGCTGCAGGAAATGATGCGCTCGCTGCGCGAGCGCACCGCCGTGCTGTTCGGCCCCGCCAACGTGGTGCGCGCGCGCCAGAACTGGGACGAGCACGCCCAGATCCTGCAGGCCGTGATCGCCGGCGACGCCGACCTTGCCGCGCTGCTGGCCGCGCGCCATGTCTACAGCGCCGCCAAGGCGGCCGACCTGCCGGTGGGCGGGCAGGGCGCGGCGCAGGCGGCCTGAGCGAAGGCTGCGGCCCCTGGCTGTCGTCCGCTGCCGGCCGGTATTTTCCCAATCCGAGTGGCGATTGCTATTTCCGTTGCATGCCCCGCAACAGGGCGTTGCATGCCCGCGCATGACGCACTGCACCAAGAATGTGTATACTGTAGTCATTCAAGGTCAATTGGGATTTACCATGCAGTCGCCCGAGCAACGCTATCTGTCGCAACCCGTAGGTCAGCAACTGCTGCACCACCTTGCCGCGCGCGACGCCGTGCGCCATGCCTCGCCGCTGGTGCCGCTGCGCCTGCGCGATATCGGCCGCTTCCTGCAGGCGCTGGGCGGCCGCGCGCCCCGGCGCGGCCATTGCTGATCCAGCCTGAGTGACCGGGCGGCGCATCGCGCCGCTCGTGGCCGTCGCTTCCCTTCTGGCACGGGTTCTGCGTGCCGCACTTCCCCCGATAGTCCATCCCCTGGCGCTTGCCATCCGTGGTGCCCGCGCGCACATTCGCCTTGCACTGCGCGCAAGACGGAATATAGTATACCAACACAATTAGCAGTCCCTGAGCCCCTGATAATGCCCCCACCCGTGCCGAGCCGCGCGGATCACGACAAGGAGCCGATGTGAACCTGCCCGACTGGACGACCGGCGGCTTTCCGCCGCTATGGGAGGTGGCACAACGGCTCGCCGGCGGCACGGTTACATCGGAGGAACTTGTCGACGCCTGCGAGGCGGCCTGGCAGCGATGGCACGGCGTCATCAATGCGCTGGTGCTGCCGGATTTCAGCGCCGCGCGCGCCGCGGCACGCGACAGCGACCGGCGCCGCCGCGCCGGGCAGGCGCGCGGCGTCCTCGACGGCGTGCCGTTCTCGGTCAAGGAATCGTTCGACGTCGCCGGCTGGCCGACCACCTGCGGCAATCCCGCCTTGCGCGGGCACGTCGCCCAGCGGGATGCCGTAGTGGTGCAACGGCTGCGCGATGCCGGCGCGGTCCTGCTCGGCAAGACCAACGTCCCGCTCGGGCTGCGCGACTGGCAGAGCTACAACGCCATCTATGGCACGACCCGCAATCCGCACGATCCGTCGCGCACGCCGGGCGGCTCGTCCGGCGGTAGCGCGGCGGCGGTGTGCGCGGGTTTGTCGTTCTTCGATGTGGGTTCCGACATCGGTTCCTCGCTGCGCAACCCGGCGCACTACTGCGGCATCTTCTCGCTCAAGCCTAGTCACGGGCTGGTGCCACTGGCAGGCCACGGCACCGGCGCGGCGCGTTTCGGCGAGCAGGACATCAATGTCGCCGGCCCGCTGGCCCGCAGCGCTCGCGACCTGGAACTGGTGCTGCGCGCGATCGCCGGACCGGCCGGTGACGAGGCATTGCCATACCGCTTGCAGTTGCCGGAATGCCCGCACTGCACGCTCGCGGATTTCCGCGTTGCCGTCCTGCCCACCCATGCCCAGGCGGAAGCCGACACCGAGGTTGCAACGCAGATCGAACAGCTGGGTCACTGGCTGTCCGGCAAGGGCGCCCGCGTCGACTGGCATGTGCGGCCGGACTTCGACGCCGGCGAGCTCTGGCATGTCTACGTGACGCTGTTGCGCGCCACCACCTCTGTGCACATGGACGACGCCGCGTTTGCCGATGCGCTGGCGCGCAGCGCCACCGCCGCGGCGGGCGACCATGGCTATGCAACCCTGCAGTACACCGGCGCGACGCTGGGCCACCGCGACTGGTTGCGCCTGCAGGTCGCGCGCGAGCGCTTTGCCGCCGCCTGGCGCCGCTTCTTTACCGGCTACGACGTGCTGCTATGCCCGGCCGCGGCCACCACGGCATTTCCCATCGACGAGGCCGGAGAGCCCTGGCAGCGGACCATCAGCGTCAACGGCCGCCCGCAGCCGATGACCACGCAACTGTTCTGGGCCGGCCATTCCGGGCTGTGCGGCCTGCCTTCGGCCGTTGCGCCGATCACACCGATCGCACCAATGGGGCCAGGCGCCAGCGGCCTGCCGGTCGGCGTGCAGATCGTCGCCGGCCGCTACCAGGATCTCACCGCCTTGCGTTTTGCCAGCCTGCTGGAGGAAGCGGGCCATGCCTGCCGGCCGCCGCCGCGGCCAGCCGCCTGACCGGCGGACCACCACCACCAACCACACCACATCACACCACCACAGGGGAGGGAATCATGTTCGATTGGTTCCGTGATTTGTCGCGCATGGAGCGCAAGGGATTCTATGGCGCGTTCCTGGGGCATGCCGTCGACGTGTTCGACTTCATGATCTATTCCTTCCTCATCTCCACGCTGCTGGGGCAGTGGGGCATGAGCAAGTCCACGGCGGGCGCGATCGTCACGTGGACACTGGTGTCGTCGCTGGTCGGCGCGATCGGCGCCGGCATCCTGGCCGACCGCTACGGGCGGGTGCGCGTGCTGCGCTGGACCATCATCGTGTTCGCGGGCGCGTGCTTCCTGTGCGGGCTGGCGCAGTCGCCGGAGCAACTGATGCTGTTCCGCATGATCCAGGGGCTGGGCTTCGGCGGCGAGTCATCGCTGTGCATGGTGCTGGTGACGGAGATGATCCGCAACCCCGCGCACCGCGGCAAATACTCGGGCTTTACCGCGAGCAGCTATTCCTTCGGCTGGGGCGCGGCGGCGATCGTGTATGCGATCACCTTCAGCGTGCTGCCGGCGGAGACGGCATGGCGCGTCTGCTTCTTCCTCGGCATCCTGCCGGCACTGGTGGTGATCTACCTGCGCCGCAACCTGGAGGAGCCGGAGATATTCCTGAAGAGCCGCGCGGCGGGCAGGCAAGGCTCCGCGCTGGCCGGGCTCGGCCGCCTGTTCCGCGGGCCGCTGCTGTCGAAGACGCTGCTGTGCAGCCTGCTTTCGGGCGGCATGCTGGGCGCGTACTACGCCATTGCCACGTGGCTGCCGACCTTCCTCAAGACCGAGCGCGGGCTGTCGGTGTTCGGCACCAGTAGCTACCTGACGGTCACCATCATCGGCTCACTGGTCGGCTACGTGGCGGGAGCCTATGCCACGGACCGCTGGGGCCGGCGGCTGACCTACATCGTGTTTGCGGCGGGGGCGTTCGTGGCCGCGCTGGTCTACATGGTGATCCCGGTGTCGAACACGTCGATGCTGTTCCTGGGCTTCCCGCTGGGGGTGCTGATGCAGGGCGTGTTCGCCGGCATCGGCGCGACCATCTCCGAGTCCTATCCCAACGATATCCGCGCGACGGGATATGGCGTCTCGTACAACGCCGGCCGTGTGATCGGCTCGCTGTTCCCGCTATCGGTCGGGTGGCTGAGTTCGGGGCACACCTCGCTGCCGATCGCGATCGCGATTGTCGCCGGGGTTGGCTATGCGATGGTAGTGGTTGCCGCCGTGTTGCTGCCGGAAACGACCGGTATGGATCTCGGGCAGGCCGGCGGCAGCGGCGAGAAAGAAGACGCCGCGCCGCTGGCGCAGCCCGCAGGCACGGTCGCCTGAACGCGCCGGGAGGGCGCTGCCCGCGCCCTCATCGAACCCACGCCGAGATCGCAGGCAGCATCAGGCTGACGCCGATCCCGATCAGCACCCCAAACGCAACCCGCCGCGTCGTGGTCGGCGAGAACGGCGGCGGAAAGCGCCGCCCCAGCAGCGTGGCGATTACCACCACCGGCACGCCCAGCGCCGCCTGCAGCCAGATCGCGCCATCGAGCTGGCCCTGCCAAGCCGAGAACAACGTGCGCACGCTGGACGTGACGGTAAATACCAGGATCAGCGCGCAGCGGATCTCCACCGGCTTCATCGGCTGCCGGTAGAACTGGAAGATCAGCGGCGGCCCGGACACGCCGAACATGCCGCTCAGCAGCCCGCCGAACACGCCGCTGACGAAGAAGCTGCCATCGCCTGAGCGTTGCGGCAGCGGTTCGGGCTTGAACGCGGCGCTCAGGCCGCCGTACAGGATCACCGCGCCCAGCAGCAGTTGCAGCAGCGTGGCGGCGCTGGAACTCAGGTACTCCAGTACCAGCACGCCCACCAGCACCGACGGCAGGATGCCGATGGCGGCAGCGCCCACGGCGCGCCAGTCGATATGCCCCAGCTTGCCGGGCAGCGCGCAGGCGCTGTTGGCCAGCGTCACCAGGCTGACCACGGCCGCGACGGTGGCCACCGGCGCGAGCCCCAGCCCGCTGGTGGCGCCCATCACGATCATGCCCAGGCCGAAGCCGGTCACCGTCTGGAAGTAGGTACCCGCGCCGAGCAGGGCTTGCAGCCCCAGCAGCGGCAACAACAATTCCGCCTTCATGCCGCCGCCTGTTCGCCTTTGCCGGCCTGTGCCGCGGTGGCCTGCGCCTGGACCACGGTGACGGCGATGACATGGAACACATCGTCCGCGCTGCACCCGCGCGACAGGTCATTGGCCGGCTTGTTCAGCCCCTGCAGCATCGGCCCGATCGCCTTGGCGCCGCCGACGCGCTCGGCCAGCTTGTAGCCGATATTGCCGGACTCCAGGTTGGGGAACACCAGCACGTTGGCGCGGCCGTTGACCTGCGAGTGCGCGACCTTGCGCGCGGCGATCTCGGCGACGATGGCGGCATCGAGCTGCACGTCGCCATCGATGGCCAGGCCGGGGCGCTGCGCGCGCACGCGCTCGGTGGCGGCCACCACCTTGTCCACGGCGGCATGGTGCGCGCTGCCGCTGGTGGAGAACGACAGCATCGCCACGCGCGGCTCGTCGTTCAGCAGTGCGCGCGCGCTGTCGGCAGCGGCCATGGCGATCTCCGACAGCTCTTCCGCATCGGGATTCACCACCAGCCCGCAGTCAGAGAAGATCAGCCCGCCCTTGAGTGTGTGGAAGGGCTCGCACAGCATCATCAGGAAAAAGCTCGACACCAGCCGGAAACCGGGCGCCAGGCCGATCAGCTGGATCGCGTTGCGCACCACGTCGGCGGTGGTGTGTTCCGCCCCCGCGACCGACCCGTCCGCATGGCCGAGGCGCACCATCAGGTTGGCGAAGCACAGCGGGTCCAGCACCGCGCGCCTGGCTTCGTCCAGCGTCATGCCTTTCTTCTGGCGCAAGGCGTAGAGCTGTTGCGCGAACGAGGGCGTCAGCGCGGAGGTGGCCGGATCGAGCAGCGTGATGCCGTCCAGCGCGATGCCGTGGATGGCCGCGGCGGCGTTGATCTGGCGCGGGTTGCCGACCAGCACGATGCGGGCGATGCCTTCCTGCATGGCACGCTGCGCGGCCTGCAGGATGCGCGGGTCTTCGGCCTCGCACAGCACGATGCGGCGGGGGGCGGCGCGGGCGCGGTCGATGATGCGGAGGATGGGTTTCATGGTGGTTGGCTCGGTGAAACTGAAAAAAGGGCCAGCGCCGCGCGCTATGCCCTTGGTGTTCTCCCCTCTCCCGCTTGCGGGAGAGGGAGCACCCCATCGCGAGAGAAAGGGGTGCTGCTTGGATCAAACGTAGTCCTTGTACTTGTCCAGGTAACGCACCGGCTTCGACAGCGCATCGCGGCGGAACGGGTCGCCCAGTTCACGCGTGCACATGATCTCGATGATCGTGGTCTTGCCATGATTCATCTGCAGGTCGATGGCGCGCTTCAGTGCCGGGCCCACGTCTTCCAGGCGATCCACCACGATGCCTTCCGCGCCCATCGCCTTGGCGATTTCGGCGAAGCTCTGGTTGTCGAGCTCGCCCGCGACGAAGCGGCGGTTGTAGAAGTCCACCTGGTTCTTCTTCTCCGCGCCCCACTGGCGGTTGTGGAACACCACCGCGGTCACCGGGATGTTGTGGCGCACGCAGGTCATGGTTTCCATCAGGCTCATGCCCCAGGCGCCGTCACCGGCGTACGACACGGCCGGGCGGTGCGGCGCCGCGACCTTGGCGCCGATGATGGTCGGGAAGGCGTAGCCGCAGTTGCCCCAGCTCATCGCCGCAAAGAAGCTGCGCGGCTTCTCGAAGCGCAGGTAGCTGTTGGCCACCGAGTTGATGTTGCCGATGTCGGTGGACACCATCACATCTTCCGGCATGGCCTTTTCCAGCTCGCGCAGCACCTGGCGCGGATGCAGGTAGTGGCCGCCGTTGGGCGTGCGTTCCTGCTTCTGCTCTTCGATCATGTCCAGGCTGTACGGGTCGCGCTCATGCGTCCAGTCGTCCAGCTCCTTCTCCCACGCGGCCTTCTCGTTGGAGATATCGGTGGCGCGCGCGTCGCGGGTGGCGTCGCAGGCCAGCGTGCGGCCGGCCAGGCGCTGGGTCAGCGCGATGGCGGCGGCCTTGGCGTCGCCGCAGATGCCCACCGAGATCTTCTTCACCAGGCCCAGCATCTTGTGGTCGGCATCGATCTGGATGATCTTGGCGTTCTTCGGCCAGTAGTCCATGCCGTGCTGCGGCAGCGTGCCGAACGGCCCCAGGCGCGAGCCCAGCGCGATCACCACGTCGGCGCGCGAGATCAGCTTCATCGCGGCCTTCGACCCCTGGTAGCCCAGCGGGCCGCACCACAGCGGGTGGCTGGCGGGGAACGAGTCGTTGTGCAGGTAGCTGTTGACCACCGGCGCGCCCAGGCGCTCGGCCAGTGCCTTGCATTCCTCGATTGCATCGGCCATCACCACGCCGCCGCCCGAGATGATCACCGGGAACCTGGCATTGGCCAGCAGTTCGGCCGCTTCATTCAGGCTCTGCTCGCCGCCGGGGCCGCGATCGAGGTTCTGCGGCTTCGGAATCTCGGCGGTGATCTTGCCGTAGAAGTGGTCGCGCGGGATGTTCAGCTGCGTCGGCCCCATCTCGGCCTTGGCGCGGTCAAAACAGCGCGCGGTGAACTCGGCCATGCGCGCCGGGTTGGTGACGTGGCCCTGGTACTTGGTGAACTCCTGGAACATCGGCAGCTGGTTGGCTTCCTGGAAGCCGCCCAGGCCGATGCCCATGGTGCCGGCTTCGGGAGTGACGATCACCACGGGGCTGTGGGCCCAGTAGGCGGCGGCGATCGAAGTCACGCAGTTGGAGATGCCGGGACCGTTCTGGCCGATGACCACGCCGTGGCGGCCCGACACACGGGCATAGCCGTCGGCCATGTGGCCGGCGCCTTGCTCGTGCACCACCGGGATCAGGCGGATGCCGGCGGGGGCGAAGATGTCCATCGCGTCCATGAAGGCCGAGCCCATGATGCCGAACATATCGGTCACACCGTTGGCGACCATCGTTTCGACGAAGGCTTCGGACGGGGTCATGGTCTGCGGGCCAGCCGGAACCTGGCTGTCTTTCGCTGCGGCCGAGCCACCGGAAACGGCGGGCTGCTTGGTGGTTTCGAGGTCGCGCATGGCGGGTGTCTCCTGGTTGGGGTGTTATAAAGTGGAACAGTTCGTTCCGAAAAATTGATGCGTTGGTCGAAATGTAGGTGGAAGATCGGCCGGCGTCAATAAGAAGTTTTGGTTTATGGAATGAATTTAGCGAAAAAATGAGACAAAAAGCGGTTATGAGTGCCTGATGAGGCACTAGAGCGTTTGCGTTGGAGGAGCGGAAAGCAAGACAGCGCCGGCATGGGAGCCGGCGCAGGGGGAAGGCAGGAGAGAGGGCGCCGCGCCTAGGTGGCGGCGCAGCGCGTCAGCGTGCCGACAGCGCTTCGAGCACCGGCAGGTTGCCCTCGCCGAAGCCCTGATGACCGTCACGCTGGACGATCTCGAAGAAGAACTCGCCCGCCTCGCGTTTCATGAAGGCTTGCTGGAAGCACTCGCGAGGGCCACTGCCATCAACCAGGATGCCGTAGCGTTGCAGGCCGGCAAGGTCCAGCCCATGGCCTGGCACGCGGGCAGGGACCGAATCGTAGTAAGCCGGCGGCGGCTGCACGAACTGCACGCCACGGCTGGCCAGTGCCGCGGCGCTGGCAAGAATGTCCTCGCTGGCCAGGGCAATGTGCTGGATGCCTTCGCCGTGCTGATCCGACAGGTAATGCCGCATCTGGTCGTGCCGCGGCGTTCCCTTCTCGTATAGGGGGATGCGGATGCTGCCGCACGGCGAAACCAGCGCGTGTGACTCGCCGGCGCTGCGCAGTTTCCGGAACCCCAGCACCTTGCGGTAGAACTCCAGCCATTCTTCCAGGTGGCCGGGATCGACTGCCTGGGTCAGGTGGTCGACGCGCAGAAGGCCGGCGTCGGACATGTCGCCGGCCGGCGGCAGCGGCCGGAAATCCACGTCGTAGATCGAGATGTCGCCGACATCGCCCGGCCGACCCTCTTTCCCGCGCCAGCGGTCGATGAAATAGAGGACCGATTGCCCGATCCCCTGGATGGCGGGAATATTGAGCTCCATCGGTCCCACCGTGCCGCCCTCGAACGGCCAGGCGCCAGCCTCCAGCGCCCGCGCGAACGCCACCGCCGCATCGTCGACCCGAATCCCGATCGCACAGATCGACAACCCATAACGCGCCGCATAGCGCGTGGCGAACGAATCCGGCTCGGCATCGACGATGAAATTCATCTCGCCCTGCCGGTACAGCTTCACCGCCTTGTGGCGATGCCGCGCGATGGCGGCGAAGCCGAGGCGTTCCAGCGTCCGGCCAAGCGCGGCAGGATCTGGCGATGCGAACTCGATGAACTCGTAGCCCCGGATGCCGAGCGGGTTGTCCCATGGTTGTGCATCCCCTGCGCGCGGGGCGTGTGAGGAAGAGGCGGGTGCGGCGCTCATAGTCTTGGCTCCTGTCTGGGTATTGCGGGGGCGGTGCCGGGCCTTGCGGCGACGACCGATAGTAGCAACGGCGCCGCGGCTCGCCGTGCATTGGCGCCTGTCGCAGCGGCCTCGTAGAAACCCGCATTCGATGCCTTGATCGCGCATAGTCGTTCATTAATCGCCCAAAGTGCCGAAAAAGACGGTTGGCGGAGCGCCTAGCGACCACTAATCTCCGGTCAACGACGCGCCCCCGTCCCTCCGCCAAGGCCAACTCAGAAGGCCATGCATGCCGGAGTCCGGGTAGCGCGAATTACCGGAACTCAGGCACACATGATCCACGGCAAGACCACGCTAATCCCCCACATCGGCTATCCGACGGAGTCGTTCAAGGCGCCGATGATCTACAACCCCTGGTTCGACCGGCAGGGCATCGATGCCGCCGTAATCCCGATGGGGGTCAAGCCGGACGACTACGCGACGGTGTTCCCCGCGCTGTTCCGCATGACCAATATCCGCGGCGCGCTGGTGACCATGCCGCACAAGGTCGCCACCGTCGAGCTGGTCGACGAACTCACGCCCGCCGCGCGCATCGCCGGCGCCTGCAACGCCGTGCTGCGGCGTGACGACGGCACGCTGGTCGGCGGCCAGTTCGACGGCGAGGGCTTTGTGCGCGGCATCCTGCGCAAGGGCTGCCGGCTGGAAGGCGCGCGCGCCATTGTGTCGGGCAGCGGCGGGGTGGGCAGCGCGATCGCCGCCTCGCTGGCGGCGGCCGGCGTGGCCGAGCTGGCGCTGTTCGACGCCCGCGAGACGGCGGCGCGCGCCCTGGCGCATCGCCTCGCCGAACACTACCCGGCGTTGCGCGTCAGCACCGGCTCGGCCGACCCGGACGGATATGACGTGGTGGTCAATGCCACGCCGCTGGGCATGCAGCCCGGCGATCCGCTGCCGTTCGACGTGGCGCGCATCGCCCCCGGCGCCATGGTCGGCGAGGTGGTGATGAAGCAGGAATACACGCCGCTGCTGCAGGCCGCGCTCGCCCGCGGCTGCAAGGTGCAGGTGGGCACGGACATGCTGTTCGAGATGATCCCGGCCTACCTGGAGTTCTTCGGCTACGGCACGGCCACGCCCGACGCGCTGCGCGAGGTGGCGCAGATCCGCTACTGACGCATCGACGGGCCGGGGCGCAAGCCCTTGCCCCGAAGCCGCGCGCAGGCCAGCACACAAAGGCACGCCGGCAAGCAAGACTTCTATCCATTGGTGGAGACAGACAACATGACAACGACTCACAAGGAGCTGCCAGCGGCTTCCGCGTTCGGCAACTCGCTCGGCGACAAGGTGCGCGCCGCCTTTGCCTTCGGCAAGGTGCGCTGGGGCATGCTGGCGCTGGTGTTCTTCGCGACCACGCTGAACTATGTGGACCGCGCCGCGCTGGGCGTGCTGCAGCCGGTGCTGGCCAAGGCCATGGCCTGGACCGCGCAGGACTACGCCAATATCAACTTCTGGTTCCAGGTGGGCTATGCCATCGGCTTTGCGCTGCAGGGCCGCTTTATCGACCTGGTCGGCGTCAAGCGCGCCTTTGCGCTGGCGGTGCTGCTGTGGAGCATTGCCTGCGGCGCGCATGCGTTCGCGGCGTCGGCGGTCGGCTTCATGATCTGCCGCTTCTTCCTCGGCTTGTCTGAAGCGGCCAATTACCCGGCGTGCGTCAAGACCACGCGCATCTGGTTCCCGGCCAGCGAGCGCGCCATCGCCACCGGCATCTTCAATGCCGGCACCAACGTCGGCGCGATGCTGACGCCGATCATGCTGCCGCTGATCCTGCAGGCATGGGGCTGGCAGGCCGCGTTCCTGGTGATCGCCTCGCTGGGCGCGGTCTGGCTGGCGTTCTGGTTCACGCGCTACCACAACCCCGAGCAGCACCCGACCGTCACCGCCGCGGAACTGGCGCACGTCACCCGCGACATCGATCCGCCGCCCCAGCGCATCCGCTACACGCAGATCCTGCGCATGCGCGGCACCTGGGCCTTTGCGCTGGCCTACGCCATCACCGCGCCGGTGTTCTGGTTCTACCTGTACTGGCTGCCGCCGTTCCTCAACCAGCAATACCAGCTCGGCATCAGCGTGACGCAGATGGGCATTCCGCTGATCGTGATCTACCTGTGCGCCGACGTGGGCAGCGTGGGCGGCGGCGCGCTGTCGTCGTGGCTGATCGCGCGCGGCATGCCGGCGGTGCGGGCGCGGCTGCTGTCGATGCTGGTCTTTGCCGTGTGCATCGTTTCGGTGGTGATGGCCGCCGGCGCCAGCAGCCTGTGGATGGCCGTGGCCGCGATCTCGGTGGCGATCGGTGCGCACCAGGCATGGACCGCCAATATCTGGAGCATGGTGATGGACTACACGCCCAAGCACGTGGTCAGCTCGGTGTTCGGCTTCGGCGGAATGATCGGCGCGATCGGCGGCATGTTCATGACGCAGCTGGTGGGCTACGTGCTGACCGTAACCAACAACAACTACGCGGTGCTGTTCACGATGATCCCGTGCGCCTACTTCATCGCGCTGACGTGGCTGTTCTTCCTCGCCCCGCGCAAGGTGCCTGAGGCCGCCTGACGACAATTCCTCGCCGGCACTGCTGGTGCCGCGAGTACGACAACAAAGACCGGGACAACACTCCGATGCATAAACGATTCATTGCGCTGCTCGCGCTGGGCGCGGGCAGCGTGCCGGCTGTCGCCCAGACTTCCGGTGGCGTCACGCTCTACGGGCTGCTCGATACCACCATCCGCTACAGCACCAACGAAGACGCGGCCGGCCACAGCCGCACGCAGATGACCGACGGCGTGCTGACCGGCAGCCGCTGGGGCATCCGCGGCGCGGAGGATATCGGCGGCGGCAACAAGGCGTGGTTCATCCTGGAGTCGGGCTTCTCGCCCGACACGGGGACCAGCCAGCAGGGGGGGCGGCTGTTCGGGCGTACCGCGGTCGTCGGCTTCGACGGTCCTTATGGCAAGCTCGCGCTCGGCCGCCAATACACGCTGGCGCATGAAGTGCTGTCGTCGTATGAGGCCATGGCCTTTGCCAACAACTCCATCGTCGGTTACCAGGGCGGCAACTACACGGGGCTGCGCTACGACAACACGCTCAAGTACATCAAGAGCTTCAACGGCCTGCAGGTGGCGGCGGCCTACACCTTCGGCGAGGTGCCGGGCAGCATGAAGACCAATTCGGCCGCGGCCGGGTCGCTGGTGTACAGCTCGGGACCGCTGGAAATCGGCGCGGTCTACCAGCAGACGCAGAACGTCACCTCGGCCTATTTCGGCGCGGTGCCGGCGGCGCAGGCGAGCAAGCAGACGGTATGGGGCCTGGGCGGGACGTGGAAGGCGGCGCGGTCGCAATACTACCTGGGCTATACCAACAACCGGCTCGACGTGGCGGACTATCGCAACAACGTAGGCTATGTCGGCACGCGCTTCAGCCTGACGGAGGCGCTGGCGTTTATCGGCACGTTCCAGTACGACTGGCTGCGGCACGCGGGGCAGGGCGGCAAACGGCTGACCACGGCGGGCATGCTGGACTACAACTTCAGCAAGCGTACCGATGTGTATGTGGAGGTGGACTACACCCACCTGCAGGGGCAATGGATTGCGCTGAACAGCGGGGCGGCGTTTGTGAACAGCGGGAATACGTACGGGAACAAGACGCGGCTGGGGGTGATGGCGGGGGTCAGGCATAAGTTCTGATCGCTTTCGGCCTTCTCCACCCGTGCCGGTTTGCTCCCCTCTCCCGCTTGCGGGAGAGGGGAGCAAACACGCGGCGTGCGCCGCCTGCAGCGGTCAGGCGGAAGCGGATTCCGCAACCATCCCCGTCACCTGCGCCACCGCCGCCACCGCCAGCCCATACCCCTTCACCCCCAGCCCCGCCATCACCGCCACCGCCACCGGCGAAATCCACGACTTGTGCCGGAACGCCTCGCGCGCATGCACGTTGGAGACGTGGTACTCGACCACCGGCACCGCCGCGCCCTTGATCGCATCATGCAGCGCGATCGACGTATGCGTGAGCGCGCCCGCGTTCAACACCACGCCGGCCATCTCGCCGCTCGCGCACAGCTTGCCCGCCTCGTGGATCCAGTCGATCAGCTGCCCTTCGTGATTGGTCTGCCGGCACTCGGCCCGCAGCCCGAGCCGTTCTGCGGCCTGCTGGCAGATGCGTTCCACATCGGCCAGCGTCTCGCTGCCATAGACGGCCGGCTCGCGCGTGCCGAGCAGGTTGAGGTTGGGTCCGTTGAGCACCAGTACGGTCTTCATCATGTCTCCTTCATGTCTGCTGTAACGTCTGCTGTCGGCCGCGATGCTGGCGCGGCCACGGCCGATAGCCTATCGTTTAGCCCTCGTCTCATCATCGACTGCCATGGAAATTCAGCATGCGCCCAGCGCGAACAATGACCCGTTCCTGCGCGACCTGCGTCTGTTCTGCACGGTGGCGCGGCGCGCCAGCTTTATCGCCGCGGCCCAGGAGACGGGCATTTCGCCGGCCCATGTGAGCAAGCGCATCGCCATGCTGGAGGCCATGCTCGGCGCCAGGCTGTTCCACCGCACCACGCGCCGCGTCAGCGTCACGGCCGAGGGCGAGAGCGCGTTTGCGTGGGCGCAGAAGATCCTGGAAGACGTGGATGGCATGCTGGAAGCCGTCGGCGGTGCCGGCGGCGAGGCGCGCGGGCAGTTGCGCATCGCCACCAGCCTGCGGCTGGGGCGGCGGCACGTGGCGCCGGTGCTGTCGCTGCTGCGGCAGCAGCATCCGGGGCTGGAGGTATGGCTGGAACTGCTCGACCGCCGCGTCGACCTGATCGGCGAGCAGTTCGACCTCGATATCCGCGTGGGCGACGTGCAGGAGCCGCACCTGATCGCCAGCCGCATCGCCACCGGCAGCCGCGTGCTGTGCGCGGCGCCGGCCTACCTGGCGCGGCGCGGCATGCCGGAGCATCCGTCAGACCTGCCGCGCCACGACTGCCTGCTGTTGCGCGAGCGCGACCAGGCCTTCGGCGTGTGGCGGCTGCAGGGGCAGGACGGCGGCTGGGAGACCACGAAAGTCACCGGCCCAAT
Source organism: Cupriavidus sp. IK-TO18 (assembly GCF_015549295.1). Taxonomy (NCBI): domain Bacteria; kingdom Pseudomonadati; phylum Pseudomonadota; class Betaproteobacteria; order Burkholderiales; family Burkholderiaceae; genus Cupriavidus; species Cupriavidus sp. IK-TO18. The sequence continues at coordinate 236,668 of NZ_JADGMP010000001.1, forward strand.
GGCATCGAATGTTGCCGACGTGACGCACGAGTGGGCCCTGGAGGGCTACGGCATCATCATGGCGTCGGTCTGGGACGTGGCCGCCGCCGTGCGGGCGGGCGACCTGGTGCGCGTGCTGCCCGGCTGGCGGCATCCGTCCGACATCTGGGCCGTGACCAGCGCGCGGGCGTCGGCCTCGGCGCGCATGCGCGTGTGCCTGGCCTTCCTGAAGGCGCAACTGACACAAGGGCCGCACGCGCTGGCGACGTCGCTGGAAGGCCAGGCCGCTACAGCACGCGCATGATCAGGAGCGCCGTGTCCTGCAGCACCTGCAGCACGCGGTCCAGCGCCTGTTGCGGGGTCTCGTCGCCGATCGGCATGTTGACCGACAGCGCGGCGATCACCTTGCCGTGGCGATCGCGCAGCGGCACCGCCACGCCGCGCACGCCGGTCTGCAGCTGCTGCTCGAGCATCGCATAGCCCTGCGCGCCGGCCTTGCGGATTTCTTCCAGCAGCCGGTCGTGCTGCAGGATCGTGTAGGGCGTGTAGGGCGCCAGCACCACGTTTTCCAGCCAGGTCCTGACCTGTTCCTGCGGCCGTGACGCCAGCATCATCACGCCCGCCGACCCCAGCGGTGCCGGCACCCGCGCGCCCAGCACGAAGCCCGTGCTCATCACGCGGTTGGTGCTGGTGCGGGCGATGAACACCAGCTCCCAGCCATCGAGCACGCTCAGGTAGGCGGCCTCGCCAAGCTGCGCGGTGATCTGCTGCAGGAACGGCTGCACCGTGCGCGGCAGCCGCGCCGAATCGAAATACGACCAGCCCACCTTGAGCACGCGCGGCGTCAGGCTGAACAGCGTGCCGTCGCTGGTGGTGTAGCCCAGGTGCTCCAGCGTCAGCAGGTAGCGGCGCGCGGCAGTGCGCGTCAGGCCGGTGCGCTCGGCTGCCTGCGTGGGCGTCAGGCGCGGATGGTCGTTGTCGAAGGCCTCCAGGATGGCCAGGCCCTTCTCCAGCCCGGCGATCCAGTCGCGCCGGTTCAGCGGTTCGTTTTCCATGGTTAACCCTTGCTTCGCGCGATAGATGATTGCATTGGAGCGATTGTCGCACGCGTGCGCGCGAATGACGGTTGTTGCGGGCAATGATGGCTCATAACCTTGGGAAATCCAAGCCGCTACCTCGACTGATCGCCATGACCCTGTTTCCTGTTCCGCTGCGCAAATCGATCGCTACCGTCACCTTGTCGGGATCGCTGCCGCAGAAGCTGCAAGCCGCTGCCGACGCCGGTTTCGACGGCGTGGAGATCTTCGAGGACGACCTGCTGCAGTTCCCCGGCACGCCCGCCGAGGTCCGGCGCATGGCCGCCGACCTCGGCCTGCAGATCCTGCTCTACCAGCCGCTGCGCGATTTCGAGGCCATGCCGGGCGGCCTGTCCGCCGCGGAGCTGGCGCGCGCCGAGCGGAAGTTCGATGCGATGGAGCAACTCGGGGTGCACCTGGCGCTGGTCTGCAGCAACGTGCAGGATGCGGCGCTCGACGATGCCGCGCGCGCCGCCACCGACCTGCACGCGCTGGCCGAAGCCGCGGCCCGCCGCGGCCTGCGGCTGGGCTACGAGGCGCTGGCCTGGGGCCGCCATGTGCGCCGCTGGCGGCAGGCGTGGGACATCGTGCAGCGCGCCGGGCATCCCGCGCTGGGACTGATGCTGGACAGCTTCCATACGCTGGCGCTCGGCGACACGCTGCATGGCCTCGATGCGGTGCCGGCCGGACGGATCTTCTTTGTCCAGCTTGCCGACGCGCCGCGCATGCCGCTGGACGTGCGCACCTGGAGCCGCCACCACCGCAATTTCCCTGGCCAGGGCGACCTGCCCGTGGTCGGTTTCACGCGTGCCGTGCTGCGGGCCGGCTATCGCGGCCCGCTTTCGCTGGAGGTGTTCAACGATGGCTTCCGCGCGGCGCCCCCGTTGCCGGTTGCGCAGGACGGGCTGCGCTCGCTGGAATGGCTGGAAGCGGTGACGAACGGCGTGCCCGTGGCCGCAGAGCGCGCCGGTGGCCCGGCTCTCGCGGCACGCTAAAACGCTATACCGCGACGCTATACCGCGACCCTACCCTATGCCGCGCTCGCTTGCCGCGCCGCCGGCCGTGCCGGCAAGGCGCGCTCGCGGGCCGCCACCGCGGTGCCGGCCACGCCGCTGGCGGCGATCATCGCCACGCCCAGCAGCGACCAGGCATCGGGCAGCCAGCCAAATACCAGCCAGCCACCCAGCATGGCAAAGGCGATCTGCAGGTAGAGATACGGCGTCAGCACGCCGACCGGGGCACGCGCATAGGCCAGCACCAGGAACATGTGCCCGGCGCAGCCGGCGAGCGCCATGCCCGCCAGCAGCCACCAGTGCAGCGCGTCGACGTGCCAGGTCCACGCCAGCGGCAGCGCCGCCGACAACAGTGCCGCGGCAATGCAGCCGGTATAGAAATGCGTGGTGCCGGCGCCGTCGGTCCGGGTCAGCACGCTGGTCAGCAACTGGTAGGCGGCATTGAGGCAGACCGCCGCGAGCGGCAGCAGCATGGCCGGCTCCACGTCGGCGCCGGGCCGGATCACCACCAGCGCGCCGGCAAATCCGGCCAGCAGGCAGAGCCAGCGCAGCGCCGACATGCGCTCGCCGAACAGCGTCGCGGCCGCCAGCGCGATCGCCAGCGGCGTCAGGCTGACCACCGCGGTGAACTCGCCCACCGGCAGTACCTGCAGGCTGAAGAACGCGCAGGCGCTGGACAGCAGCATCGTCACCGCGCGCGTAGCCTGCAGCCATGGACGGCGCGTGCGCAGCAGGATGCGGCCGCGCGCCGGCAGCAGCACCGCGCCGGTCAGCGCCGCCTGCGCAAGGTAGCGCACCCACAGCGCCATCACCACCGGCACGGCGGCGCCGGTGATCTTGGTCATCGTATCGAGCGCGGCGAAGCATGCCACCGCGGCAACCATCAGCGCGATGCCCTGCAGGGGCCGCGAACTTCCCGTGGCGCTCATGGCGCCATCCTTGACCGCAACATGTCAGCGTTCCAGGCTGTCCTTCATGAAGCCGAGGGTACTGTCCCGGGCGCGGTCGATGGCGGCGGCGGCTGGAAAGTCAGAATTCGCTGCCAGCGAACAATCCCTGCTCAATGGATGAAACCGCCCTTGACGAAGCGAACCGGCTCGGCGTCCATGCGCAGCAACAGCGCCGTCAGGCCATCGATCCCGGCGGGCAGGGGCCGCGTCGCGGCAGCCGGCCCGGACACGCAGACGAGGTCGGCATCGGACCACGTGCTGCCCGGCGTGCCGCGCGCGCGCAGCCATCCCGCGCCGTCGGCGAGCAGCTGGGTGCCGGCCAGCCGTGCCGGCGGCAGGCCGGCAATCGCCGCCAGTGCCTGCCAGGCCTGGGCGGAAGCTGCCGTGCAGCCGGCGCGGAAGCGCGGCACCTGCGCCGGCACGCGGCCGTCCGGTGTGACGAGCACGGTCAGGAAGCGCGGGTCTTCATAGGGCAGGGTAGCGGCGATCCCGTCCACTGCCACCAGCCGCACGCGCTGCTCGCCGCGCCAATGCGACAGCGCCACCGGCGCGGCGTCGCCGCAGCGGATGGCCATCTCCGGCAACCGCAGCGGCACCGGCCAGTTCCCTTCGGTACTGTTGGCTGCCGACAACGCCTTCAGGTAGTCGATCACGGCCCAGGCCTCGCGCTCGGCAAGCTGGCTGCGGAAGCCCGGCATGGTCGGCTGGCCGCGGCGGTCGCGCATGCCGGACAGCACATGCCAGAACAGCTCGCCATCGGCGCGGCGCGCGAGCAGGGGACTGACCAGCGTCGGCGGCCATTGCGGCAGGCCGGCGGCCAGCGGTCCTTCGCCGCGGCCGTCATTGCCGTGGCACGCGGCGCAATGCTGTGCGTAGACGCGTTGCCCCAGCACGATGGCGTCGACCGCAAAACCGGTAGGGCTGGCGTGGAAGCTGGTGGGGCTGGCCGGGCCGAGCAGCAGCGCGGCCCGTGGCCACGGCGCCAGCAGCAGGGCCAGCAGCGCTGCCGCGAGCAGCATGGGGCGGCCCCGGCGCCAGGCGCTGGCGACGGCGACGGCCAGCAGCGCAAAGGCGAGCGCGCACAGGCTGAAGCCGACCTGCCGTGCCAGGGCAAGGTCGATCAGCAGCGTTTCGCCGGCAATCCGCCGCGCCCACGGCCAGGCCGGCTGGCCATGGCTGGTGCCGGTCAGGCCCAGCGCATGCCACAGCCACAACAGGCCCAGCTGGCATTTCTCGATCAGGACAAGCAGTGCGTTCAGCCACGCCTGGGGCGGCGGGTGGCTCATGGCGCGGCTCGCCCGGTGCTGCGAAGGGCCATTACCAGCTCGCGTCCAGTCCCAGGTGGCGCAGCGCTTCGTGCCGCAGTTCGGTCAGGCGCGGGTCGCCGCGATGGCGCGGGTAGGGCAGGTCGACCTTCAGCTCCGCCGCGATGCGCGCTGGCCGCTGGCTGAACACGATCACGCGCTGCGCCAGGAACAGCGCCTCTTCCACGTCGTGCGTGACCAGCAGCGCCGAGAAGCGCGAGCGCTGCCACAGTTCGACCAGGTCGCTCTGCATCGCCAGCCGCGTCAGCGAATCGAGCTTGCCCAGCGGCTCGTCCAGCACCAGCAGGCGCGGATCGTTGACCAGCGCACGCGCCAGCGCCACGCGCTGCGCCATGCCGCCGGAGAGCTGGTGCGGAAAGGCCCGCGCGAACGACTCCAGCCCGACGCGGCGCAGCGCGTCGTCGACGCGATGGCGCTGCTGCGCGAGGATGCCCTGCGCCTGCAAGCCGAGCGCGACGTTGTCCCAGACACGGCGCCACGGGTACAGCGTGGGGTCCTGGAACACCACGATGCGCGACGGGTCCGGCTCGGTGATGGGCGTGCCGTCCTGCAGAATCTCGCCCGACGTGGGCTGGTCCAGGCCGGCGACCAGGCGCAGCAGCGTGGACTTGCCGCAGCCGCTGGGGCCGAGCAGCGCGACGAACTCGCCGGGCGCGACGTTGAGGCCGACGTCGTCGAGGACCTGCAGGCGCTCGTTGCCGTGGCCGAACCAGTGGCTGACCTGCCGGATATCGATGCGAGCCCCAGTCAGTACGTTCGAGTCATCACCCGCCGCCGCGTTAACTCCCCTCTCCCGCTCGCGGGAGAGGGGAGCCTTCTGCGGGCGTACGTGAGATCTCGATGCTTTCAACCGCTCGACCACGCTCACCATTTCACCGTCCCCTTCTGCCACGACAACACCCGGTCCCGCGCCACGAACAACAACGTAATCACCCCCGAAAACAGCAACGCCATCACGATCAGCGCCGCATACATATTCACGTACGAGGCCCAGCCCTGCGCCCAGGTCAGGTACCACCCCAGCCCCGATTTCACGCCCATCATCTCGGCCGTCACCAGCACCGAGAACGACGCGCCCAGTCCCATGAACAGCCCGACAAACACCTGCGGCAGCGCCGCCGGAATCGCCACGCGCAGCACCAGGAACCAGCCGGACGCGCCCAGCGTGCGCGCCACGTCGTAGTAGCTCTTGTTGACGCCGGCGACGCCCGACCACGTCAGCACGGCCACCGGGAAGGCGGTCGCCAGCGCGATCAGGAACACGGCCGCCGAATAGCTCGACGGGAAGAAGTAAAACGTCAGCGGCAGCAGCGCGGTCGAAGGCAGCGGCCCCAGCACGCGCAGCACCGGATGCACCCAGTAGCCGATGCGCCGCGACCAGCCGATCGACACGCCCACCAGGAAGCCCACCAGCCCGCCGTACGCCACGCCCAGCCCCAGCAGCTTGAGCGTGTTGAGCACGCTGTCGCCGAGCCGGCGCCAGTCATCGGCGTAGACCTCGATCAGCGCCTGCGGCGGCGCGAAGAAGGGCGTCGGCAGGACCGCGGTCTTGGCGGTCAGGATCTCCCATGCGGACAGCACCGCCGGCACCGCCACCAGCCACGGGCCTGCGGTCCGCAGCGCAGCCAGCGGCCGTTGCAGCGCGCGCACGTGCTGGCCGCCCAAGGCGAGCAGCGCCAGCAGCGCGGCCGCCGCCAGCGCGGCCAGGCCGAGCTCCTCGGTATAGGCCCAGTCGCTGAAGCCCACTACGTGGTTGGGCCAGCGCCACGTCAGCGCGCCGAAGGCGGCCCATGCCAGCGCCGCGAGCAGCCCCACGGGCCAGATGCGTGCCGGGGCAGCATCCTGCGCGGGCACTTCGGAAGCCGCGGCGGCCGGCTGGCGCGCCAGCCGCGCATCGAATGCAGGTTGGCTTGTCGTCATCGCTTATCCCAGGACGTTGGCGTAGACATGCTGCGCCAGGCGATTGGCATCGGTGGTCTTTTTCAGCACGCCGATGCGGCGGAAATCGTCGGCGTAGAACGCGATCTCGTCGCGCAGGTCGGCGCCGGTCGGGTGATGGTTGTAGGTCAGCGTCGCGTACAGCTTGCGCAGGTCTTCCGGATTGATCTTCGGCGAGTATTTGGCGAACACCCTGGCGGCCTCGTTGGGGTTCTCGTTGACGTAGTCGGTGGCCTGCACGATGGCGCGTGCCAGCGACGCGGCGGCGGGGCGGTCATTGCGCACCAGTTCGCCGCGCGCGCCGACCACGCAGCACACCTTGCGCGCATATTCGCCGGTCAGGTTGGTGGCCAGTTCCACGTAGGCGCCGTTGGTGCGCTTCTCCAGCAGGTACAGGTTGGGATCGCCGTCGGCGATGGCCTGGATCTCGCCCTTGTCGACCGCCACGCCGAGCAGGTCGGCCGGATACTGGCGCCATGTGATGTCCTTGTCCGGGTCGATGCCGTTCTTGGCCAGCAGGATGGTGAAGAAGTGCTTGCCGGGCGCGGCCAGGTCGCTGACGCCCACGGTCTTGCCCTTCAGGTGCTGCAGGCCGGTCACGCCCGCGGCCTTCGAACCCACCAGCCGCACGCAGCCACCGTGCGAGCTGCCGATGATCTTGACGTCGAAACCTGCCTCCAGCGGCTTGAGCCAGCGGTGGATCATGCCCACCGCGGCATCGGCCTTGCCGGTGGCGATCGACTCCAGCAGCTGGTCGGTCGAGCCGCTGTAGTTGATCAGGTCGACCTGCAGCCCGTTCTTCTCGAAGAAGCCTTTCTCCTGCGCCACCACGATCGGCGTCAGGCAGAACGAGTTCTGGTTCCAGGCGAAGGTCAGCTTGCGCGGCGCGGACCAGGCCTGGCGGCCGAGGATCAGCGCCGGCGCCGCGATGGCTGCGGCGCTGGCAAGGCGCAGCACGCTGCGGCGGCGCGGGTCGGTGTCGTTGTGCTTCTGGCTCATGGTGAGACTCCCCGATTCTTGTTGTGGGTGTTCAGGCGGCGCGGCGCTCCGCGTGGTGCGCGGCATCGTGCTGCGCCACCAGCTCGCGCACGCGCGGGATCAGCTCGCGGCCATAGTCGATGGCGTCTTCCAGCGGATCGAAGCCGCGGATCAGGAAGGTGGTCACGCCCAGTTCGTAATAGGCCAGCAGTGCCTGCGCCACCTGCTCGGGCGTGCCGACCAGTCCGGTCGAGTTGGAGCGCCCGCCGGTCTCGCGCGCGATCGCGGTCCACAGGCGCTGGTCGACACGGTCGCCCTTGTCGGCGGCGGCCAGCAGCCGGCGCGCGCCTTCGCTCTGCTGCGGGCCGCCACGGCTGTAGCCGGCCTGCACGCGCAGCGCGCGGGTGCGTTCCAGGATGCTGTCGGCGCGGGCCCACGCCTGCTCTTCGGTCTCGGCCAGCACCGGCCGGAACGAGACCGAGAAGCGCACCGTGCGGCCATGCCTTGCCGCCTCCGCACGCACGCGGGTGGTCAGCTCGCGCACCTGGTCGAGCGATTCGCCCCACAGCGCATAGACGTCGGCGTGCTTGCCGGCAACTTGCAAGGCCGCTGCCGATGCGCCGCCAAAATAGACCGGCACATGCGGATGCTGCGACGGCTTGACCTCGGAAAAGCCCTGCGTGAAACGGTAGAACTCGCCAGCATGGTCGAACGGCTGCGGCTCGGTCCAGATGCGGCGCAGGATATGCAGGTACTCGTCGGTGCGCGCGTAGCGCTGGTCATGGTCGAGGAAATCGCCGTCGCGCTGCTGTTCGCTGTCGGAGCCGCCGGAGATGAAATGCACGCCCAGGCGCCCGCCGCTGAACTGGTCGAGCGTGGCGATCTGGCGCGCCGCCAGCGTCGGCGCGGTAAAGCCGGGCCGGTGCGCCAGCATGAAATGGATCCGTTCGGTCACGCTCGCGGCATAGGCAATGGTCAGCGTGGCCGACGGCCCGGTCGAATGGTGCGGCACCAGGATGCGGTCGAAGCCGGCCTGCTCGTGCGCCTGCGCAAAGGCACGCACATAGTCGCGGTCGATCGCGGGGCCCGCAGGGGGATGGATCTCGGACTGCTTCTGGCTCTGGATCATGCCGATGAAATCGACGCTCATTCGTACGCTCCTGATTCGGTGATGGCGGCGGCTTGCCGCCCGGGCCTTGTATGGACTGGGGAACAAAGTACGCCAGCGGCGCGCGGCGACTAACGAATAAAAACGACGGACCATATTCAGTAAGCGTCGTTTCCGGAACGCGGGTGCGGCGCTACGCTATGCGGCATTCGCGGCAATCGGCTCAAGCATCAGCAAGTTGCCCGCATTGCCAGCCATCCCTCCCGGAGTTCCGTTCCATGTCTTCGACGTCTTCCCTGCGCCGCCTGCCCGCCAGCGCCGCGCGCCTTGGCGAAGTGCTGGCCGAACTGTCCGCGCGCTTCGCCGCCGGCGCCGCCGCGCACGACGCCGCCGCCAGCTTTCCGCATGACAATTTCGCGCAGCTGCACGCGCAAGGCCTGATCGCGCAGGTGGTGCCGCGCGACTACGGCGGCGGCGGGGCAGGGCTGGCGCAGGCGCGCCGCATCATCGCGGCCGTCGCCGGTGGCGACCCGGCCACGGCGCTGGTGCTGACCATGACCTACTTGCAGCATCGCGCCATCGCGCGCCCCGATTCGCACTGGCCGCATGTGGTGCGCGCGCAGGTCTTTGCCGATGCGGTGCAGGACGGGGCGCTGATCAACGCGCTGCGAGTCGAGCCCGAGCTCGGCTCCCCTGCGCGCGGCGGCCTGCCCGCCACCATCGCCACGCAGGTCGGCGATGGCTGGCGCCTGAGCGGCCGCAAGCTGTACAGCACCGGCATCCCCGCGCTGCGCTGGCTGGCGGTATGGGCACGCACCGACGAGCCGCAGCCGCGCGTGGGCGTGTTCCTGGTGCCGGGGCCGGCCGCGGGCGTGGCCGGGGTGCGCATCGTGGAGAACTGGAACCACCTGGGTTTGCGCGCCTCGGGCAGCCACGAGACCGTGCTCGACAATATCTGGATCCCGCCCGACCACGCCGTCGATATCCGCCCGCCCGCCGCGTGGGCGCCGGCGGGTGCGAGCCAGGCCGACATCGACGCCAATGCCGACCAGCAGGCGTGGATGACCGTGCTGCTCGGCAGCCTCTATGACGCCGTGGCGCGCGCCGCCGGGTCGTGGGTGCGCGGCTTCGTGCGCGAGCGGGCACCCGGCAGCCTGGGCGCGCCGCTGGCGACGCTGCCGCGCGTGCAGGAATCCATCGGCGAGATCGCCGCGCTGCTGCGGACCAACCAGGTGCTGCTCGACGATGCCGCCGCGCGCGCCGACGGCAATGCGCCACCTGCCACCGCCGACAGCGGCCTGCTCAAGTTCACCGTGACCGGCAATGCGATTCGCGCGGTGGAACTGGCGCTGCAGCTTGCCGGCAACCACGGCCTGAGCCGCAACAATCCGCTCGAGCGGCACTATCGCGACGTGCTGTGCAGCCGCATCCATACGCCGCAGAACGATTCGATCCTGGTCGCTGCCGGCAAGCACCAGCTGGGGCTGTAGGGGCATGCAGTGCTGGCATGAACGCGGGCGCCGCGCCGTGTTATGTTTGCAGCGGCAGCGCCCCGCAGAGGGCCCGAATACAGAACCACCCCCGGAGGCATTCCATGAGCAGTTCCCCCGAAGCCAGCGGGCTCGCACCGCTGCGCGATTTCATCACCGGCCTGGCCGCGCTGCTGGACCAGCATCCCGACGAGCCGCGCATCCTGCGCGAGGGCGGGGCGCTGCTGGCGCGGCTGGTGGCACGCGACGACTGGCTGCCCGAGGCGTGGGCCGAGCCGCACCCCGAGTACTACCAGCAGCACCTGCTGCATTGCGATTCCGGCGAGCGCTTCTCGATCGTCAGCTTTGTCTGGGGCCCGGGGCAGCGCACGCCCATCCACGACCACACCGTATGGGGCCTGATCGGCATGCTGCGCGGCGCGGAGGACTCGCAGCCCTTCGTGCTCGACGCCGAAGGCCGCCCCGTGCCGCATGGCGAGCCGGTGCGGCTGCTGCCCGGACAGGTAGAAGCCGTGTCGCCGGCCGTGGGCGACATCCATTGCGTCAACAACGTGCATGACGACCGCGTCTCGGTCAGCATCCATGTGTACGGCGCCAATATCGGCGCGGTGCGCCGCTCGGTCTACGCCGAGGACGGCACGCGCAAGCCCTTTATCTCCGGGTATTCCAACCGGACCCTGCCTAACCTGTGGGACCGTTCCCGCGAAGACCGGAAGTCATGACCATCCAGCACGCCACGCAAGCCGCCGCCACGGCGATCCCCACCTTCACTCGCGCGCAGGTGCGCCAGGCCCTGCTGGCCGGCGCCGAGATCGCACTGATCGACGTGCGCGAGGAAGACCCCTTCGCGCAGGCGCATCCGCTGTGGGCCGCCAACTTCCCGCTGTCGAAGCTTGAGCTGGAAGCGTGGCCGCGCATCCCGCGCCGCGATACGCTGATCGTGGTCTACGGCGAGCACGCCGGGGAAGACCTGGCGCCGCGCGCCGCGGCGGTGCTGCAAACGCTGGGCTATACCAACGTGCACCGGCTTGAAGGCGGCCTGGCCGCCTGGATCGCCGAGGGCGGTGAGGTGTTCCGCGACGTCAACGTGCCGAGCAAGTCGTTCGGCGAAGTGGTCGAGGCAGAACGCCATACGCCCTCCCTGTCCGCCGAGGAAGTGCAGGCTCTGATCGACAGCAAGTCCGACGCGGTGATCGTCGACGCGCGCCGCTTCGACGAGTACCAGACCATGAGCATTCCCACCGCCACCAGCGTGCCCGGCGCCGAACTGGTGCTGCGCGTGCGCGAGCTGGCGCCCGATCCGCGCACGCGGGTGATCGTCAACTGCGCCGGCCGCACGCGCAGCATCATCGGCACGCAGTCGCTGGTCAACGCCGGCATTCCCAACCCGGTTGCGGCGCTGCGCAACGGCACCATCGGCTGGACGCTGGCGGGCCAGCAGCTCGACCACGGCGCCAGCCGCCGTGCGCCCGCCGAAGTGAGCAGCGGCAACCGCGACAGCGCCCGCAGCGGCGCGCGCGAGATCGCCGACCGCGCCGGCGTGCGCCGCATCGCGCTGGGGGCGTTGGCATCGCTGGAGGAGCCTGGCCGCACCGTGTACCGCTTCGACGTACGCACGCCCGAGGAATTCGCCGACGGCCACCTGCCTGGCTTCGTCAATGCGCCCGGCGGACAGCTGGTGCAGGAGACCGACCACAACGCCCCCGTCCGCGGCGCGCGCATCGTGCTGGCCGATGACGACGACGTGCGCGCCGGCATGACCGGTTCATGGCTGGCGCAGATGGGCTGGGAGGTCTGGGTGGTGGAGCCGGCCGATGCGGCCGAGCGCGGCGAGAGCGGCGCGGTGGCGGCAGACGTGCCGGTGCCGCCAGCGGTGCCGGCGGTCGCACCCGCCGAACTGGCCGCGTGGCTAGACGAGGACGCGGACGGCAGCACCGTGGTGCTCGACTTCACCGCCAGCGCCAACTACGTCAAGCGCCATATCCCCGGCGCGTACTTCGTCATCCGCGCTCAGCTGGCCGATGCGCTGGCGCGCATCCCGCAGGCGCGGCGCTATGTGCTGACTTGCGGCTCCAGCCTGCTCGCGCGCTTTGCCGCCGCCGACCTGCAGCGGCTGACCGATGCGGAAGTGGTGGTGCTGGAAGGCGGCACGCAGGCGTGGATCGCGGCCGGGCTGCCGCTGGAGTCCGGCGAGACGCACCTGGCGTCAGAGCGCACCGACCGCTATCGCCGGCCGTATGAAGGCACCGACAATCCGCGCGAGGCGATGCAGGGCTACCTGGACTGGGAGTTCGGGCTGATCGCGCAACTGGAGCGCGACGGGACCCACGGGTTCAGGGTGGTGTAGGGCCGCCCGGTCTTCTGAGACCCGCGGCTGTCCGAAACCCTGGCTCAGGGTTATCCCGGGCTTTTCAACGATCTGCTGGTAAAATCGCGCTATTGATATGCATCTTTTCGCTGCATTGCGGAACGAACGTAACGATTCTCTGTCAATCGTAATCGTTACGTTACAATGCTGTCCCGCAGCACGGCCGGTGCCCGTCCGAAAGGGCGCTTCCGCCCCGTGCTCCAAGCCCCCGACCCATGCGATTGTTGTTCCTGCTGCTGACTGCCATGTGCCTGTCACTGCTCTCCTTTGGAGCGGTGGCGGACGCGCGCACGTCGGTGCAGCCGCAGGTCCAGGCCAGTACCGAACTGGCCGCGCTGCAGTCGGTGGACGACATGGGTCGCGTCATCGTGCCCGGCGACGATGGGCTGCATGACGACGACATCTGCGAGGACCCGCCGCCCGGGTATTGCAATATCTGGTCGGCCGACCTGCTCGACCCGCTGGACCTGCTGGACGAAATCGAAGAATCCAGTGCCCTCATTGCCTTGCCCCCGGTGAAGCTGCTGCTGCCCGCCGGGGATGTCGCGCAATATCCCCCAGGCCGCGCCGAACCGCCGCCTTCGGCCTTCTTCCGGCCGCCAATAACCCGCTCCTGAGCGCCGGGCGTTCCACGCCTTGCCGCTCCCCCGCGCGCACGCGCTGCCTCCGCAGCTGCCGTGCCGCGGGCCGCGCCCCCTTGCCTGATAACGCCAGCCTGCCCGCCGCTACCGCGCGCGGGTAAGCCGCTGCCGTGGTCCGTCCCGCCGTGATTCCCAGCCGTGATTCGCGCCGGGGCGCGCGGCGGCATGGCGCAGGCGTCGTATTGCTTGCATTCCGGACTCATGACAACAACTAAGCTGACCCTGATCGCGTCGCTTTCGCTGCTCGCGTTCGCCGCTGCCCAGGCCCATGCCGGTGAGCAGGGCGCCGCCCCGGCGAAGGCCGCGGGGGCAGCGGGCACCACGCCCGCCGCCCCGGCCGCACCGCTCTCCAAGCCTTCCGCGAAGATTTCCGCCGCCCCGGCACTCACTCCCGGCGCCGAGCTGCTTGCGTCCACGGCCGTGCCCAAGGCGGCATCCGCACGCCCCGCGGGTACCGCGGCCGGACCCGCTTTCTCGCTGCCGCAGCTGCTCGACATGGCGCAGTCGACCAACAAGGGCGTCGCCGCGGCCGAGGCCAATGTCGATGCTGCCAGCGCCGCCATCAGCAGCGCGCGCGCCTATCCCAATCCGCAGGTCGAGGTGATGTACGGCCGGCTGTCCGGCAAGCAGCCCGGCGTGACCAGCGGCAATGCGCCCAGCTACGCCGTGGTGCAGAAGCTGGACTACCCGCACCAGCGCAGCTTGCGCGAGGCCATGGCCTCGCGCGGCCTGGAGTCGTCGCAGGCGGCCCGCCAGGGTTTCCGCGCCGACCTCGCCGCGCGCGTCAAGACCTCTTACTACGACGTGCTGCGCCGCGAAAGCGAGCTGCATGCCGCGGAAGAAGACCTGGCGATGATGCGGCAGATCCATTCGCGCGCACGCCTGCGCGTGGAGGTTGGCGAAGCGCCGCGCTATGAACTGATCAAGGCCGAGACCGAGCTGCTGGCCTCGCAGAAGAGCCAGCAGACCGCCGAGCTGCGCGTGAACCAGGCCAAGGCCGCGCTGCGCCAGCAGGTCGGCGGCGCCATGCCGGGCCAGTTCTCGCTGGACGGCACGCTGGGACAGTCGCCGGACGTGCCGCCGCTGCCGGTGCTGCGCGACACCATGGCCGCGAGCAATGCCGAGCTGGTCCAGCGCCGCACGGAGCTGGAGCGCGCCCGCCTGGGCGTCGACTACCAGCGCTCGCTGCGCTGGCCGGAAGTGGCGGTGCGCGCCAGCACCGACCGCCAGCCCGACAACAACGTCTCGCAGATCGGCCTGGTCATGACCATCCCGCTGTGGGACCGCCGCCGCGGTCCCGTGGGCGAGGCCACCGCGCAGGCGACGCAGGCGCAGAGCGCGCTGGAAATGCGCGAGTTCGAGCTGACGCAGGAACTGGAATCGGCCTACCGCCAGTACGAGATCACGCAGGCGCAGGTGACCGCGCTGGAGTCCGGCATCGTGCGCGAGGCCGAGTCGGCGCTGGGCGTGGCCGAGTCCGCCTATCGCTTCGGCGAGCGCGGCATCCTGGACTTCATCGATGCCCAGCGCGTGCTGCGCAGCGCGCGCAACGAGCTGATCGCCGCCCAGTACGAGCAGCAGCTGGCCGCCATCCAGATCGAAAAGCTCTTGTCGACCGCCCCCGGCGCCACCGCCGCGCCGGGCCTGCCGCCGACCTCCACCATCGAACAGAAATAACCATGCGTCCCAATTTCCTGCTTTCGCTGACGGCCGCCGCCGTCCTGACGTTCAGCCTGGCGGCCTGTTCCGACAAGCCTGAACCCGTTGCCGAGGCGCCCAAGCTGCCGCCCGGCGTGATCCAGCCGGAAGGCAACCTGCAGCAGTCGCTGAAAGTGGCGCCGGTGAGCACCTCCCCGTTCAGCGAGATGCTGCGCGTGGCCGGCCGCATCGACTTCGACGAGCAGCGCGTATCGCGCATCGGCGCCAGCGTGACCGGCCGCGTCACCGACCTGTATGCCACGCTGGGCCAGGAAGTGAAGGCCGGCCAGGTGCTGGCGCGCCTGCACAGCAGCGAGCTGGGCGCGGCGCAGATGTCGTTCCTGAAGAGCGAGGCGCAGCACGAGCTGCAGGTGCGCAACGCCGAGCGCGCGCGCCAGCTGTTTGCCGCCGACGTGATCGGCCGCGGCGAGCTGCAGCGCCGCGAGAGCGAGCTGGCGATCGCCTCCGCCGAGATGCGCGCCTACCGCGACCAGCTGCGCGTGCTGGGCATGTCGCAAGGCTCGATCGCAGAGCTGGCCAGGAACGGCAGCATCAACTCGCATTCGCCGGTGTATTCGAGCATCAGCGGCACCGTGGTCGAGCGCAACGTGGCGCAGGGCCAGGTGGTGCAGCCGGCCGACGCGCTCTACACCGTGGCCGACCTGTCGCGCGTGTGGGTCGTGGCCGAGGTGCCCGAGCAACAGGCCGCGCAGGTAGCCGAAGGGCAGAGCGTTGAGATCGAGGTGCCGTCGCTGGCCAACGGCAAGGGCGGCAACACCATCACCGGCAAGCTGATCTACGTGGGCCGCACGGTCAACCCGCAGTCGCGCACGGTGCTGGTCCGCACCGAGCTCGAGAACCGCGAAGGGCGCCTTAAGCCCGCCATGCTCGCCAGCATGCTGATCGCCGGCAAGCCGCAGGACCAGCTGGTGATTCCCGCGGCCTCGGTGGTGCGTGACGGCAACGACGAGCTGGTCTATGTCGAGATGCCGGGCAACAAGTTCCGCCTGACCAAGGTCAAGCTGGGCGCCGAGAGCGACGGCATGCGCGTGGTGCAGAACGGCGTGAAGGCCGGCGACCGCATCGTGGTCGATGGCGCGTTCCACCTGGACAACGAGCGCAAGCGCATCGAGCAAGGGTAATCGGACATGATGAAATCCCTAGTCGAAGCCGCCATCAAGCAGCGGCTGGTGGTTTGCGTGCTGGCCGTGGTGCTGTTCTTCTTCGGCCTGCGCGCTGCCACCAAGCTGTCGGTGGACGCCTTCCCCGATGTGACCAACGTGCAGGTGCAGATCGCGACCGAAGCCGCGGGCCGCTCGCCCGAGGAAGTCGAGCGCTTTGTCACCGTGCCGGTGGAAATGGCAATGACGGGCCTGCCCGGCCTGGAAGAGATGCGCTCGCTGAACAAGGCGGGCCTGTCGCTGATCACGCTGGTGTTTACCGACGCCACCGACGTGTACTTTGCACGCCAGCTGGTGATGGAGCGCCTGATCGAAGTGGGCGGGCGCATGCCGGAAGGCGTGTCGCCGGTGCTGGGCCCGGTCTCGACCGGCCTGGGCGAGGTCTACCAGTACACGCTGGACCGTGCCGACGACGGCAACGGCGAGCTGACGCAGGAAGAGCTGGCCGAGCGCCGCATTGCCCAGGACTGGGTGGTGCGCCCGCTGCTGCGTTCGATCCCCGGCGTGGCCGAGATCAACTCGCAGGGCGGCTACGTGCGGCAGTACCAGGCGCTGGTCAACCCGGAGCGCATGCGCCATTACGACGTGTCGATCCAGCAGGTCTACCAGGCGCTGGCGCGCAACAACGCCAACTCCGGCGGCGGCGTGCTGCCGCACTACGCCGAGCAGTACCTGATCCGCGGCGTCGGCCTGGCCAAGGGCGTGGAGGACCTCGGCAGCATCGTGCTGAAGGAAGTCAACGGTACGCCGGTCTACCTGCGCGACGTGGCCAACGTCTCCATCGGCCATGAGGTGCGGCAGGGCGCGCTGGTCAAGAACGGCCAGACCGAGGCCGTCGGCGGCATCGTCATGATGATGCGCGGCGGCAATGCCAAGGAAGTGGTCAGCCGCGTGAAGGCACGCGTGGCGGAGATCAACGAACGCGGCATGCTGCCCGGCAAGCTGCAGATCGTGCCGTACTACGACCGCAGCGAGCTGGTCGATGCCGCGTTGTGGACGGTGACCAAGGTGCTGCTCGAAGGCGTGGTGCTGGTGGTGATCGTGCTGTTCCTGTTCCTGGGCGACGTGCGTTCGTCGGTGATCGTGCTGGCCACGCTGGTGCTGACGCCATTGCTGACGTTCATGGTGATGAACCACGTGGGGCTGTCGGCCAACCTGATGTCATTAGGGGGCCTGGCAATTGCCATCGGCCTGATGGTCGACGGCTCGGTGGTGGTGGTCGAGAACGCGTTCGAGCGATTGGGACACAAGGAGCCGGGCCTCACCAAGACCGAGATCCTGGTCAAGGCCGTGCAGGAAGTGGCCACGCCGGTGATCGTCGGCGTGGGCATCATCATCCTGGTGTTCCTGCCGCTGATGACCCTGTCCGGCATGGAAGGCAAGATGTTTGCGCCGCTGGCGTTCACCATCTCGATCGCGCTGGCGATCTCGCTGATCCTGTCGCTGACGCTGTCGCCGGTGCTGTCGTCGTACCTGCTCAAGGGCGGCGCCGAGCATGACACGCGCGTGATTGCATTCATGAAGCGCCACTACCTGCGCATGCTGCACTGGGCGCTGGGCAACAGCCGCAAGACCGTGCTCAGCGCAGTGGGCGCGTTCGTCGCGACGCTGCTGATCGTGCCGCTGCTCGGTACGTCGTTCATTCCGGAGATGAAGGAAGGCTCGATCGTTCCCGCGATCGACCGCGTGCCGAACATCTCGCTGGAAGAGTCGATCAAGCTGGAAAAGGAAGCCAACAGGCTGGTGCTGGGCGTGCCCGGCGTCAAGTCGGTGGTGTCCGGCGTGGGCCGCGGCGAAAGCCCGGCCGACCCGCAGGGCCAGAACGAATCGACCCCGATCGCCAGCCTGAAGGATCGCGACCAGTGGCCCGACGGGTGGACCCAGGACGATATCGCCAACGCCATTCGCGAGAAGCTCAAGGCCATCCCCGGCGTACAGATCGTGATGGCGCAGCCGATCTCGGACCGCGTCGACGAAATGGTCAGCGGCGTGCGTTCGGACGTGGCGGTGAAGGTGTTCGGCGACGACCTCGACAAGCTGCGTGAACTCGCGGGTGAGATCTCGCGCGTGGCAGGGGGCATCCAGGGCTCGCAGGATATCCGTATCGAGCGCGTCTCGGGGCAGCAGTACCTGTCGATCGAGATCGACCGTCAGGCGATTGCGCGCTACGGGCTGAACGTGTCGGACATCCATGACGTGATCGAGATCTCGATCGGCGGCAAGCGCGCCACGGACATCTTCGAAGGCGAACGCCGCTTTGCCGCCGCCGTGCGCCTGCCGGATGACTTCCGCAACAACGTGCAGTCGATCCGGCAGCTGCTGGTGAACGCGCCGGACGGCACGCAGGTGCCGCTGCAGAGCGTGGCCAGGATCGAAGTCAACGACGGCCCGGCGCAGATCAGCCGCGAAATGGCCAAGCGCCGCGTCGTGGTGATGATCAACGTGAAGGATCGCGATCTCGGTGGCTTCGTTGCCGAACTGCAGCAGGCCACTGCGTCCAAGGTCAAGCTGCCGGAGGGCTACTACCTGGAGTGGGGCGGCCAGTTCCAGAACATGGAACGCGCCATGGGCCACCTGAAGATCATCGTGCCGGTGACCATCGCTGCGATCTTCTTCCTGCTGTTCCTGCTGTTCAACTCGCTGCGCTTTGCCACGCTGATCATCACGGTGCTGCCGTTCGCATCGATCGGCGGCATCATCGGGCTGTTCGTCACCGGGGAATACCTGTCGGTGCCGGCGTCGGTGGGCTTTATCGCGCTGTGGGGCATGGCCGTGCTGAACGGGGTGGTGCTGGTGTCGTATATCCGTTCGCTGCGCGATTCGGGCTTGTCGCTTGATGAGGCGGTGGTGCAGGGGGCGACGCAGCGGTTCCGACCGGTGATGATGACTGCGACCATTGCGATGCTGGGGTTGGTGCCGTTCTTGTTCTCTACCGGGCCTGGCTCGGAAGTGCAGCGGCCGCTGGCGGTGGTGGTGATCGGCGGGTTGATCACGTCGACGTTGCTGACGCTGGTGATGGTGCCGACTTTGTATCGGTGGTTTGATGATCGGAAGCCGGATCCTACTAGGGATGTGCCGGTTTAAGGTTTTGTTTGTGTTTAGGTTTTAGGTAGTGGGACGCCCTGTGCGCTGGTTGCGTGTGGGGCGTTTTTTTTGGTTATGCTGCGGCTGGCATCTGGCGGTGCTTGATATGCCCTGTTCCGCCCTAAAGGGCGGGTGACTCTTTGTCCGAGCGACAAAGAGTCACCAGAAAGCGCGTTTACGGCCCTGCGGGCGGCCACTCTTATCGTAGTGGGCTGGGGCTTTCGTACGGGGCTGGGCTTCGATGCAGGGCAGGACTGCCTGACGCCTTGGTGCGCCACGGTGGTTTGGGATTGACTCGGTTGTTGAACGAGCCCAGAGCTGTTGAGTGGCCCCTGCTGCGGGCGGCGTGGTAGGAACGCCTGCGGTTGCGCTGCGCGCGAGTCCTAGTTGGTTTGCTGGGCTGGGCGATATGTTATGCCCTACACACAAAATTTCTGACAGGCCCCCGAGCCCAGGCCCCTGACCTGCGATACTGCCGGCGCGCAGCGCAGCCGCAGGCGTCCCCGCGTTGACGCCAGCAGTAGGGGCCAATCACAGCTCTGGGCTCGTTCAATCACCGCGTCAATCCCGAGCCACCGTGGCGCACCAAGGCGTCAGGCAGTCCTGCCCTGCATCGAAGCCCAGCCCCGTACGAAATCCCACGCATACTACGATAAGAGTGGCCGCCCGCAGGGCCGTAAACGCGTTTTTGGTTACTTTTGCCGCTCGGGCAAAAGTGACTCGCCCCTTTAGGGGCGAAACCAGGACATATCAAATCCCACCAGATGCCAGCCGCCACGCACAACAAAAACCACCAGACGCCTGCCCCTAAAAACCCAACCCCATCCCCCTCAAGCCAACCTCATCTCCAACTGCCTGGACCACAAATCCATCGTGAAATCCGGCTCCTGGTGATGAATATGCCGATACAGCCCGTGCTGCGCACCAATCGCATCATGCACCGCCTGCGCCGTGATCTGCTGCTCGGCGAACAAATGCCGGAAATGGCAGGCGACAATGACGCCGTCATCGCTCAACGCACCCGCCGCCAGCGCCGCGACCTCGTGCCAGTCGGACTTCGGGAAGTAGTACCCCAATTCTGAAAACACGATCAGGTCAAACGATCCCTCGGGCCAATGCTGCGGCAGCTCACCCGTCAGCACCTGTACGTGGGCAAACTCCGCCACGCGTTGCCGCGCCTGCCCGGCAGCGCTGTCGGCAAGCTCCATTGCCACCAGCGCATCGCAGCGCGGCGCCAGTTCGACGGTAAGATGCCCGCCGCCGCAGCCGGGCTCGAACACGCGTGCGAAGCGTTCGCGCGGCAGCGTGGCCATCAGCAGCGCGCGCTTGCGTGCCTCGTACCAGCGCGTGCCGATGCCCCAGGGGTCGTCCTGCCGGCCGTACAGCCGGCTGAAGTATTCGCGATCGACCGGCATGATCAGTAGCCGTAGTAAGGCTGTTGCCGGTAGTAGCCGGACGGCTGCGGGCCGCACGGCACGTACGCGCGGTCGTAGTCGCTGTAGCAATAGCCCGGTGGCACCGCCGGCGCCGCGTACGAGACCGGCGCGGGGGCATAGGTGACCGGCGGCGCCACCGCCACCGGTGCGGCCACTACCGGCGCCGAGGCCAGCGCCGCGCCGAACGCCAGGCCGACCAGCGCGCCGACGGCAAGGACCGCGCCGGCATTCGACCCGCCGCCATGGTGGCGGCCGTGCGCGGACGCGGGGCCGGCGGCTACCAGCGCCACGGCCAGGGCGGTCGCGGCGACGATTCGGGTGGAGGGGCGCATGTCGGACTCCTTGTGATGCAGCTTGTGTTCCTGAATGATGGATGCAAACTGCCCGGCAAGGTGTTTCGCCGCGGAGGCCGACTTGTTAGCTTTGTAACGGGGCTTTTTTCAGGGACCGGTTTTTAACAGGCCGTAATACGGCCCCTGTCACCCACCCTGTCCGGAATCCACCCCGGGGATTTGGGCCAGTCCGCCCGGGCTCGCGCAGGGCGGGCGTACCGATGTCTTGAGCGCGGACCACCGGGCGGAGCGGTCGGCGGACTTACCCCGCCGCGTATGCGCGTTGCGATGCTTCGCCGAACGGCGGCAGGTTTTCCAGCCGCAGCGATTGCGGTTCGGTCAGTGCGATGTCCTCGGCGCGCAGCCGCTTGAGGATCTCGAACAACAGGTCGCTGCGCGTGGCCGCGGCGATGCGCGGGCTGCCGACGTAGCCCGTCACCGACAGCGTGATGCCGTTGGAAGCGAGCTGGCTGAACATGACCGACGGCGCCGGCACGTCCAGGATGGACTCGTTTTCCTTGTAGACATCGAGCAGCAGGTCGCGCAGCTGTTCCGGATCGGTATTGAGCGGGAATGTCAGCTGCAGCGATGCCACGCCCTGCGTGCTGTTGCTCATGGTCACATTGCGCACGTTCTGCGAGATCAGCTGCGAGTTGGGCACGATCACAGTCGAGCGGTCGCCCAGCTGGATTTCGGTCGCGCGCACATTGATGCGGCGGATGTCGCCCTCCACGCCGGCCAGGCTGACCATGTCGCCTACCTTGACCGGGCGCTCGGTCAGCAGGATCAGGCCCGAGACAAAGTTTTTCACGATCTCCTGCAGGCCAAAGCCGATGCCCACCGACAGCGCGCTGACGATCCACGCCAGGTTGTCCCAGCGCACGCCCAGCAGCGACAGCGTCAGCAGCACCAGCAGCACATAGCCGACATTGCTGAACAGCGTGATCAGCGATGCGCGCAGCCCCGGCTCGCTGCACACCTTGGGCAGCAGTTCCGCATCGAGCCAGCGCCGCACCGAACGCAGCAGCCAGATGCCCACGCCGAGCGCCAACACCGCATTCAGGATTCGCTCCGGCATGATGTTCAGGCTGCGCAGCTTCTCGCCGCCCAGCACCATCAGCAGGCTGTTGAGCAGGTCCGCCGGCGTGGTGCCGAAGCCGCCGGTCAGCAGCGCCACCACTGCCACCAGCAGCAGCACGCTGGCGCCGATGCCCGACAGGACGGTCGAGGCCTGCTCCAGATGCGAATCGTCCACGCCGAACAGCTGCTTGATGACGCGGCCGCTGGCGTGGTTGGTCGACAGCACGGCCTCGCAGACATCGCGCGTGACCTGCGTCAGCAGGTACAGGCTGCACAGCACGATGTCGAACCAGACCAGCTCATAGGTCAGGAAGCGCGCGAAGCTGATATAGCCGGCCAGCAGCGCGACCATCGACACGATCACCAGCACGGTCACGGCGGCGTGGATCATGCCGGCCAGCGTGGCGCGCGCCTCCGGGCGTTCGCCCGCGGCGGCGAGTTCGTTGCGCACGCGGTTGGCGCGCAGCAGCGCCGCGCCGATGGTCAGCACCACCACCAGCGACACCAGCCCGCGGCCCAGCAGCGTGACCTGCAGGCTGGTGTCGGCGATGCGGTTGATCTGCTCGAGCGTGCCGGCCAGCAGCAACAGGCCAGCCAGCACGGCGGGGAAGGGCTTCATCGCCAGCGCGACCGGATCGGCCAGCGCAGGCAGGCGCCAGCTGGGGTGGCGCGTGCACAGCAGCGCGCGCCCCAGCCCGACGATCAGCGCGCTGGTCATCGTCAGCTTGACCAGCTGCGCGTAGAGCGCCATCACGTCGGGCGGCAATTCATAGTTGCGAGCGAAGGCGTGGTAGACCAGCTGCACCGCGAGACCTGTGGTGCAGACCGTTGCCAGCGTGGTCGCCAGCGCCAGCGCGCTGCGGCGCAGGCGCGTCTCGGGCAGCCGGGTCAGGCAGAACCACGCCAGCGCGCGCTCGGCAAGGCGCCGCCCCAGCGTCCATACCGCCAGCGCGAGCAGCAGCAGGGCCACCGTGGCCGCGCGTTGCGACGGCTGCCACGCCAGCTGCAGCATCGGCTCCACCTGGTCGCGGAAGCCGTCCAGCCGCGCCTGGTCTTCCGGCGGCGGGCTGAACAGCGGCTGCCAGAACTGCGGGTTGAGGATGCTTTCCGAGCGCAGCGCGAGCTGGTCTTTCAGGTGGCCGCGCTCCAGCCGGGCCAGTTGCTCGCTCAGGTTGGCGATGTTCTCCTTGCTCTCGGCAGCCTGCTTGAGATGCGCGTCGAGCTGCGTGCGGCGCGTGTTCAGCTCGGCGCGCTGCTTCATCACCGCGGGAGCTTCCCTGGTGGTGCCGTCGACCGGTGGCGGACCGAGCACGTCGAGCTGTGCCTGCAACTGTTCGCGCTGCGGCTTCAGGGCGGCGCCGAGCTTGTCGGCGTCGGCATCCAGCCGCCGCAGCGTCTCTTGCAGGTCATGCAGCTTGGTATTGCCGTCGGGGTCGGAGGCCTGCTGCTTGACGCTGTCCTGCTCGGTCTGCAGGCGCTTGAGTTCGGCGTTGGCTTCGGCGTGGGTCAGCGCGGGCGCTTGTGCGGCGGCCTCGGCTTCCGATGCGGTCCCTGCGGCATGGACGGCGGGCAGGGTGACCGGCATCAGGTGGCATAGCGCAGCGAGCGCAAGGCCCAGTGCGAGCCGTGAAGCTTTGCTCATGGCGGATTCTCGTCGGATGGTGACGGCTTGCGGCGCTCCGGCGGCGGATGGAAATGGCAAGGCACGGTGCGGGCAGGGCCACATGGCGCTGCATCGCGATTCCGCTGCGGAACGGCCGGGACACCGGCGATGAACACGGGAAGGGATGGCTGCGTACAGTCCATCCGCTTCGGCGAATTTGGGTCAGCCACGAGAAAGGCCTGCGGGCGAAGCCGCAAGCGGGCAATGCGTGGCACGGGTCGTGCTGACCGATCGCGGCGGGACCATTTTCGGAGCCGCCACGGCTCGGGGCATTATACGAAAGCGTTCAGGTCACACGGCCCGCACAGGCGGCGCATGGGGCACCGGCGGGCAGAATTTTGCGCATCGGTGCCGTGCGCGGCCGTGCGTGGCCGTGCGAGGAAACAGCGCGGGCGGCATGTTCGCCACAATCGCATTACCATCACGGCTTTCGCGCGCCGGCAATCGGCTCGCCCGACATTGCAAGGAGCATTCATGGGAGTACCGTCTGCCACGGAAACGGCGCACCTGGCTGGCGCCGCCGGGCCGATCGAGATGCTGGTCGACCGTCCCGCCGGCACGCCGCGCGGGATCGCGGTGGTGTCGCATCCGCACCCGCTGCTGGGCGGCGCGGCCACGCATAAGGTGCCGCACCAGTTGGCCAAGGCGCTGCTGGCGCGCGGCTTCCTGACCGTGCGGCCCAACTTCCGCGGCGTGGCGGGCTCGGGCGGCGAGCACGACCAGGGCCACGGCGAGACCGGCGACATGCTGGCCGTGGTGGCGCAGTTGCGCGACGACCACCCCGGCCTGCCGCTGGCGCTGGCGGGCTTTTCTTTCGGGGCGTTCGTGATGGCGCAGGTGGCCGCCACGCTGGCGGCGCAGGGCGTGCCGGTCCGTCACCTCGTGCTGGCCGGCCTGCCGTATGGCACGGTCAAGGCCCATCGCAGCTATGACACGCCGGCAGTGCCGGCCGATTGCCTGGTGGTGCATGGCGAGCGCGACGAGCGCGCGGAATTGTCGGCGCTGTTCGACTGGGCCCGACCGCAGGCGCTGCCGGTGGTGGTGGTGCCGGGCGCCGATCATTTCTTTACCGGCAAGCTGCCGTTGCTGGTGCGCATCGTCGGCCAGTACCTCGACCGGCCCGCCGGGGATGGACGAAGCGCATGACGTTGTTGCGCATCGTGTAAAAACTGCGTCCCGCGGCGCTGCCGGAGCGCCACGCGGCCAGCACCGGCGCAAGGGCATGTTTTGTGCTACCGATATCAGGCTAGGACGTCAGATCGGAGGCAATCCATGAAAGACTATCCACCGTCGGAAATCCGGGGAACCTGGCGCCACCGCGGCTACGATGAGCCCGACGATACCCGCCAGGCACGCCACTGGCGCAGCGGCGACACTGGCGGCTCGCCGTATGGCTATGGCGAGGCCCGCTATGGCCTCGAGGATGAAGATGACGAGCGCCCCACGCGCCCTTCGCGCTGGGCCGCGCAAGCGGGGTCGCGCCGCATGCCCAAGGGCTACCAGCGCACCGACGCCCGCATTCGCGATGACCTGTGCGAACGGCTCGCGCACGCCGATGACGATGTCTCGGATGTCACCGTCGACGTCGGCTCGGGCATCGTCACGCTGGCCGGCACCGTCCGGGACCGCGACGCCAAGTTCCGCATCGAGCAAATGGCCGAGGATGTGCTCGGCGTCAGTGAAGTGCGCAATAACATCCAGATGGTGCGGCCCGGCAGCAGCGGCGGTAGCGGCGGCAATGGCGAAATCGGCGAGCGTGCCGGCCGCGCAGCGCGTGGCGAGGATCAGGATCAGGGTCAGGGTCAGCAGCGGGTCGGCCAGTCCACCGGCCAGCGCCGGCAGGTCGGTTCCCCGGCCGGCGACGTGCTGTACATCGTGCAAGGCTGGGACGGTCGTTTCCTCGCTAACGAGCGCGGCGAGGCGGTGATGGTGAGGTCGATCGCGCAGGCCGGCCTGTTCGATGATGCCGATGTGGCCCGCGCCGCTGCCGCGGAACACTGCGGACGCGGCTATCGCCTGCTGGCCACGCGCCGCTAGCGCGTTTTGCGCGCGCAAGCCTGTGCGCAAGGGGCACGCCGGTGTTATCGTGAGGGGCCCACGGCAAGCACTGCCGCAACCGGGCCCCATACCATGCATGAAGCCAGCGTTCTCCGGCCGCCGCACGCGGCGGTCGGCCAATCGTTGTCAGCGTTGCCCACGCCTGCGCTGCTGATCGAACTCGATGCCTTTGAAGCCAACCTGGCGCGCATGGCGGAACTTGCCGAACGCGCCGGCGTAGCGCTGCGCCCGCATGCCAAGGCGCACAAGTCCGTGGCGATCGCGCAGCGGCAGGTCGATGCGGGCGCGGTCGGCATCTGCTGCCAGAAGCTGTCCGAGGCGTATCCCTTTGCCGCCGCCGGCATCGGCAGCATCCACCTGAGCAATGAATTCGTCGGCGCCGACAAGGCCGCAATGGCCGCCGAACTGGCGCGCCACACGCGCTTGTCGATCTGCGTGGACGATGCGCGCCAGGTCAGCCAGGTCGGCGCCGCCGCGGCGCGCGCCGGCGTGCGCATTGCGGTGTTGCCGGAGGTGGACGTGGGGCAGGGCCGCTGCGGCGTGGACAGCGACGAGGCCTTGCTGGCGCTGGTCGATGCGATCGGCGCCGAAGCCGCACTGGATTTCGGCGGCCTGCAGGGCTATCACGGCGGCATCCAGCATATCGAGGCCTGGGCGCAGCGGCGCGAAGCCGCGCAGCGCGCGGCCGAAGCCACCGCCGGCTACCTGCGCGCGCTGGAGCGGCGCGGGCTGCGCTGCCCGGTGGTGACCGGCGGCGGCACCGGCACCGCCGAATTCGACCTGGAGAGCGGCGTCTACACCGAGATCCAGCCGGGCTCGTACCTGTTTCTCGACGGCCATTACGGCTCGCTCGAATGGGAGGGCGCGCTGCGGCCGCTGCATTCCCTGTTCGTGGCAGCCACCGTGATGAGCGCGGCGCGCGCCGGCGTGGCGGTGTGCGATGTGGGGCTGAAGTCGGTCGCGGTCGATTCCGGATTGCCGCACGTGTGGCCGCGCGATGCCGATGGCGCGCTGGAGTACGTTGCCGCCAACGACGAGCACGGTGTGCTGACGGTGACCGGCGCCGACAGCCGCGACCTGCTGGGCGAGCGGCTGTGGCTGGTGCCGGGCCATTGCGATCCCACCGCCAACCTGCACGATGCCTATGCCTGCGTGCGCGGCGAGCGCGTGGAAGCGGTTTGGGCCATCGAGGGGCGCGGGCTCAGCCGCTGATTTTGCCTCGTACCCGTTCCACCAGGCTTGACCGGCTCCTCGCCGACATTGCCGGCTGCCACGCCTGTGCCTTGCCGCACGAGCCCAGGCCGGTGGTGCAGGCCGGCGCCCATGCGCGCCTGCTGATCGTCGGCCAGGCGCCCGGGCGCCGCGTGCATGAAACCGGCATCCCCTGGAACGATCCTTCCGGCGACCTGCTGCGCACCTGGCTGCAACTGACGCCCGAGCAGTTCTATGACGCCGGCAAGGTGGCGATCGTGCCGATGGGGCTGTGCTATCCGGGCAAGGGCGCCAGCGGCGACCTGCCGCCGCGGCGCGAATGCGCGCCGCTGTGGCATGCGCCGCTGCTGGCGTCCATGCCGGAAATCCGGCTGACGCTGCTGGTCGGCCGCCACGCACAGGCTTACTACCTCGGCAGCCGGGCCTGGGCGACGCTGGCCGATACCGTCGCCGCCTGCGCCGACTACCTGCCAGCATTCTTCCCGCTGCCGCACCCCAGCCCGCGCAACCGCTTCTGGCTGCAACGCCATCCGTGGTTCGACACAGACGTGCTGCCGCGGCTGCGGCGGCAGGTGGCGCTGGCGCTGTCCGGCTGATGCCGCTCAGTGGTCCCTCAGTGGTCCCTCAGTGATCTCTATGCGGGAAGCGGATGTTGAACTCCGTGAACTCGTGCTCGACGGAACGGCAGCTGATGCCCGCGCCCCAGCTGGTCAGGACGTTCTGGCAGAAGGCCAGCCCGATGCCGGTGCCGCGGTGCGCCGGGTAGGAGAAGAACGGCTGGAACATGCGCGCCAGCACCTGCGGCGGCACCCCGGTCGCGGTGTCGCGGAAGGTGACGTGCACCCCGTCCGGCCGCACCTCGCAGCAGATCCGGATATCGCCCTTGCCGGCGCGCTTGATCGCTTCGAGCGCGTTCTTCAGCAGGTTGGTCACGACCAGCCCGAACAGCTGCGCGTTGCCGAGCACGCGCACCGGGCCGGGCAGGTCGAACGCGACGATGTCGCGGCCCGGCTCGTCGAACGGAAACCGGGCGATGGCATCGCGGATCACGCCGCCCAGCTCGAACAACTCGCGCGTGGCCTGTTCCGGGTTCTTGGAGTTGGACACCAGCAGCTCGATGCTGTTGCTGATATGCGCGATGTCGGACTCCATGCGCGCCACCGCCTGCATCAGCCCCTCGCGGCGTGGCGCATCCTGGTCCAGCGCCGCCGGCAGCCGCGCCTTGAGGCCGCTCGCGCTGACGCTCAGGCTGGTCAGCGGCGTACGCAGTTCATGCGCGACGGTGGCCAGCGCCGCGGCCATGCCGCGCCGCTTCTGCTCGATCAGCAGCTGGCGGTCGAGCTTGATCACCACCAGCACCGAGATCACGAAGCCGATGATCGGCAGCTGCAGCAGCACCGGCTCCCATGGAATCCCGCCCATGGAATTGCCGGCCAGCACGAACAGCGCCACCGCGGCGGCCGCGCCGGACAGCAGCGAGATGGTCGCGAACGCCGTATTGAAGTGATAGAGGATCACCACGGCGATGATGACCGACTCGGCCCAGGCCATCGAGCCGCCGTTTTCCAGGTACAGGAAGATGAAGGCGAACGGCATGCCCACCGTGATCGCAAACAGCGCGTAGGGCGGCAGCCAGCGGCGGTGCGAGAACGCCCTGGCAAACAGCAGCGGCACGAACAGCGCGGTGCAGACCAGGCGCAGCCACAGGTTCTCGTAGGGCTGCGGGAACACGTACGACCAGATCAGGTAATAGAGCGGGTGACCGATGACCCCCAGCGCGCCCACCATCTGGATGCGCCGCAGCCGGATGACGCTTTCCTCGTCGAGCAGGATGGCCCGCGCCGCGGTATCGAACACCGCCTGCCAGGCCCGGCGGGCAAGGCTGGCAAGTCCCGGCAGACCGGAACGGCGCTTGCGGCCGCCCGAGTCGGCCAACTCTGCTTCCATCTCCAACGGCTACTCCTCGCGGGAGCTTGCGGCGAGCTCCTCTTTGGGATTGGGGGATTTGCGCCGGCTGCGGCGCGTCGATGACCATTCTTCCAGGCGCACCTCGTCGCGGATACTGGCGAGAACGCTGACCAGCCGGTCGATTTCACCGGCGCTAAGTTTCGCATGCAGGGTAAGTCGCATCAATGCCCGATTCTTGGGGGTTGCCGGCGAACAGAATACCGCGCCGAAGATGCCGCGCTGCTGCAGCGCGTTGCGCAGGACCATCACCTGCGGCTCGGTGCCGGCCTCCAGCCCGATGATCTGCTCGGAGCCGTCGCTGATGTTGTACCCCAGCGCACCGATCGCTTCGCGGGTGGTGCGGGTGATCGCATGCAGCTGTTCGCGCCGCTGGTCCGCCGCGGCGATGAAGTCGATGGCGGCGTCGAACCACGCAACCTCGTGGCGCAGTAGCCCCGAACTGAAAATGGCCGGCCGCGACTCGACCGCGAAGAAGTCCTTGAACGTGCTGGAGCAGGTGACGAAGCCCGCGCGCCCGGCGAAGGCCTTGGCCAGCGACGCGGTGCGGAAATGCACCCGCTCCGACAACCCCAGCGCCGGTACCAGCCCGCCGCCCGATGGCCCATGGGTGCCGAGCGAGTGCGATTCATCGACCACCAGCACCGAACCCGTCGCCTCCGCCACCGCGACGTATTCCTCCAGCGGCGCCACGCTGCCGGTGGTGGAGTACACCGCGTCGACCATGATCACGCCGGGCCCGAAGCGTTCGGCCTGGCGGCGCGCATGGCCCACGTCGTTGTGGCGGATCGGCACGGCCTGCGCGCCGGCGGCGGTGATGCCTTCCCACAGCGAGGCGTGGCCGTTCATGTCGATATAGACCGGCACGCCCGGCCCGGCGATGCATTGCACCAGGCCGACGTTGGCGGCCCAGCCGGACTGCGCGATCAGCCCGTCCTCGGCCTGCATCAGGTTGGCCAGCTTGCGCTCGACGTGCCGTTGCGGCGTCTCGCCGTACTGGAACACGGACGACATCAGCAGCTCGGGCTGCTCGTTCAGCAGCGCGCGCGCCTGCGCCTCCAGCAACGGCCGCTCGCCCAGCAGGCAGAGGTAGTCGTTGCTGCTCAGGTGCAGCGCGTCGGGCCCCGGCTTGCGCCCGTGCAGCAGGTGGTCGCCACCCCAGAGCTTGCCCAGCCTGGCATCGAAATGCTCTGACATGCGTGCTGCGATCCACTGCGGCAGCGGCGGCGTGGTCACGCTGCGGGGGGGGCAGGGAACGGGGTGCGTCGGTTGCGGACGCTGGACGGCGGAGAACATCGGTTTTCCTCTGGTAGGTAGGAGGGATCGAAGGAGATCGCTGGCGGCATGGCCAGGAACCCGGGCATCGCAGGCACGTCGGGCTTTCTGCACGTCAGCGATTACTGTGCCAAGTCCTCGGCAACGATTGTGACCGGGCTTCCACCAGTCCAACGCTTGTATGAACGGGAGGGGCCACGCTGCCGTTGCATTGTGGCGCGACCAGCGCTCGCTGGCATGTCGGTATATCGCCGGTTAGTGCCTGGTAAGGCATATATAGGCAGGTGTACCCACAAATGCCACCCTCCGCGCGAGCGGGGACCGCCTAGGGTTTGTCCTGAAGACGAGGCGTAGCGGCTTGTTTTGATTGTGATTTCCGGCGGCGCGAAAGGGGGCGGGGCCCCGCCGGCCCGAACTTTCGCCTTGACCTCCGGTGCTGGCCGCCGATAATAATGCAAACGTTTGCAAAGGAGGAGTGACATGGAAACATCGATCGCGCGGCAGGTATCGCCGGCCCCGCGCCCCACGCTGATAGACGACGAACATTCGGTCACCGGCATCGTCCAGGCCGCGATGGCGGACACCGCCAGCCCACGCCTGCGCTTCGTCATGGATGCGCTGGTCCGCCATCTGCATGGCTTCCTGCGCGAGGCGCGCCTGACCGACGAAGAGTTCGAGTTCGCGCTGGGCTGGCTCGCCAGCCTTGGCCATGCGACGCATGCCACGCACAACGAGGTCGTGCTCGCGGCCGACGTGCTGGGTTTGTCGACCCTGGTGACGGTGATGAACAACAGCACCCGCGACGGCCGCACGCCCGGCGCCTTGCTGGGACCGTTCTACCGCGCCAACGCGCCGCGCTATGCCTGCGGCGACTGCGTGGTGCAGGACGACGCGCCCGGCCTGCCGCTGCTGGTCAGCGGCACCGTGCGCGGCACCGACGGCACGCCGCTGGCGGGCGCGCTGGTCGAGATATGGCAGGCCTCGCCGGTCGGCCTGTACGACAACCAGGACCCGACCCAGCCCGACCGCAACCTGCGCGGCTGCTTCCATGCCGATGCCGACGGCGGCTACCGCTTCCGCACGGTGCGTCCGGCCGGCTATCCGGTGCCGACCGATGGCCCGGTCGGCGCGCTGCTGGCCGCGCAACAGCGCCATCCGTACCGGCCGGCGCATATCCACTTCATCGTCGCCGCGCCGGGATACCGGACGCTGGTGACGCAGGTGTTTGCCGACGAGGCCGACAAGCTGGCCTCGGATGTCACCTTCGGCGTGCACCGGCAACTGGTCGGCACGCTGCAGCTGCACGACCAGGGCAGCAGCCCGTGGGGCGACGTGCCGGCGCCGTTCTACACGCTGGACTTCGACTTCACGCTGGAGCCGGGGCAGCAGACCTTTCCCAAGCCGCCGATCGACTGAACGCCGGCCGATTTCCTTTCACGCAAATTCAACTCCGAACATGAGCGCATCCCCCCTTTCCGGCAAGGTTGCCGTGATCCTCGGCGGCACCGGCAGCATCGGCTTTGCCGCCGGTGAAACGCTGGCCCGCCTCGGCGCGAGCATCGTCCTGACCGGCCGCGACGCCGACAAGGCGGCCAGCGCGGCGGCCGCGCTGCCGGCCGGCAACCATCTTGCCGCCGTCGCGGAAGTTGCCGACAGCGCCTCGCTGCGCGCGCTGGCCGACGAAGTCATCTGCCATTACGGCCGCGCCGACATGCTGGTCAATACCGCCGGCTTTACGCGGGCAATCCCGCACGCCGACCTCGACGCGCTCGACGACGCGCTGATCGACGAACTCTTTGCCATCAACTGGCGCGGCCAGTTCGCCGCGATCCGCGCCTTTGCGCCGCACCTGCGCGCCAGCGGCGACGGGCTGGTGGTCAACGTCGGCTCCATCGCGGGGCGCAACGGGCAGGGCAGCAACGTGGCGTACTGCGCGGCCAAGGCCGGGCTCGACGCCATGGCGATGTCGCTGGGGCGCGCACTGGCGCCGCAGATCCGCGTGCTGAACGTCTCGCCCGGCGTGGTCGACAGCGACTTCGTGCCCGGCCGCGACAGCAGCTTCAACGAGCGCGCCGCCAGGACGACGCCGCTGCAGCGCATCGGCCAGGCGCAGGACGTGGCCGATGCCATTGCCGCGTGCGCTACCTCGCTGCGCTTTGCCACTGGCACCACCATCGTCGTCGACGGCGGCAGGCAACTCGGCTAGCCCGGCGCCACGCTCCGTTTTTCTCTTGTTCTTCACCAACGTTCGCTCATGCACGCACGCAAGACCATCATCACCTGCGCGGTGACCGGCAATATCGTCACCCCCGAGCAGCATCCCGGCCTGCCGGTCACGCCGGCGCAGATCGCCGACGCCGCGCTCGAAGCCGCCGAAGCCGGCGCTGCCGCGGCCCATATCCACGTGCGCGATCCCGAAACGGGCCGCCCGTCGATGGCGCTCGAATACTACGCCGACGTCATCGACCGCATCCGCGCGCGCAACCGCACGCTGATCATCAACCTCACCACCGGACCCGGCGGCCGCTTCGTGCCGAGCGAGGACGAGCCGCGCGTGGCCGCGCCGGGCACCACGCTGCTGCCTCCGGGCAAGCGCGTCGAGCACATCACCGCGTTGCGCCCCGATGTGTGTTCGCTCGACCTCAACACCATGAATTCCGGGGGCGACGTGGTCATCAACACGCCCGCCAACGTGCGCAAGATGGCCGCCGCGATCCGCGCCGCCGGCGTCATGCCGGAGCTGGAGATCTTCGACTCGGGCGACCTCAACATGGCGCTCGACTTCATCCGCGACGGCGTGCTCGACGGGCCTGGCCTGTGGACCTTCGTGCTGGGCGTCAAATACGGCTTCGCGCCCACGCCCGAAACGATTTTCTATGCGCGCAACATGCTGCCCGCCGGCGCGCACTGGTCCGCCTTCGGCATCGGCCGCGCCGAATTCCCGATCGTGGCGCAGGCATGGCTGGCCGGCGGCCATGTGCGTGTCGGCCTGGAAGACAACATCTACCTGGAGAAGGGCGTGCTGGCCCCCAGCAACGCCGCGCTGGTCGCCAAGGCCCGCGACATCGTGCGCTCGCTCGGCGGCGAGATCGCGTCGCCCGCCGAGGCGCGCCGCACGCTGGGGCTGCGCGAAGCCTGAGCCTTGCCAACCGAATTGCCGATTCCTGAAAGGAAAGAACTTATGAACACGATCCGCGTGAACCAGAAAGCCGCCGATATCGAGGCGCTGCAGCTCGAACTGCTCGGCGTGCCGCGCCCCGATGCCGCGGCGGACCAATGCATCATCGAAGTCGCCAGTGCCGGGGTCAATCCCAGCGACGTGAAGGCGACGCTGGGCCTGATGCCGCATGCGGTGTGGCCGCGCACGCCCGGCCGCGACTATGCCGGCCTGGTGGTCGACGGGCCGGCCGCGCTGCTGGGCCTGCAGGTGTGGGGCAGCGGCGGCGAGCTCGGCATCCGCCGCGACGGTACCCATGGCAAGTACCTGCGCATCCAGGCCAGTGCGGTGCGCGCCAAGCCGGCGTCGGTGTCGCTGCTGGAGGCCGGCGCCGTGGGCGTGCCGTTCATCACTGCCTACGAAGGCTTGCGCCGCGCCGGCATGCCCCAGGCCGGCAGCACCGTGCTGGTCTGTGGCGGCAACGGCAAGGTGGGGCAGGCCACCATCCAGATCGCCACGGCGCTGGGCGCGCGCGTCTTTGCCGTCGAGCGTACGGCCGAGCCTTACCGCGGCCATGCCAGCGGCGCAGTGCGCATGATCGACGCCAGCCGCGAAGCGATCGCAGAAGTGGTGCGCGACGAGACCGGCGGCCATGGCGCCGACATCGTCTACAACACTGTCGGCAGCCCGTACTTCGAGCAAGCCAACCAGGCGATGGCCATCGGCGCAGCGCAGATCTTCATCTCGACCATCGAGAAGCCGGTGCCGTTCGACATCTTCGCCTTCTACCGCGGCCAGCATACATACGTTGGCGTCGATACGCTGGCCCTGGACAGCGGCGCGTGCGCGCAGATCCTGGACCAGCTTGCGCCAATGTTCGCCGCGGGCGCGCTGCGGCCGTTCCCGGTGCTGTCCGATTACACCTATGCGCTGGCCAATGCCAAGGACGCATACCGCGCGGTCCTGCAAGGCGCGACCGAGCGCGTGGTGCTCAAGCCATGAACACGACCCGCTTTGCCCGGGCGCCGGCGTATTTCCCGCCCAACCACGACGGCATGCATTGCCTGCGGCTGCAGGGACACGAGGCCGGCCCGTCCGAGGCACTGTGGCTCGGCGTCTCGGTACTGCTGCCAGGCGGCCATACCGCGCTGGATGCCTCGCCGGTGGAAAAGCACTACGTCGTGCTCGAGGGCGAAGTCTGCGTGCGCACGCCGGACGAGGCCGTCACGCTGGGACAGTACGACTCGGTGCGCCTGGCGCCGGGCGAGGCGCGGCAGGTCTCCAATCCCGGCAACCGGCCCGCCTTGCTGCTGCTGGCGATGCCGTATCCGAAGGCCTGATTTTCTTGTGCCGTGATGCAAACGATTGCAGCCCCGAAATAAACGGCGCTGACCAAAAAGGTGATTACAAAAAGAATGACCACAACCAAAGGGGTAGACCAATGACATCCGTTCCCAAGCGGTGCCGCTTGCTGCTGCTGGCCATGGGCGCGGCCTGCACCGGCCACGCCGGCGCGCAGTCGTCCGTGACGCTGTACGGGCGCCTCAACACCGCGCTGGAGTATTCCTACGCCAATACGGCGACCGACGGCACGCGCCTTGGCGGCGTCGGCCGGCTGACCAACAACCGCTCCGTGTTCGGCATGCGCGGCGAGGAAGGGCTGGGCGGCAGCCTCAAGGCAATCTGGCAGATCGAGAGCAACGTCTCGCTCGACACCGGCCAGGGCCAGATCGCGGGGCGCAATTCGCGCATCGGGCTGCAGGGCAGCGCCGGCACGCTGTTCATGGGGCACTGGCAGACGCCTTATACCGAGGCGACCTCGACCTACGATCCGTATTACCCAACCACGGCGGGGTATATGGCGCTGATCGGCAACGGCTCCACGTCGAGCTCGGACAACGTGCAGGACACCAGCGCGTTCGACCGACGGCAGAAAAACATCATCGTCTACAAGTCGCCGTCGCTGGCGGGCTTCAGCGGCGCCGCCGCGTGGGGCATCAACGAGGAAAAGACCACGGTGCCGCGCAACCCGGGGCTGTACTCGTTCTCCGCCGCCTACGACAACGGCCCCCTCAACGTGGTGCTGGCCTATGAAATCCACCAGCATTACCAGACCGCGGGCCGCAACGACGATGCGATGAAGGCGGGCGTTTCCTACAAGTTCCCGACGACCACCGTCGCGCTGCTCTATGAACGGCTGCACTACCGCACCGCCACCGGCGACCTCACGCGCAACGGCTACTACGCGTCGGTGGTGCAGAAGCTGGGGCCGGGCAGCGTGCGGGTCGGCTTTGGCCTGGCCAGCAACGGCGCCGGCAACGCCACCGAGACCGTCGGCTTCTTCCGCAGCGGCGCGGAGACGGGCGCGACGCAGGTCACGGTGGGCTACGACTATCCGTTGTCCAAGCGCACGGCGCTGTTTGCGTACTACAGTCGCATCAACAACAAGCGCAACGCGATCTATGACTTTGCCATCAACGAGCTGGGCGTAAGCGCGGGCGCCGACCCGCAGACCGTCGCGCTCGGCATGCGGCATTTCTTCTGAGGCGCGGCACACGCGTCCCGACTAGCAGTGAGGAGACAAGGAATGATTCGATCCATCCAGGGCGCCGTGCTGGCGCTGACTTCGACGCTGATGCTGGCGGCCGCCCCCGCCGCCAGTGCACAGCCCCAGTACCCCAGCAAGCCGATCCGGCTGGTGGTGCCGTTCTCGGCCGGCAGCGCCACCGATATCCTGGCGCGCATCCTCGGCAGCAAGATGGCCGAGGG
This sequence comes from Cupriavidus sp. IK-TO18, assembly GCF_015549295.1. NCBI lineage: Bacteria > Pseudomonadati > Pseudomonadota > Betaproteobacteria > Burkholderiales > Burkholderiaceae > Cupriavidus > Cupriavidus sp. IK-TO18. Next base: position 272,444 of record NZ_JADGMP010000001.1, read on the forward strand.
CGGCAGCTACCAGGTGATCGTCGACAACCGGCCCGGCGCGGGCGGGACTGTCGGCGCGACCGGCGTGGCCAAGGCGGCGCCGGACGGCTACACGCTGATCCTGGTGTCGGTCGGGCATGCGATCAACGCCACGCTGTATCCCAGGCTCGGCTATGACACGGTGAAGGACTTCGCGCCGGTCTCGCTGGTGGCCAGCGTGCCCAACGTGCTGGTGGTCAATGCGGCCAGCAAGTACAAGTCGGTGCGCGACGTGGTGGCGGCGGCCAAGGCCACGCCGGGCGCGCTGAACTTTGACTCGGCTGGCTCCGGCAGCTCCACGCACCTGAGCGGCGAGATGTTCAAGATGCAGGCCGGCATCGACATCACGCATATCCCGTACAAGGGCACCGGCGAAGCGCTTACCGACGTCATGGCCGGCCGCGGCGACATGATGTTCGCGCCCTCCGTCTCGGCGATGCCGTTCGTCAGGCAAGGCAAGCTGCGCGCGCTGGCGGTGACCACGGCCAGGCGGGCCAGCGCGCTGCCGGATATCCCGACCGTAGCGGAGTCGGGCTTGCCGGCCTATGCCTTCGATTCGTGGTTCGGCATCCTCGCCCCGGCCGGCACGCCGCGCGAGATCGTCGATGCCCTCAACGCCGAGATCGGCAAGGCGCTGTCATCCCCCGACGTGCGCGAGCGCCTGGCGGCGCAGGGCGCCGAGCCGCGGCGTTCATCGCCGCAGGAGTTTGCCGCGTATATCCAGGCGGAAATCGGCAAGCTGGCGCCGGTGGTGCGGCAGTCAGGGGTCAGGGCTGGGGAGTAAGGGCAGGGCATCGCGATGGCCAGACTTGCCGATTGTGTGCTCCCTCTCCCGCTTGCGGGAGAGGGGAGCAAACAAGCCGGATAGAATGGATTGCGGGCAGCGCCGCGACGGCGCCAAGCGAGCGCAGCGACGCGTTACGTGCCCGAGCCCCTGACCTGCGATACTGCAGGCGCGCAGCGCAGCCGCAGGCGTTCCTGCGTTGCCGCCAGCAGCAGGGGCCGCCCACAGCTCTGGGCTCGTTCAATCACCGTGTCAATGCCGAGCCATGGTGGCGCACCACGGCGTCAGGCAGTCCTGCTTTGCAACGAAGCGCAGCCCCGTACGAAAGCCCCGGCACGCTACGATAAGAGTGGCCGCCCGCCCAGGGCAGAAAACGCGCTTTTGGTTACTTTTGCCGCTCGGGCAAAAGTGACTCGCCCCTTCAGGGGCGAAACCAGGGCATATCAAATATCCGCCAGATGTCCAGCCACAGCCACGTGAAGGATGACGGCGAAGTGAAGCCCAAGACTTCATTCAGGCCCCCGTCCCCACCCCCCATCAGCAATGCGCCTTAAAATATCGCATCTCCCATTCCCGGCCCGCCGCCCAACAACCAGCCGTCATGTCCGAGCGCAAGCGCCTCACCCTGAAAGACCTGGCCGCCGAGATCGACGTGCATTACTCGACGGTCTCGCGGGTCATGAACCCGGCCACGCGGCACCTGGTGGCGCAGGACGTGGCGGCGCGCATCCTGGAGGTGGCCGAGGCGCGCGGCTTCCGCCCCAACCGCATCGCCGCCGGCTTGCGCACGCAGCGCTCCGGGCTGGTAGGCGTGGTGCTGCCCGACATCGCCAACCCGGTGTTCCCGCCGATCCTGGCGGGGATCGAGTCGGTGCTGGCGCAGCAGGGCTACGTGCCCATCGTCGTCAACGCCGGCACCGACAAGAGCCGGCAGCGCTTCATTATCGACCAGATGATCGGCCGGCAGGTCGAAGGGCTGGTGCTGGCGACGGCGGAGCGCGAGGACGCGGTGCTCGACTACTGCATCCGGCAGCATATCCCGGTGGTCACGGTCAATCGCGGCGAAGAGACGGGCCGGGTCTCGTGCGTGGTCAGCGACAACCTGCTGGCGATGCGGCTGACGGTAGACCACCTGGCCGGCCTGGGCCATCGCCATATCGGCCATATCGCCGGCCCGGCCGCGCTGTCCACCGGCTTCCTGCGGCGCGAGGGCTTTGTCCAGGCGGTCAGGCGGCACCGCCTGCGCCGCGACGCCTGGCACGTGATCGAGGCCGCCAGCTATTCGCGCGAGGCCGGCAAGCTGGCGTGCGCGCAACTGCTGGAAGCCTTTCCGGCGGTCACCGCGATCGCCGCCGGCAATGACCTGGTGGCGATGGGCTGTTATGACCTGCTGCGCGAGCGCGGGCTGCATTGCCCCGCCGACATCTCGGTAGTGGGCCACAACGACATGCCCTTTGCCGACGCGCTGACGCCGCCGCTGACCACGGTGCGCATCGCCGTCCATGAGATGGGCGAGGAGGCTGCACGGCTGCTGCTGCGGCAGATCGACAAGCCGGGATCCGATGCCGTCACCGTGCAGCTGACGCCGCAGCTGATCGTGCGCGGGTCTACCGCCGCGCCGCGCGACGGCACGTCATAGGCGGGCCGTGCCGCCGCCACTGCGGCCATGAAGGCCTGCGACAGCACGCCCAGGTTTATTCGCGCCGGACCACCCGCCGCGTATTCTGGCAGGCACATGCGGCATAGCCGAGCGCGCGCGCCTGGTAATTCTGGAAGCGCCCGTTGCATGATGGACCGGCCAGCGTGCCTCCCCAGGCGCCGCATTGCGGGCGCCGTTGCTCTGGAATGGGATTTGCTATTGCCATGCAGGACACGTCGCGACAGGACCTCGCATGCTATCCCTTGGCCCCGTGTCGCCGCGCGCCGCCTTCGAGCTGATCCGCGAGAGCATCAACTCCTGGATCGACGACTATGCCCCGAGCATGGGCGCGGCGCTGGCGTACTACACCGTCTTCTCCATTGCCCCGCTGCTGATGATCGTCATCACCGTGGCGGGCGTGATATTCGGCGCGGAAGCGGCGCGCGGCGAGGTCGTCAGCGAGCTGAGCGGGCTGATCGGCACCGAAGGCGCGGAGGTGGTCGAAGACATGCTGGTTGCGGTCAGCGAGCCGGCCGCCAGCACGGTCTCCGCCATCATCGGGGTGGTGGCCCTGCTGATCGGCGCGACCACGGTGTTCGCCGAGTTGCAGTCGGCGCTCGACCGCATCTGGCGGGTCCCGCAGCGCCAGAAGAGTTCGGGCCTGTTTTCGCTGCTGCGCGCGCGGCTGCTGTCGTTCGGCATGATCCTGGGCATCGGCTTCCTGCTGGTCGTGTCGCTGCTGCTCAGTGCCGGCATTTCGGCGATGGGGCGTGAATGGGGACCGCTGCTAGGCATCGACGAGGCGGTCGGGCATGCGCTGGACACTGCCATCAGCCTGGTGCTGACGACCGTGGTGTTCGCGATGATCTACAAGATCATGCCGCGCACCAAGATCCGCTGGTTCGACGTCTGGCTTGGCGCCGTCGTCACGGCGCTGCTGTTCACGCTGGGCAAGTTGCTGATCGGCCTGTACATCGGCAAGAGCGGCGTGGCCAGCGGGTATGGCGCCGCGGGTTCGCTGGTGGTGTTGCTGCTATGGGTGTACTACGCCGCGCAGATTTTCCTGCTGGGTGCCGAATTTACCTGGCATTTTGCCCAGCGCTTTGGCTCGATGCGGCACAGCGGCCAGCCAGCGCCGCCGATCGCGCCGCTACGCGGGCGGGCGCAGGTGGTCGTGGACGAGCAGGCCCGGGGCGAAGCGACCCGCCATCCGGTAAGGACCGGCATCGACGGCGTGACGCCCATCGTGGCGCTTTATGTCGACGAGATCGTGAACGCTGCCGTCAAGGCGGGAGAGCAAGGCCAGGCGACCGCGGTCGCCATCGCGGACGCCGCCGAGAAGGCCGTTGCCCACTTCAGGAGCGCAGCGGGATCGGACAAGCAGGCCTTGCGCAACCGGCTGCGCGAACTGGCCCAGGCGCTGGTAGTGTCTGCCGAGGCGGGGCACCATTCCGGCGATACCCGCGACCTGATCCAGTTCGGCGTGAGCTACGTCGAAGCGTACCTGCACCGGACGCACTGAGGCGCTGCATCGTGCTGCAGCGCGCTGCATCGCCGGACAGGCGAGCGCATCAGACGGCCAGCGCCGGCGTGGCCTCGCCCAATATCACCACGCGGTTGCGGCCGTCGCGCTTGGCCAGGTAGAGCGCCTGGTCGCCGCCATGCAGGAAGGCGCGCAGGTCCGCGAACGGCCCGGCATCCCCGCCGCCGGCCGAACTGGTGGCAACGCCGATGCTGACCGTCAGCGTGCCGAGCGGGCTGGTCGCGTTCGGGATCTCCAGTGCCTGCACCGCATGCCGGATGGCCTCGGCGATCCTCGCGGCGCCGGCGGCCGGCGTGCCGGGCAGCAGGATCGCGAATTCCTCGCCGCCGTAGCGGCCGGCATAGTCGCCCGGCCGGCGGATCTGCTTCTGGATGCTGTCGCCGACCGCGGCCAGCGCATCGTCGCCGGCAACGTGGCCGTAGCGGTCGTTGAACTGCTTGAAGTGGTCGACATCGACCATCAGCAGCGACAGCGGCTGGCCGTCGCGCCATGCCCGCCGCCATTCCTTGTCGGCGGCGTCATCCAGCGCGCGCCGGCTGCCCAGGCCGGTCAGGCCATCGGTATTCACCATCAGGCGCAGGTGCGCCTCCATGTCGAGGCGGCGGCGCCACTGGCGCGACAGCAGCACCGCCAGCGCCACGATCAGCGCATCGACCACGGCAATCAGCCCGGCAAACCACCATGCGCGCTTGTACCAGGGGGCCAGCACGTCGTGGACCGAGAGCCCGACCACCACCATGAGCGGGAAGTCGGGCAGGCGCCGGTAGCTGTACAGCCGCCGCACGCCGTCGACCGCGGCGATGCCGATAAAGCTGCCTTCGGTGCCCCGCAGCAGCGGTGCAAAGGAAGGGCTGGCCGAGATATTGCGGCCCACCGACGCATCGTCGTAGGGGCGGCGCATGATGATGGTCCCGTCCGTGCGCAGCAGCGTCAGCGTACCGCCGCCGCCGAGGCTGACGCCATCGAACAGCTTGCGAAAGTAGTTCAGGCGCAGCGTGCCGACGACGATGCCGCGGAACGCGCCATCGGGCCCCGACACCCGCCGGCTCAGTCCGATGGACTTGTTCTGCGCGGTGAGCCGCGGCTGGAACGGCTGGCTGAGGAAGATGCCGGCGTTGGCGTCGTGCACGTGGGCCTGAAAATAGTCGCGGTCGGCAAGGTTCACGGCGCGCGGCGGCCATTGGTGCGAATCGAGCAGCAGGTTGCCGCTGGCATCGGTGGCCAGCAGCGAGCCCATGTCCTCGGCGTTGATGGAGCGGTCGAACAGCACGCGCTGGCGCAAGGCGGTCGGCAGCTGCATCACTTCCGGGTCCTGCATGGCATCGGCGACCCCGGCGATGGCGAACTGGTAGATATGCAGGTTGCGCGAGATGCTGCGCTCCAGCGTGAGCGCCAGATTGGCCGAGGCTTCGCTGGCGCCGGCCAGCGCGTCGCTGCGCATCTGGGCCAGTGCCGCGGCGCCCAGTCCGGCGATGGCAACCGCCAGGGCGATGGTCGCCGGGACGATCATCGCGGCGGGGTTCAGGCGTACGCGCAGGCGTCGTCTTGCAAGGTCGATCATGGAGGCGGGCGCTGCCGGTGCAATTTTTGCAGCATTGTAGTGCCCGCGGGTACCTCGGCCGCGCCGTGGGAAAAAATGTCACACCTGAGTTTAGCGGCCTGCAAATCGCTTCGAGGCGTGCCGAACCGGTTTCAAGTTACAAGTGCTGCCGCCTTCCGCCACCGCGATGAAGTCCTGGATCTGGCTAAGGCGCATGGCTGGCGCTCCGGGGGCGGCGTCAGTCCAGCGTGACCCCGGTGTCGGCGGTCAGCTTCAGCACCACCGGCAGGTAGGCGGTGTAGGCGCTGGCCGCCTCGGACGGCGTGTTGCCGATGGGCTCGGCGCCCATGTCCTCGATCCGCTTCGAAAACGCCGGGCTTTTCACCAGCGCGCTGACCTCGCGCCCCAGGCGGTCGACGATGGGCTGGGGTGTTTTGGCCGGGGCCATCAGCGTGATCGGCCCGGTCAGCCGGTAGGCGTCGTCGGGATAGCCGGCCTCGGCAAAGGTGGGCACGTCGGGCAGCGACCTGGCGCGGCGCGGTCCGGTCACGGCGATCGGCCGCAGCTTGCCGCCGGCAAAGTGCTGCTGCAGCGCGGTGACCGAGCCCACCGTGACGTTGACCTGGCCCGCCAGCAGGTCGGTCACCATCGGTCCCTCGCCGCGGTAGGGCACGTGCAGGATGTCGACACCATACTTCCTGGCCATGTAGGTCTGGATGGTATGCGGCTGGGTGCCCGGTCCCCACGAACCCATGCGCAGCTTGCCGGGCTCCTTCTTTGCAAAGTCGATCAGTTCGGCCACGGTCTTGACGGGCACGGTGGCATTGACCGCCAGCACGGTGCGCGCGGTGGCGATGTCGGAAATCGGGCGCAGGTCGGTGCGCGGGTCGTAGGGCAGTTTCTTGTACAGCGCCAGGTTGGCGGTGATCGGGCCGGGAATGGTCAGCAGCAGGGTGTAGCCGTCGGGCGCCGCCTTGGCCGCCTGGTCGGTGCCGATAATGCCGCCCGCGCCGCCCTTGTTCTCGACCACGATGGTCTGGCCGAGCCGCTTGCCGAGACCATCGGCCAGCGCGCGCGCCAGCGTGTCGGTCAGGCCGCCTGCCGGGTACGCCACCACCAGCCGCACGGGCTTGGTCGGGTAAGCATCTTCGGCGCCTGCGCCAGACGGCAGCAGGCACAAGGCCGCGGCGGTGATCAGCACGACACGCCGGCGGCGTGAAAAGGTGCGGTTTTTCATGTCTTGTCTCCTTTTCGAATCTGTGTCCGATGCCGGAGAACCTTATGGGCGGCACGCCGGAGGGGTCAACACGATGGCCTATATTTCCAATATGTGGAAATTGATTCCGCTTTTTGACACTCGATCACGCGCTGTCCCAGACTGGGTAAAGAGGAAAACGCCATGAACCTGCCGGTCGAACAATTCATCGCCGAACGCCGCCGCGAGGACCCGTCCTTCGGCGGCCTGCTGGCCAAGGGCTTTGCCCTGCTGCGCTGCTTTATCGACGAGCCGCGCCCGCTCGGCAACGGCGAGCTGGCGCAGCGGCTGCAGCTGCCGCGCGCCACCGTCTCGCGCATCTGCCGCACGCTGTTCGAGCTGGGCTACCTCGACTGGGATCCCAAGCTCGACAAGTACTTCGTCAGCGCCCAGGTGCTGGCGCTGGGCTATCCGTACCTGGCCGGGCTGCAGGTGCGCCACGTGGCCCGTCCGCTGATGCAGGCGCTGGCCGACCGCATCGAGGGCGCTGCGTCGATGGGCGTGGCGCACCGGCTCGACGTTACCTACCTGCAGTCCTGTACCCACAACGAGGGCACCCCGGCGCGGCCGGGAACCGGCGCCGTGCGCTCGGTGCTGAGCACGGCCATGGGCCGGGCTTACCTGTGCACCTTGTCGAAGGCGGAGTTCGAAAGCCTGATGGTGGCCGCCCGCGAGGAGCGGCCCGAGGAATACGCGGCGTTCTACGACACGCTGTGCCACAACGTGGCGCACTACCCCAAGCGCGGCTTCGCGCTCAACGAGGGCGATGCCGGCATCGGCGTGTACGGCGTGGGCGTCTATTCGCGCATCCGATACCTGAACCGCCCGCTGCTGTTCAACTGCGCCGTGCCCGGCTCGCAGGTGAAGCGCGGGATGATGGAAAAGAAGGTGGCGCCGCTGTTGATGGAGATGGTCCGCTCCATCGAGGCCGCCACCGGCCTGCGGCAATAGCCGGCCAGGCCCGACTGGAACCATCCATAAAACAAGACCCGGAGACTGCCACATGGTTGACCTGAATTCCCTGCTGTACCCGCGTTCGATCGCGGTGGTCGGTGCTTCCACCCAGCCGGACAAGGTGGGCGGCATGCCGATCCGGCTGCTGCGCGAACTGGGCTATGGGGGGCGCGTCTATCCGGTCAACCCGTCCGCCGCCGAAGTGCAGGGCCTGCGCGCCTATGGCTCGCTGGCGGACATCGGCGAGCCGGTCGACCTGGCGATCGTGGCGGTGCCGGCCAGCGCCAGCCAGGACGTGATGGCGCAGCTGGCCGGCAACGGCACGCGCGCGGCGGTGGTCTTCACTTCCGGCTTCGCCGAAGCCGGCGAGGGCGGCGTGCGCATGCAGGACCTGCTGGCCCGCAGCGCGCGCGATGCGGGCGTGACGCTGCTGGGCCCCAACTGCCTGGGCGCGATGAACCTGCGCGAGCGCATGTTCGCCACCTTCTCGCCGATCCCGCTCAGCGGCGTGCCGCCGGTCGGCGAAGTCGGGCTGGTCAGCCAGAGCGGTGCCTTCGGTGCCTACGCCTATGCGCTGGCGCGCGAGGCGGGGCTGGGCCTGAGCCACTGGGTCACCACCGGCAACGAGGCCGGGCTGCAGGTGGCGGACGTGATCGCATGGCTTGCCAACGACCCCAACACCCGCGTGATCCTCGCCTACATCGAAGGCTGCCGCGACGGCGCGCGCCTGCGCCAGGCGCTGGCCGCGGCGCGCGCGGCGGGCAAGCCGGTGGTGGTTACCAAGGTCGGCACCACGGCGGCCGGCGCGCGCTCGGCGCAGTCGCACACGGCCAGCCTGACCGGCGAGGATGCGGTGTACCAGGCGGTGTTCGATGCCTACGGCGTGCACCGGGCCCATACGCTGGAAGAATTCTTCCGGCTCGGCTATGTGCTGTCGCGCGGCCGGCGGCCGGCGACCTGGCAACGCCCGGAAGGGAGCGGCGCCGCTGCCGCCACGCCGCTGGCGATCGTCACCGTGTCGGGCGGCGTCGGCATCATGATGGCCGATCGCGCCGAGCAGCTGGGTTTGCCGCTGCCGCCGATGCCGGACCTTGCGGCCGAGGCGCTGCGTACCGCGATCCCGTTCGCCAGCACTGCGAACCCCATCGACGTCACGGGGCAGGTGGTGGCGCAGCCGCGCGTGTTCATGGATGCCCTCGCGGGCGTCGCGCGCAGCGGCGCCTATGGCTGCGTGGCGGCCTTCCTGGCCGGCGGTGCCAATGCGCCGCGGCTGTGGCCGGAGCTGCAGCAGACCATCGGTGCGTTGAGCGAAGACACAAATGCCGCTCCGCTGCTGCTGGCCGGCATTGTCGACGACGACAAGCGCGCATGGCTGGAAGCGCGCGGGTGCCTGGTGTTCCGCGAGCCGGGTCATGCAGTGGAAGCCGTCGCCACGCTGGCGCAGGCGGCGGCGCTGGAATCCGCACGGGATACCTTGTCCGGGACCGGGCCGCGGCGCGAAGCGCGACTGCGCGGCCTGCCGCCCGAAACCACGGCGCTGTCCGAGTACGAGGCCATGGCTTTGCTCGCCGACGCTGGCGTGCCGGTGGCCCCGCACGGGCTTGCGCGCGATGCGGACGAGGCGGTGCGCATTGCCGAGGGCCTCGGCTATCCCGTGGTGGTCAAGCTGTGCTCGCGCGAGATCCTGCACAAGAGCGATGTCGGCGGCGTGGCCCTCGGCCTGGCCGATGCGCAGGCGGTGCGCGAAGCCTTCGCCCGCATGGCGCAAGCGGTCGCCCTGGCGCGCACCGGGAGCGGCGCGCCGGTGCCGTTGGAAGGCGTGCTGGTGGCGCGCATGGTGCGCGGCTGGGGCGAGGTGATGGTCGGCGTGCGGCGCGACCCGGTGTTCGGGCTGGTGGCGCTGGCCGGCATCGGCGGCACCGCGGTCGAGATCTTCCGCCAGACCGCCTGCGGGCTGGCGCCGCTGTCGCGCGCACAGGCGCGCGCGATGCTGCGCGCCAGCCGTGCCGCCGCGCTGTGCGAAGGACATCGCGGCAACCCCGAAGTGGATCTCGATGCCGCCGCGCAGGTGCTGGCCACGGTGTCGCAACTGGCAGCCGGTCTGGGCGAGCGCCTGGACACGCTCGAGATCAATCCGTTCATCGTCACCGCGCAGGGGCTGGTCGCCGCCGACGCGGTGGTCACGCTTCGCCCGGACCGTCGTACCGCTTCATAGTGACGGCGCGCAACGCGGTGGACAGGATGCCCGCACAGACGGGCGACGCCCCGCGGCCAGACGCAGTACCTCAAACAAGACTGGAGACAAGCATGCAAAGGCACAAGCACTTGCCGGCGCGGCGCATCGCGCTGCGCGCGCTGGGCGCACTCGGCGCACTCGCCGTGGCGCTCTGCGGGGTGGTATCCCCCGCGCACGCCGGCCCCAATCCCGGCCCCAATCCCGGCACCTATCCCGACAAGCCGATCCGGCTGGTAGTGCCGTTCCCGCCGGGCGGCGGCACCGATGTGGTCGGCCGGCTGCTGGCGGCGGGCCTGTCGAAGGAACTCGGCAAGACCGTGGTGGTGGAGAACGTAGCCGGCGCCACCGGCACCATCGGCTCCGCACAGGTCGCGCGCGCCGCGCCGGACGGCTACACGCTGGTGCTTGGCATCTCCGCCACGCATGCGATCGCACCAGCCATTTTCCCGAAACTGCCCTACGACCCGCTGCGCGACTTCGTGCCCGTCAGCCGGCTCTTCTACGGCGGCAACGTGCTGATCGCCGGCCCCGGCTTTACCGGCCGCGACCTGCCCGCGCTGATCGCCGCGGCCAGGCGCCCCGGTGCCGACCTGACCTACGGCTCGTGGGGCAACGGCTCCGGCGGCCATCTCGCCGGCGAAAGCCTCAACGTGCTGGGCGGCATCCGCCTGCGCCACATCCCCTATAAGGGCGTCAGCCCGATGCTGACCGACGTGATGGGCGGCACGCTGCCCGTGGCCATGTCCGACCTTGCCGGCACGCTGCCGCTGATCCGCAGCGGCAAGGTGAGGGCGCTGGCGGTTACCGGCTCCGAGCGTTCGCCGGCGCTGCCCGACGTGCCGACCTTTACCGAGGCCGGCGTGGCGTTCGGCGTGGACAGCTGGTTCGCGCTGTTCGCCCCCGCGCGCACGCCGGCCGAGATCGTCGACAAGCTTGAGCGCGCCACCGTCGCCGTCATGCGCGATCCCGCCATCAAGGCGCAGGCCGACGCGTTCGGCATGCGCTACAGCCCCCAGCCGCGCAGCGCCTTTGCCGCGCAGATGCGCAGCGATGTGCCAGCCTGGGCCACGCTGGTCAAGTCGAGCGGCGCGGCACAGGAATGAGCCGCACGCGTTCCCACAATTTCCGCCTATTTTTCCCGGAGCCCTGCATGAACCATCCCGCGCCACAGTTCTTCTCCGCACCCGTCTACAGCTCCAGCCAGGAAGCGCTGGTCGCCGCCGCCGCCATACCGCTGGCGATCTACGGCTATCCGCTGGTCGAAACGATCCGTACCTGCAAGCTGCAGACCGCAGTCAGCGAGGCCACCGGCTATGGCCGCGCCCCGGTCAACACGCTGTCGGCGAGCGAGCGCCAGTGGACGCATGAAGACCGCGACGTCGTCACGCCCGCCAATGACCTGCTGTATTTCTGCGGCTGGGCCAACCTGGCCGACGGGGCGGTCACGCTGCGCGTGCCGCCGCTGCCGAAGTGCGACCAACAGCGCGACCGCTACTACGTGGTGGAGCTGCTCGATGCCTGGACCAACAACTTCGAGAACCTGGGCCCGCGCACCGTGCCGGCCGAAGGCGGCACGGTGACGCTGGTCGGCCCCGGCCAGCACGCTGAAGGCGAGCATGTCGTGGCCTGTCCGACCTCGCTGGTATGGCTGCTGGGGCGCGTGCTGGTGCAGGGTCCTGACGACCTGGCCGCGGCCCATGCATTCGAAAGCGGCTTCGCGCTCGAGGCGCCGGGCAAGCCCATGCCGCAATGCGTGCGCGACTGGCGCGATACCGGCAACGAGGCGCTCGATTTCTTCCAGAACCTGTTCAATGCGTTGCGCGAGTACCCGCCCGCCGAGCGCGAGCTGGGCGCGTTCACGCTGCTGCGCAAGGCCGGCCTGAAGCTGGAGGGCGAGGTCGACGTCACGGCATTGCGCGCGGAAGTCCGCGCCGGCCTGGAGAACGCGTATCGCCAGGCCATGCAGCTGATCGAGGCGCATACGCGCAGCCAGGGCCGCAAGAGCTGGGGCTACAGCCTGAAGCTCGGCGTCTATGGCGACGACTGGCTGCAGCGCGCCTGCACCGCGATGAAGGGCCTGGGCGCGTTGCGCGCCGACGAAGCCATCTACGCGATGGCCGATTTCGATGCCGACAGCGAGCCCCTGCATGGGGCGCAGGCATACGAACTGAGCTTCCCGCCCGGCATGCTGCCGCCGGCGCAGGCGTTCTGGTCGGTCTCGCTGTACGGTGAGGACCGCTTCTTCAGCGCCAACGAGATCGGCCGCTACGCCGTGGGAGACCGCACGCCCGGCTTGCGCATGGAGCCCGACGGCAGCCTGGTCATCCCGATCTCGCACCGGCGGCCGGAACAGGCCGAACAGGCCGACAACTGGCTGCCCGCTCCCGCGGGCCCGTTCTACCTGATCCTGCGCCTGTACCATCCCGCGCCGGCCTTTATCGCGGGCGAGTACCGCATTCCGCCGGTGCGCCGGGTTGCCTGAGGAGCGAGATTCCATGACAAAATCCGCCGATTCATCCGCCGATTCTTTCGCCGGTTCCCGACTGCCCGCGCTGGCCCGCGAGGCAGTGCTGTACACGCTGCCGCTCTACGAAATGGCGCGCATGCGCGCCGCCACCTGCCCGCGCCGCCGCCGTGAAGGCGCCTTTGCCGACGCGCGCCCCGACGGCACGCTGCGCTGGGTCAACCAGTTCTTCCACACGCGCCAGCTGCTCGGGCCGCAGCACCGGCAGGTGGTCACGCCCAACAACGACACGCTGTACAGCAACGCCTGGCTCGACCTGTCGCAGGGACCGCTGCTGCTGGAGGTGCCGGACAGCGCCGGCCGCTACTACGTGCTAGGGCTGCTCGATTTCTATACCAACCCGTTCGCCTACATCGGCAGTCGCACCACCGGCACGCAGGCCGGGCGCTTCCTGCTGCACGGTCCCGGCTGGCAGGGCGAAGCCCCGGCTGGCGCCACCGCCATCGCCTGTCCGACCGATGCGGTGTGGCTGCTGGGCCGGCTGCTGGTGGACGGCCCGGACGACCTGCCCGCGGTGCATGCGCTGCAGGACCGCTTCCGGCTGACGCTGCCGGACGGCGGCGACGCGGTGCGCGCGTACGATGTCGGCATGCAGCCCAACGAACACCTCGGCGCGTCGCCGCAGCAGGTGCGGCGCTATGCCGACGTGGTGAACCGCGCGCTGCGCGAGAACCCGCCGCCAGCAGACGAGGCGGCGACAGTGCAGGCCTTCGCCGCGCTCGGCCTCGGTGCCGCGAGCGAGGGCGTGCCGCTGAAGGAAACGCAGGTGGCGCTGCTGGCCGCTGCCATGGAGCAGGTGCTGGCCGAACTGGCCCGGCCGATGCCTTCCGCGCTGGGCGGCGGCTGGAACCTGCCGGTCGAGATCGGCGCGTCGTTCGGCACGCGCTATGCCGAGCGCGCGCAGGTGGCGCGCAACTACATCGGCGCGCTCGGCATGGAAGAGGCCATGTACATCATCGCCGATTGCGATGCGCACGGCCGCCCGCTCGACGGGAACGAGCCGCACGAGCTGGCGTTCCCCGCCGGCCAGCTGCCGCAGGTGGGCGCGTTCTGGTCGCTGACCATGTACGACAAGGGCGACTGCATGCTGGTGGAGAACCCGATCGCCCGCTATTCGCTGGGCGACCGCTCGCCGAGCCTGCGCTACGAGCCGGACGGCAGCCTGCGCCTGCACCTGGGCGCCGCGGCCCCACGCGACGCGGCGCGCCACGGCAACTGGCTGCCGGCGCCGGCAGGGCCCTTCTACGTGGCGCTGCGGCTGTACGTGCCGGGCGCGGCGCACCTTGGCAAGACCTTTTCGTATCCGGGGATCCAGGCCGTGGAGGCATGACGATGACTGCTGACAAGATATCGCGCAGGGACCTGCTGGCACGCATGCGCGACGTGATGCTGCTGGGCGCGGCGCCCGCGCTGGCGCCGCTGTCCGCGCTGGCGCAGGCGTATCCGGCGCACACCGTGCGGCTGATCTCGCCGTATGGCCCCGGCGGGTCCAATGACACCTCGGCGCGGCTGCTGGCCGAAGCGCTGAGCCGCAAGTATGGCCAGCAGTTCGTGGTCGAGAACAAGCCGGGCGCCGGCACCCGGGTCGCCAACGAAACGCTGGCGCGCGCCGCCCCCGACGGCTACACGCTGCTGTGGGCCGCCGCGCCGTTTGCCATCAATACGGCGGCCGGGCTGCCGCAGCAATACGACATCCACAAGGATTTCGTCGCGGTCGGGCCGCGCGTGCTCGGCCCGGTGTTCCTGATCGTCAAGGCGGATTCGCCGGCGCGCTCGGTCGCGGATTTCGTCAAGCTGGCGCGCGCGAAAGCGGACGGCGTGACCTTTGCCTCGCCCGGCGCCGGGTCGGGGCCGCACCTGACGGCGGAACTGTTCGGCGCACAGGCGAAGTTCAAGGTGCTGAACGTGCACTACCGCGGCGATGCCACCGCCTACACCGAGCTGCTGGCCGGCCGGGTGGATGCCACGCTGACCGCCATCACGACGGCGCTGCCGTTTATCAAGGCGGGCAAGCTGCGGGTGCTGGCGGTTGCGTCGGAGCAGCGCACGCCGGTCTATCCCGATGCGCCCACGTTAGTCGAGCAGGGCTGTCCCGGCGTGACCGGCTACGGCTGGTTCGGCCTGATGGCGCCAGCCGGGACGCCCGCGGCGATCGTGCGCCAGCTCAACCAGGATGCCAGCGCGGTGCTGTCCGACGCGGATATGCGCAGCAAGCTGGCGGCGCTGGGATTGCAGCCCGAGCCGGGCGACAGTGCCGGATTTGCGCGGTTCATCGATGCGGAAGTGCGCAAGTGGGCCGCGGTGATCAAGGCCAATGGCGTGGTGCTGGAGTAGCGGCATGCACGCCACATGCGGGCGTGCATGTGGCGAGCCTGTTGCGTCCAGATGCGCGAGTGGAAGATGGGTAATCGCCCCGATCCGGACCATCGGATCGGTGCGCTGGTCAGCGAAGCCCATTTCGGTCCTTTCGGTCACGACTTTCCAGAGCGTGGACGAAGCCATCGCGCTGGCCCCATCTGGATCGACGTATCGGACCGGTCGGGCCACAGCTGAGTGACATGGCGAGCCATGCCCCGGGTCCCGTCCGGGACCGGGCATGGCGCTCGCGCGATGCCCGGTCGCGCCGCAACACACGTATCATGCGCGACTCGCCGGAGTCCGCTCCCGCATTTTTTCCTCCCATCGTCCCTCATGAGGTCATCCGTTCAATGCAAGCAGGTGTCATCCGAAGCAAGCGTCAGGCAACACTCATCGGGCTGATCGCGATCCTGTTATGGAGTTCGATCGTCGGCCTGATTCGTGGCGTCAGCGAAAGCCTTGGCGCAACCGGCGGCGCGGCCATGATGTATTCCGTTGCCTCGGCCTTGCTCTGGCTGACTGTCGGCTTCGTCAAGCCAGGTGAATTTCCCCGGCGCTACCTCATCTGGGGAAGCCTCCTGTTCGTTTCCTATGAGCTGTGCCTGTCCCTGTCCATTGGCTATGCCAACAGCGGCAGGCAGGCCATCGAGGTCGGCATGGTCAACTACCTGTGGCCGAGCTTTACCATGTTGTGCGCCATTGCATTCAACGGCCAGAAATCGAACCTGCTGGTCGTTCCCGGATTTGCGATTGCCGTCCTTGGCATTTGCCGGGTGCTTGGCGGCGACCAGGGACTGGACTTCGCCGGGATGGCGGCAAATATCCAGGACAACCCGCTCAGCTACGGGCTGGCCTTTGCGGGCGCCATGATCTGGGCGGCCTATTGCACCGTGACCAGCCGCATCGCCGGCGGCAAGAATGGCGTCACGCTGTTCTTCATGCTGACGGCGCTGGCGCTGTGGATCAAGTACTTCACCGGCGACGGCGGGGCAATGGTGTTCAGCTATGAGGCCATCCTGTACCTGGCGCTGGCAGCCTCCGCGATGGGGTTTGGCTACGCTGCCTGGAACGTCGGCATCCTGCACGGCAATGTCACGGTACTTGCCGGCGCCTCCTATTTCATCCCGGTCCTTTCCGCCGCGCTGGCGGCCATGCTGTTGCGCACGCCGCTGTCGATCGCATTCTGGAAGGGCGCATCCATGGTCTGCGCCGGCTCCATCCTGTGTTGGCTCGCTACGCGCGGGCAACGTGCCAGGGCACCGGCTTCGCCGGAACCGGGCGCAGCGCACGAGCGCGCCCACGGGCAGTGAAATCCATTCAATAACAGGACAAGAATATTGTTGTGCGTGTTGAGGCGCCGGCATTCGCGCAGGGCTCGGTGACCTTGTACGGGGTCTCCTCGAACCGGAACCAGCTGCTGCTGCGCACCGGGATCCGGCACTTCTTCTGAGCCGGTAATCCGTCGGGTCCTGCGCGTCAGGGATGCCAGGTCGACGGCTTTTCCAGCTGCATGGCGGGCCGCTGGCTGCCTGCCATCGCATACGACAGCTTGTTCGCGGCGTCGACCACGGTCTGCGCCAGCTCGAGCAACCGCGCTTCGCTGAGCCGGGAAGTCGGTCCCGAAATGCACATCGAGCCCAGCAGGCGCCAGTGCAATCCGAACACCGGCGCGGAGACGCTGGAGACCTCGGGTTCGCGCTCGCCGAGCGACAGGTGGAATCCGCGGCGCCGGATCATTTCATAGGGCTCGCCCGGCTCTCCCGAGAACGCCAATATGACCCGGCCGGGCGAGCCGCTGTCCAGCGGCAGTGCCGCGCCGATCCTGACGTGATGGCGGATGGCCTGCGGCCCTTCGACCCGGAGCAGGCAGGTGCGCTGCTGACCCTCGCGGATGTAGAACGAAGCGCTTTCGCCGGTCCGGATCGTCAGTTCCCGCAGGACCGGCTCCACCACTTCCTGCACATTGAACGTTGCCTGGTAGCACGCGCCCAGCCATCCCGCGGCGCGCCCCAGCCGCCAGTTGCCGTCTTCCTTCTGCACCAGGTAGTTGTCCGCCGCCAGCGTCCGGGCCAGCCGCAGCACGGTGGTCTTGTGGATGCCGGTGCGCCGGCTCAGTTCGGCCAGCGACAGGTGCGGGTCATTGACCCCGAAGGCTTCCAGCACGCGTAACGCGCGCGTCACCGCAATCACGGCGCTCGGCCCCTCATCGCCGGTTGAGGCGACCTGTGTATCACTTTTCCGGTTCATGACGCGAAATGCGGTGCACGGTATGAAACGGCATTGTATGACGTGAAACGGTCGACCACAATCCAATCACAACGAAGCCTCACAACGAAACCAGATTCGGAGACACCAATGAAGGCAATATCCCGTCGCGGCCTCCTGGCCATTGCAGGCATCCTGTTGGCATCCGCCACGGCTCATGCCGCGCCGCAGTATCCGAGCAAGCCCATCAGGGTCATCGTCCCGTTTCCCGCCGGCGGCGGCACCGACATCATCGCGCGGGAAGTGACCACTACCGTCGCCAGGTCGACCGGCTGGGTCTTTGTCGTGGAGAACAAGCCGGGGTCCGGCGGCAACCTCGGCGTGGACGCGGCAGCCAAGGCGCCTGCCGATGGCTACACCATTGCCCTGGGGCAGACCAGCAACCTTGCCATCAATCCCTCGCTGTACGAGCGGCTGCCGTACGACCCGCTGAAGGACCTTGCGCCGATCAGCCTGGTCGCTTCCGCGCCGCTGGTGCTGGTGACGCACGTCAACTCGCCGTACAAGACGATGAAGGACGCAATCCAGTCCGCCAGGGCAAAGCCCGGGTCGCTGAATTTTGCTTCGCCGGGCAATGGCACGGTGGCGCACCTCGGTGGCGAGCAACTGCAAGGCACCGCGAAAGTGAAGTTCACCCATGTGCCGTACAAGGGCGCGGCACAGGCGGTCAATGACCTGATGGGCGGGCAAGTCGACCTGTACATGGCGTCCGTGCCGACGCTGCTCGGGCATATCAAGAACAACAAGCTGCGGCCGCTCGCGGTGACCTCATCGAAGCGCCTGCAAGACCTGCCCCAGGTGCCGACCGTTGCCGAGTCGGGCTATCCCGGCTTCGAGACGGCGACCTGGTTCGGCTTCGTCGCGCCTGCCGCGACACCGAAGGAAATCGTGATGCGCCTGAATACCGAGTTCAACAAGGCGCTCAAATCCCCGGCACTCGCCAGCAAGCTGAACGAACAAGGGGCATCGGTGCTCGGCGGCACACCCGAAGCATTCACCGCGCTGATCAAGCAGGACATCGGACGCTGGGCGGCGGTCATCAAAGCCTCCGGCACAAAGCTGGATTGAGCGGCACCGTATCCAACCATTTCTCAAATTTCGCTGGAGTTCGTCATGGCTTTGCCCAACATCATCAAATCGTTCGATCGCGTACCCGCTGACATCATCGCGCGCGCCGCCAGGTTCCAGCCCGCTATCCTGTCGGATGTCGGCGGACGCCGCGGCGCCCTGCACGGCCGGATCAAGGCCCTGCGCCCGACCATGAAAGTCGCCGGTCCGGCATTCACTGTCGAAGTCCGTCCGGGCGACAACCTGATGATCCACGCAGCCCTGGCGCTTGCGCAGCCCGGCGACGTGCTGGTTGTGGACGGCAAGGGCGACCAGACCTCGGCGCTGATGGGAACCATCATGATGCATGCCGCCCGCCAGCGCGGCCTGGCGGGTGTGGTCCTCGATGGCGCCGTGCGGGACAGCCTCGAGCTGGACGACATGCAGTTCCCGGTCTTCTCGGTGGGCACGAATCCCAATGGTCCGACCAAGGAAGTCGGCGGCCGCATCGGACACCCGATTTCCGTCGGGGGCGTGACGGTGAACCCGGGCGACTATATCTGCGGCGATGCCGATGGCCTGGTCGTGGTGGAGCGCGAGAAGATCGAGGCCCTGCTCGACGCCGCGGCGAAGAAGGAAGAGGCGGAGGCCAGGCGCATCGAACAGATAAAGGAGGGCAATACCACCGCGCCGTGGCTGCTGGCATCGCTGGTGACCGCCGGCGTCCTGAAAGAGGGAGAAGCATTGTGATGAACCGGCCAGTCATTATCGTCACGGGTGCGGACCTGGCACCGGAAGCCCTGGCGCTGCTGGGCGACTATCAGGTCGTTTTCGCCGGCAGGACACCCCAGACCGCCGACCTCGTCGCGCTGGCAACGAAGCACAATCCTGTCGGCATCATCGTGCGCTATGGCGCCGTGACGGCCGAAGTCATGGACGCGGCCCCCGCCTTGCGGGTGATCTCGAAGCACGGCACCGGAACCGACACCATCGACAAGGCCGCTGCCGAGGCGCGCGGCATCAAGGTGACCGCCGCTGCCGGGGCCAATGCCGCGGCCGTTGCAGAACACGCGCTGGCGCTGATGCTTGCGTGCGCCAAGTCGGTGGTGCAACTGGACGCGCGCATGCATGCCGGCCACTGGGACAAAGCCACGCACAAGAGCCTGGAGCTGAATGGCCTGACCATCGGCCTGATTGGCCTGGGCGCGATCGGGCGGCGGTTCGCCAGAATGTGCGACGCCATCGGCATGCGCGTGATCGGCTTCGACCCGTTTGCCACGGACTTGCCGGACCATATCGAAGCCGTGCTGCTGGAAGAGATCTGGAGACGATCGGATGTCATCTCGCTGCAATGCCCGTTGACGGCCGAGAACAGGGAAATGGTCAATGCCGGCACACTGGCACAGTGCAAGCGTGGCGTGATCCTGATCAACACTGCGCGCGGCGGGTTGATCGACGAAGCGGCGCTGCTCGAAGCCGTCCGCTCGGGCCACGTCGCCGCTGCCGGCCTGGACAGCTTTGCGCGCGAGCCGATGCAGGTGCCGCATGCCTTCCAGGGAGAGCCGGGCTTCGTGCTCAGTCCGCATATCGGTGGCGTGACCAGCGCGGCCTACGTCAATATGGGTGTCGCAGCGGCGAACAATACCCTGGCGGTCCTGCGCAGGCTGGCCGAGCCGGCGCTTGGACCGCACTAGTCGCAGTACTCCCTGACAAGAACGTTCGCAAGATGGAGACAGCATGAAACAGATGAACATCGGAGCTGCGCTGCTCCGGGCGCTGGCACTTGCCGCGCTTGCCGCCATGTCGACGGCGGCGCAAGCCCAGGGGTGGCCAGCCAAGCCGGTCAAGATCGTCGTTCCTTACCCGCCTGGCGGCGCCGTGGACGCCGTCACCCGCAAGATGGCGCAGCGGCTCACCGAGCAGACGGGCCAGAGCTTCTATGTCGAAAACAAGGCAGGCGCGACCGGAACGATCGGCTCGGCCCAAGTTGCGCGCGCCGCGCCGGATGGCTACACGCTGCTCGCCAACGATACGACCTACGCGCTGTTGCCCCACATCTTCAAGTCGCTTCCTTTCGATGCCGCAAAGGACCTGCAACCTGTCGCGGCATACGTGTTCGCCCCGATGGGCGTGGTGGTCAAGGCTGACGGCAAGTACAAGACGCTGGCCGACCTGATTGCCGCGGCGAAGTCCGACGACAAGGTTTCCTACGGGTCGGGCGGGCCGGGCTCGACTCCGCATTTCGCCAGCGAAGCCTTGGGCCTCGCCGCGGGAACGCACTTCATGCATGTGCCATTCAAAGGCGCCGGCGAAGCAACCATCGCGTTGCTGAGCGGTACCGTCGACTTCCAGATGGCTTCTATTCCGGGCGTGATCGGACAGGTCAAGGGTAACAAGCTGGCGGTGCTGGCCGTCAGCGGCACGAAACGCCTGCCCGCGCTGGCCAACGTGCCCACCTTTGCGGAGGCCGGTGTCAAGGGCTACGGTGTCACCAATTTCACCGGCTTGTGGGCGCCCAAGGGCACGCCCGCCGACGTGCTGGAGCGAATCCAGAACGAGGTGTCCAAGGCGATGGCGACGCCGGACATGCAGGCCTATGCTGAGAGTATCGGTGCCGAGCCGGGCTATTGGGATGCCGGCACGTTCAGGACCGAAGTGGCCAGCAGGACCGCCTTCTGGGGGAAGGTTGCACGCGGGACGGGGTTTCAGAAGCAGTAATGGGCGCGCCGCTGCAACAGGACGATCAACAGGTGTCGAGACATGTTTCTACTGAATTCGCCGGTCATACGTGAAGCGTCGTCGTTCTCCAGCCTGCCTGCCCGCTATCGCCACCCGCGGCGAACCGAATGGTCCAGGGCGAACCAGGGAGGGCGCGAAAGCGATTCCTTCCTGGAAGGCCCCGTCTTCGACGATGCCGGCAACCTGTACGTCACCGATATTCCCAATGGCCGGATCTTCAGGATCGACCAGAAGGGCGATTGGGACCTGGTTGCCGAATGGGACGGCGAGCCCAACGGGATGAAATTCCTGAATGCCGGGTCCTTGCTTGTCACGGACTACCGCAACGGGCTGATGGAGGTTGACGTGCGAACGGGTACCGTCCGGCCGTACCTGCCGCGCCGGAATACCGAAAGCTTCAAGGGCGTCAACGACTTGACGCTGGACTCTCAGGGAAACATCTATTTCACGGACCAGGGGCAAACGGGGCTGCATGACCCTAGCGGCCGCGTGTATCGGCTGACTGGCGAAGGGCGCCTCGAACTGCTGCTTTCCAACGTGCCGAGTCCGAACGGCATCGTGCTGTCACCGGACGAGCGCTTCCTGTTCGTTGCCGTCACACGGGGCAACTGCGTCTGGCGCATGCCCTTGCAGGAGGACGGCAGCGTATCCAAGGCCGGGCAGTTCTTTACGTCATATGGTCCCAGCGGGCCGGACGGCCTCGCCATGGATGTCGATGGCCGCCTCCTTGTTGCCAATCCCGGCCTTGCCTATGTCTGGGTGCTCAATCATCGTGCCGAGCCGGTCGAGGTGATCCGTGGCACTGCTGGCCATTCGCTGACCAACGTCGCCTTCGGCGGACCCGATGCAAGCACGCTTTACGTGACCGATTCAACTGCCGGCGAGATTCTGCAGATTGGCATGTCGGTTCCCGGCGTGAGGCACCGGCACCTGGCCGGGTGAGCACCTGAGCGAGCGGACCGCGGCGTCACGGTCGACCGGCCTGGCACGCGCCGGGTTGATGAGGTAGCCGCCGCGCTACTTAAGCAATCTCTTATAGACCGGCAAAGAATCGCTGAATTTACCTTAAGTGAGCGGACGGATATCTTTGGGCGAAAGGCGTTGGTCCTGCCGCACGATTCTCCGGGTCGCTGTGCGCATGCCCACTGCCTTGCGATCAGCATTGCGGCCAAGGCGACGAGTCAGCTCAAGATGTCTCTTGCATCAGCCGCGGAACAATAAGCACAGAGGCTTCGGCGGACACGTCAGCAAGCCCGGCAAGGCGAGGAGACATGACAAGCACCACCAGTATCGGACGCCGGCGGTTCCTCAAGATTCTCGGCGCAGGCCCCGTTGCCGTCACGGCCTCGGCCCTGGGCATGGGTACGGCCTGGGCGCAGGCCCCCGCCGGCGTGCGCCCCTACAAGCTGCTGCGTGCGAAGGAGACGCGCAACAATTGCACCTATTGCTCGGTCGGGTGCGGCCTGCTGATGTATTCGCTCGGTGACGGCGCAAAGAATGCGAAACCCCGCATCTTCCACATCGAGGGGGATCCCGATCATCCGGTCAGCCGTGGCTCGCTCTGCCCCAAGGGCGCGGGGCTGCTGGACATTGTCCATTCAAAGAACCGGCTGCTGTATCCGGAATACCGCGCGCCGGGGTCGAAGGAGTGGGTGCGCATCAGCTGGGACGAAGCGACCAGGCGCATCGCCCGGCTGCTGAAGGACGACCGCGACAAGAACTTCATCGCGCGCAACGAGAAGGGCCAGCTGGTGAACCGCTGGCTGAGCTCGGGCATGCTCGCCTCGTCGGCGGCCTCCAACGAAACGGGGGTGCTCGACTTCAAGTTCGCCCGCTCACTCGGCATGCTGGCGCTGGACTGCCAGGCGCGCCTGTGCCACGGGCCAACGGTTTCGGCGCTGGGGCCGTCCTTCGGCCGCGGCGCGATGACGAACCACTGGGTGGACATCAAGAATGCCAATGTCGTCATGGTCATGGGCGGCAACCCGGCCGAGGCCCACCCGGTCGGCTTCAAATGGGTGATCGAGGCCAAGATCAAAAACAAGGCCAAGGTCATCGTCATCGATCCGCGCTTCAACCGCACGGCCTCGGTTGCCGATATCTTCTCGCCGATCCGGGCGGGGTCGGACACGGCCTTCCTGATGGGCATGGTCAACTGGCTTCTGCAGAACGACAAGATCCAGCATGACTACGTGCGCGCCTACACCAACGCGCCGCTGATCGTGCGCGAGGATTTCGGCTTCGACGAAGGGCTGTTCTCGGGCTTCAATCCCGAAAAGCTCGTCTACGACAAAGCCTCCTGGACCTATGAGCTCGACGCACGGGGAAACGCGAAACGCGATCCCTCGATGCGCCATCCGCGCTGTGTGCTGAACCTGCTGAAGCGGCACGTCTCACGCTACACGCCGGAGAAGGTCGAGGAGATCACCGGCGTCAGGAAGGCCGATTTCCTGCAGATCGCCGAGATCGTCGGCTCGTGCTCGGCGAAGGACAAGACGCTCACCTGGCTTTACGCGCTCGGCTGGACGCACCACACCGGCGGCGCGCAGATCATCCGCGGCGCGGCGATGATCCAGCTGCTGCTGGGCAATGTCGGCATGTCCGGCGGCGGCGTGAATGCGCTGCGCGGCCATTCCAACATCCAGGGCTATACCGACCTGGGCCTGCTGTCGCTGCGGCTGCCGGGCTACATGGACCTGCCCGCCGACAGGCAGCAGACGCTCAGGCAGTTCCTGGCCGATGCCACGCCGAAAGCGATGTTGCCCGACCAGGTGAACTACTGGAAAAACCTGCCGAAGTTTTTCGTCTCGCTGCAGAAAAACCTGTTCGGCAAACATGCCACGGCGGCAAACGACTGGGCCTTTGACCTGCTGCCGAAATGGGACCGCAGCTACGACATGCTGGCCTATTTCGACCTGATGTACGAGGGCAAGGTCAACGGCTACGTGGTCCAGGGGTTCAATCCGCTGGCGGCAATGCCTGACAAGAACAAGTCCTCGGCCGCGCTGTCGAAGCTGAAGTTCCTGGTGGTCATCGACCCGCTGGTGACCGAGACCTCCAACTTCTGGCGCAACGAAGGCAAGTTCAACGACGTCAGGACCGAGGAGATCATGACCGAGGTCTTCAGGCTGCCGTCGAGCTGCTTTGCCGAGGAAGACGGGACCGTCGTGAATTCGGGCCGCTGGCTGCAATGGCACTACGCGGGCCAGCAGCCGCCGGGCGAGGCGCGGCATGATCCGGCCATCCTTGGCGGCATCATGATGGAGCTGCGGCGGCTTTACGAAAAAGAGGGCGGCGCCTGCCCCGAACAGGTGTTGCACATGACCTGGGACGAGGAGACCTATCACGATCCCTGCAGCCCCCATCCCGAGGAAATGGCCAAGGAAGCCAACGGCTACGCGCTGGCGGATGTATTCGACGAGACCGGGAAAAAGATCCTGCGCAAGGGCCAGTTGCTGGATTCGTTCGCGCAACTGCGCGACGACGGCACCACCTCGAGCTACTGCTGGATCTTCACCGGCTCCTGGACCGAGGCCGGCAACCAGATGGCCAGGCGCGACAACACCGACACCGGTCTCGGCAACACGCCGGGCTGGGCCTGGTCCTGGCCCGCGAACCGCCGCATTCTCTACAACCGCGCCTCGATGGACGAGAAGGGGAACCCCTGGGACCCCAAGCGCCAGATCCTGCATTGGAACGGCGAGACATGGGTGGGTGCCGACGTGCCCGACTTTCCGCTCACCGCGGCACCCGGCTCACCGATCGGACCTTTCATCATGCTGCCCGAAGGCGTGGGGCGCCTGTTCTCGGCCGGAGGCATGATCGACGGCCCTTTCCCCGAGCATTACGAGCCGGTCGAGAGCCCGATCGGGAAGAACCCGCTGCACGCAAAGGTCACCCACAATCCGACCGCACGCATCTTCCAGAACGATGCGCAGCGCATGGGCAACCGCACCGAGTTTCCCTATGTCGCCACGACCTATTCGATCACGGAATTGTTCCGCCACTGGACCAAGCACTCGCATCTGAACGCCATGCTCCAGCCCGAGCAGTTCGTCGAGATCGGCGAGAAGCTGGCCGCGGACAAGGGCATCGCCCATGGCGACACGGTGAAGATTACGACCAAACGCGGCTACATCACTGCCAAGGCGGTGGTGACCAAGCGCATGCGCACGCTCCAGGTGGCCGGGCAGGCGGTCGAGCAGATCGGCATCCCGTGCCATTGGGGCTTCGAGGGAGCGACGCGCAAGGGCTATCTCGCCAACACGCTTGCGCCTGGCGTTGGCGATGCCAATTCACAGACTCCGGAATTCAAGGCATTCCTCGTAAACATTGAAAAGATGGCGGGAGCACAGGCATGAACTCGCAGAACATCATCCGTCGCTCGGCCTCGTCGGAGCTGACACCGGCCCCTCGGATCCGTGACCATCAGATGCAAGTGGCCAAGCTGATCGACGTATCGACCTGCATCGGCTGCAAGGCGTGCCAGGTCGCCTGCAGCGAATGGAACGACCTGCGCGGCGAGGTGCAGGAGAATGTCGGCGTCTACGACAACCCGCGCGATCTGTCGCCCGACACCTGGACCCTGATGCGCTTTACCGAGCATGAGGACCAGGCGGGGAAGCTGGAATGGCTGATCCGCAAGGACGGCTGCATGCATTGCGAGGACCCCGGCTGCCTGAAGGCCTGCCCGGTGCCCGGCGCCATCGTGCAGTATGCGAACGGCATCGTCGACTTCCAGTCCGACCTGTGCATCGGCTGCGGCTATTGCGTGGCCGGCTGCCCCTTCGACGTGCCGCGCATTTCCAAGAAGGACAACAAGGCCTACAAGTGCACGCTGTGCTCGGACCGCGTCTCGGTCGGGCAGGAGCCTGCGTGCGTCAAGACCTGCCCGACCGGCGCCATCAGCTTCGGCTCGAAGGCAGAGATGCAGTCCCTCGCGGCCGAGCGCGTGGCCGAATTGAACGAGCGCGGCTTTGCCAAGGCGGGACTGTATGACCCGGCGGGGGTCGGCGGCACCCACGTGATGTACGTGCTGCAGCATGCCGATGACCCCAAGCGCTACGCGGGCTTGCCGAAGGACCCGAAGATCAGCACGGTCGTTTCGGGCTGGAAGGATGGCCTGCAACCTGGCGCGGCCGTCGTTGGCGCGGCGGTGGTCGTGGGCATGGCGGCGCATTTCATGGCGGTCGGCCCCAACACCACCGAATCGGATGGGCACCATGGCCCGGATGATGGCGCAGCATAGGCGGAGAGCGGAGATGGCGACCAACAACGATAGGATCTTGCGCACGAAGTTCGCCGAACGGCTGTGCCACTGGGCGATGGTGTTCTGCTTCTTCCTCGCTGCGGTTTCGGGTATCTCGTGGTTCTTCCCGATGGTGAGCTGGATGAGCGGATTCCTTGGCACGCCGCAGATGGCGCGGCTGCTCCACCCGTTCCTCGGCATCGCGGTTTTCGTTGGCCTTTGCTACATGTTCGTGCGCTTTGTGGGCTACAACATGCCCGCGCGCACCGACGCGATCTGGTTCCGCCGCGTCCGGGACGTGCTCCTGAACCGGCATGGTGGCGAACCGCTGCGGATAGGCAAGTACAACGCCGGCCAGAAGGTCTTGTTCTGGCTCATCATGGCTTCGATACTGGCCCTTCTGATCACCGGGCTGATCATGTGGCGCGCCTATTTCGCCGAGTATTTCCCGATTCCCGTGCTCCGCCTGGCGATCCTGGCCCATTCCGTCGCAGGGATCGGCCTGATCCTGCTGATTGTGGGGCACATCTATCTGGCCCTCTGGGTCCGCGGTTCGATCACTGGTATGGTGACGGGCTATGTTTCACGGGCCTGGGCCAGGCAGCACCATGACCGCTGGTATGGCGAGGTGAAGGCGAAAGAGGCGAAAGAGGTGGAAGCGAAGGGCCGTCGGTCATGAGCCCGCATCCGATGCCGCCAGGCGGGCTGCCATCGGGCGAGGCATCCCGGAATTTCGCGCCGCAGATCCAGCCAGACCTTGCCGGTCTTTACGGCCGCCGCGCCGCGCGCCTGCGCACGCTGGCCGAAGGCCACGATCACGCCGATTACCTGCGCTTGGCCGCCCGCGTGGCCGAGGTGCAGGCATCGCTTGTGCCCGAAGCCGGCGGATCCGGACCGGCAGGCGCCAGGGCCATTCTGCAGCAGGGGCATCTAGGTTTTCTGCTTGACCGGTTGATTGAGCGGCTTGCGCCCGATGTCCCCGCCCCGGTCGCCACGCATCTAGCGGTGCTGCGCGGCCTTCCGGACGAGGAGCGCCTCGGCGCGGCCCAGGCGCTGACCCTGGGTCGCTTCGACGCCGTCCCGGCGGCGATCGCGCCCTTCCTTTGGGCCGCGCTCTCGCTGCAACGCGCCAGCGCCGTGCGCGCCGCGCCCGTGCCCGTGCCCGGCTGTGGCCCTGCCGAGCACGCGTCTTGCCCGGCCTGCGGCAGTGCGCCTGTAGCAAGCCTGATCCTGACCGGCGATCGCCAGGGCTTGCGCTATCTGCATTGCGCGCTCTGCGAGAGCGCCTGGCACATGGTGCGGGCGAAATGCACCAACTGTGGTGCCGCTGCGGACCTTGACTACCTCAGCTTCGACACCGCCGAAGCCACGGTGCGCGCCGAATGCTGCGGCGTGTGTCACGGATACCTGAAAGTCATCTCACTGGAACGCGACCGGCAAGCCGAGGCCGTCGCCGATGATCTTGCCACGCTGGCCCTGGACCATGCCGTAACGGCGGAGGGCTATCAGCGCACCGGGTTCAATCCCTTCGCACTGCCGGCATGAGGACGGGATGCTGCCCGCTTTTTTAGCGGGCTTGTGCGGCGTCGGTGTCCGCGGTGGCGTCGCCCTCGGCGCCGTCAAGGTGCACATCGGCCATGCCGCCATTGATCCCGGGCTATGGGGGGACGCAACGGCTGCCACGGCTGGTGGGTACGACGCGGGCGCTGGATCTGATTACCACCGGGCGGATGATTGCCGCGGACGAGGCACTGGAGATCGGCCTGGTCGACCGGCTGGTCGAGGCGGGCGACCCTGTCGCTGTCGGCAAGGCGCACCTGGCTGAAGTCTCGGAAGACCGGCCATCGGCTGTCCACCTGGCGCGCGAGGCGGTGCTGGCTGCAGCCCGGCTGGATCTGGATGCCGGCCTGCGCGCGGAGGCTGAATTGTTCTCGCGCGCCACGCGCACCGAGGACGCGCGTGAAGGCATCGAAGCATTCCTCGCCAAACGCTCGCCGCAGTTCACCGGCAAATAACGTATCAACTGAAGGAGCGGGGCGCCGATGGTGCCGCCACGGCGCTCGACGCCCGCGCGCGTTCTGCGCCGGCCAGGATCTGGCCGATCCGGCGATGCAGATCGTGAACGGAAAGCTGCCCGATATCGGCGCTCACGTCGAGCGGTACTTCAAGCCTCTTGTCATGAAGCTGCAAAGCCTGCCAGTCCCGAGCGTTGCGGCTGTCAACGGCCTGGCTGCGGGCGGCGGCGCGTCGCTCGCGCTGGCCTGCGATGTCGTGGTTGCGGCGAAGTCGGCCTACTTCCTGCAGGCGTTCTCGAAGATCGCCATCGATGGCTTCGAGGACGCCGGCATGGCAACGGCTGCAGCCGTACTGGCGGAGTGCGCCCGCTTCAACGATCACGGCCGCGTGCGCGGACGCGTTGCCGCGCACCCTGAATCAAGCTGCAGACCTGCCAAAGGACCTGGATCGCCTTGACATCTTGATCGGCAATCCAGGCGCAAGTCGAACCTCAGACGCGTTCGAAGATCGCGGCAATGCCCTGCCCGCCGCCGATGCACATCGTCACCAGCGCGT